>NZ_JAGJBZ010000005.1 GCF_020010925.1 Streptomyces griseiscabiei | reverse complement strand
GCGGGACGGGGACGGCGAGGAGGCGGGCGCGGGCGCGGCGGGCACACGGGCGCCGCGGGCGGCGGGACGGCGGGGAGGCGGGCGGGACGGGGGGACCTGTACGAGCGGGGCACGGCGGGACGGGCCGGGGGCGGACGCGGCGGGGAGCGGGGAGCGCGACGGGCACACGGGCGCCGGGCAGCCAGGGGCGACGGCAGGCCGCGGGCCAGCCGCTACCGTGACCCGGTGAACACCCCCCACGACCGGCACCGGCCGGACCCGGCCCGGGACGCCGCCGAGCTGACCCACGAAGCCGCGGCCGCCCGCGTCCAGGACGCCAACCTCGCCCGGCTACGCCAAGAGGACGAGGACGCCGACCGGATCTTCCCGCCCGGGACCGCCTTCACCGACGCCCTCGTCGACGACGACGCGATGCGCCTCATCGGCGTCGCGACCGAGGCGTACGGGGCGGCCAAGCACGCCGCAGGCCGCATGGACCTTTTCCACCGGCTCTTCGAGAACACCGGCGACGACGACCTCCCCTGGAACGGGTAGCCCTCCGGCCGCGCCGCACGCGGACCCTTAAGGCGCGGCAGTCGAGGGCGACACGATCGACGACGGAGACCGGGCCACAAGGCGGCGGACGACGACGCGACCGGCGAGGCACGGCCGAGCGGGACGCGGCGGCACGGCGGCGGACGGCTGCTCGGGCACGGCCCCAGGAGGGACGTCGGCAGCGGACGCCCTGCGCGGTGTGGGTAGCGTGAGGCCATGCCCCTGCCCTTGGAAAACGACTCGCGTCCTCCCTACCGCCAGGCGGCGGAGGTGCTGCGCACGGCCATCTTCAGCGGCGAGTTCCCGCCCGGCGCCCGGCTTCCCTCTGCCCGTGTGCTGCAGCGCGACTTCGGTGTCTCAGGCTCGACGGTCCAGAATGCCCTGCGGGAGCTGAAGCGGGAAGGGCTGGTCTACTCCGTTGTCGGGCAGGGCAGCTACGTGCGCGAGCACCCTCGAGGGACCGAGGGCGAGGGCGCCCGGGAGGACCGGCACTGCGGCGGTGGACCTGCGGCCGCCGCTCGTGAGCGTGCCGGCGGGCAGGGCGTGATCGCTGACGACCCGCGGCTGCCCTACGTGCAGGTAGCCGACATGCTCCGATCGGATATCCGGGCGGGCCGTCTTGTCCCGGGCGGCCGTTTTCCCTCGGCCCGGGAGCTCCAGGAGCGTTTCGGCATCGCGAACTCCACGGCGCAGAACGCGACCCGGCGCCTGAAGGAAGAGGGTCTCGTCTACGCCGTCAAGGGCAGGGGCGCCTTCGTCCGGACCGCCAAAACCGCCCGGCTGGCCGGCGAGGGACGGACCTCGCTGCCGGCCTCTCCCGATACGGCGGCCCAGGACGACGCCGAGCTAGTTCTGGCCCTCGCGGCCGCGGAGCAGCGCTTGACGCGGGCCTTCACCGAGTACGAGCAGGCCCTAACCAGCTACCGGGCCCTCATACAGCAGGCGAGGGCCCAGCGGGTCGAGGTCCCGGACAGCGCGGCGGACGACGAACGGCAGCACCTCGACGGCCTGCAGTAGACGCCGGCGCTCGACGCCGTTCCCGCGCGCAGCGCGCGGGAACGGCGGGCGGTGGCACAGAGGCGCGGGCGGTCCGGAGTACAGGCCGGACGGGCGGGGCGGGCGGCCGAGCGGGAGCGGGAGCGGGAGCGGTGACGCGACGGTGCGGCGGCGGGCGGCACGGGGGCCGGGACGGCGAGGCGCGGGCAGCGGGGCGGGGCGCGACGGAGGCGTACGGGGCGGCCAAGAACGCCGCGGGCCGCATGGACGTGTTCCACCGGCGACGACGACCTCCCCTGGAACGGGTAGCCCTCCGGCCGCAGCCGCACCACGCTCAGGCTCAGTGTCGGCCGAGGGTGGGCAGCTCCGCCGAGGCGGTCCGTACGCTTCGCCCGCGGCGAGCGGAACGGTCGTCCTTATGGGTCCGACGGGCCCGGGCGCGCCACAACCGTGCTTGCTGCTCCCGGCCGGCCACGGTGTACGGCGACGACGTTCAGCGCGGCGGCGCGGGCCCGGGCGGCCAGAACCTCGGCGACGGGAACCAGGGGCCCATCTACCCTTACAGCCCGTCGGCTCCTCGCAAACACAGCCCAAGGCACCGCTCGGGCGGCCCAGTTCGCCGAGGTCCCGCACATACACCCAGGCCCGGTCGTTGCCGGTGGCGATCTCGGCGAGGCGCTCCAGTTCCGGCCACTTGCACGGCGGCAAGACCTCCCGAAGCGCCGCGCGCGGCACACCCGCCGCCAATCACCGGCCAGCGGGCGCTGTCCAAGGCCGGGTGCCCGGATCTCGTCCTCGGTCACCTGCCTCCCCCGCCGCTCGGATCCCTCACCGCGCTATCGCCGCCGGACCAAGGCCCGGCGGCGAATCGGCGAAGACCGCTTGGCGGGAGGGGCGCAGACTGTCGCTACTACCCAGCAACACCAGCCGCGCGGCCGGACGCTCGGCCACTCGGGCATGACAGCCCGGCGCCGGCACGGTACCGGCCAAGCCACACGGGCACGGACCAGGTGGTCGTGGGCCGTCTTCCTCTGGACGAGCCGCGCCGGATGATGCAGGCCGGTTGGGGGACACCACGGTGCAGTGCGCCGCGTTGCCGCTCAGGCCCGACAAAGGCGGAGCGCGGCCCGGGACAGCGGCCAGCGACCGGGGGGCCGCGGGATGGCAGAGCGTCGGGTCAGCCCTGCAAAACGAAAGGGCCAGGCGATCCGGACGCCTGACCCTCGCCTCCACCCCGTACACGGGCGGATAGCTCTCCCCCGGACTGTGTGCAGAACAAACAGAGCAGTGACAGCACCCCAGGGGTTACCTGCACTACAGTACCCACCCCCCCACCTCTATGTCAACTTTTTTGCGTCGCCTCGGCCGGGGATCCAGCGAGCGGCAGCGAGGTGGCAGGGCAACGAGGCGCGGGCGGCCAGGACGGCGGCCGGCAGACGCGGCGGGATGGACGGGACCTCGGCGGCCGACGGCGGCGCCAGCGGGGCGGACCGACGGCCGGGCAGGGCGCAGTGGTGGTGAGGAATTACGGCTGCTGCGCGCGGTACTTGCTGTCGATCTGCTCTACACGGGCGCTCAGGCGGGCGACGGTGCGGCGGGCGTCATCGACGACGTCGCGCAGGACCTCCTCCATCGCCTCCCTCATACTGAGGGCGTCGCGCTCGTTCGCGACGGCGCGGGCCGCGCCCACGGCGATGTCTTCCAGGGTCACGGTGCCGGTCATGACGACGTCGTGGGAGTCGTTCTCCTGTGGCTGGTAGTAGGACAGGCCATCCTCGGGCGTGGCCCGGCGTACCTGAACCGTGACGGTGTAGCCCTCGTGGAGGAAGCGGGCGGTGCCGTCGAGGTCCAGCCGGAAGCCCGGGTCGGCGGGGGCGTAGAGCTGGCGCAGTTCCATGCGGGGTTTCCCCAGGTGTGGTGGTGGCATCGTCTGCCGGTCGACGCGGGCCGAGCGCGGCAGGACCGCGGCGGCGACCGGAGGTCAGCAGTCCAGGAGCGGGCCGTAGTGGTGCTGGTGGAGGTCGATGGCCTCGTGGATGTCGGCTTCTGTGAAGCCGCACGTCTCGGGCAAGAGCGTGCCGCTGGAAAAGTCGATGGAGATGTCCAGCAGGACGCCCAGCAGGTCCTGGAGGTCGTGCGGAGGCAGGGTCAGGGTGTGGCGGGCGCTGCCGGGAAAGAGCTGGGCGGTGACGAGGTGGGCCAAGTGGTGCCAGGCCGGATCCGGTCGGCTGAGGAGGTCGGCGCGCAGGTGGCGGGCGATCGTGGTGGGCAGAGTGACGATCGGCGCGGAGAGCATGACGTTCGGCCGGCAGCGGTACGGGGCCACAGGGTGCTCCTTACGTGGACGGTGGAACGGGCGGTCGCACGTCCCGCTCCCGGTCGGAGCCTGCCGGGACGGGAAGCGAGTCGGTGCGCGGTGTGGGGAGCCGCGCGGGTCGCATGTCCTGTCCCGGCAGGCTCCGGGGTCGGGCGATCGCGCCCCTGGCGGGGCCATCGCCTCTGGGCACCGTGGGGTGGCGCACCAGCAGGGGGAACGCCGTCTGCCGGGCCAGCGCCCGGGCGCACCGCCGGAAGGGCGGGGGATTCCGGGCCGGCCTGTCAGGGTGTTCCGTCGGGCGGCCTGCCGGAACGGGAAGCGAGTCGGTGCACGGCATGGGGAATCCGTACGGGTCGCATGTCCTGTCCCGGCAGGGCCGGGGCCACCACTTCCCGGGGTGAGGGCAGTGGTGAGCGCTCCTGCGGGGACTCGAACCCCGTTTCCCGGGTCGACAACCCGGTGCCCTACCTATGGACGACAAGAGCCTGCGTGAACGTGCTGCGTTGCTGCGTACCCTCGGCGGGATTCGAACCCGCGGTCTCCCCATTGAGAGTGGGGTGAGTTGAGCCGGACTACTCCACGAGGGCGTGGTTTTCCCGCCGTCGGCCGGGGATCGGATCAGGTGGGGCCCGCGAAGGGCTTGCTCGTCACCTTCCCCGGCCGGGGCGGGGCCGCCGTCGGCTCCTCCCCAGGAGCCTCGGGCGACGCGTGCCAGCGGACCGGATCCGCCGGGGGAAGCATCACCTTCCCGCTGGCACGTCGTGAACTCTGCGGGTACTGCTCCCGCTCCTCCCCCACGCGGGGGCGTGCTGCTGACACCACGAGTCCCAGAGGGCGCGCTTTCCCTCCTTCAACCTGCACCGGGGATCAACCGAGCGGGTTAGTTCTGCTGCGTTGGTGCGCGCCCTCTCAACGGGGGCGTCGCCTCTGGAGGGGCGCGCGTCCAGCACTTCGCGATCCGAGGGGAGTTGAACCCCTGCCCTCGAATCTCTTCAAGGGCCAGCTCCGGTAGCTGCGAACCTGCCGTACAGCCCGAATCGGCCGCTCCTGACTGTCCGGCGTCCTGCGGGTCGATCACCCCGCTTGACTCTTATAGATTACCCCATCAAGGGGTTTGCGTCAATCTTTTAGCGTCATCGACGTCGGTGCACAGATGGCGCAGGCGCGGAACAGCACTCGCGGCCAGGCAGGGCGCAGTGGCCGGGGCGGAGACGACTCCGTGGCCGGTGTGAACCGGCCCTGCCCCCGGGCCGCCCCGCACGCCGCCTCCGACCGGCTGCCGCCCGTCGCCACAGACCTGGGCACGGCGCGGCTTCCCCGCGAAGGCGGTGCGGGTGGACGCCGGGCGGTGCGGGGCTACGTGTCGTAGACGTGGTGCAGGACGACGGTCCGGCGTACACCTGCCTCCAGCATGGCCTGGGCTCGGTGCTGGCCGTTGATGTAGCCGGGCTCGCTGGCGGGCTGGATCGCGTCCCCGATGCTGAACAGGGTGGCCAGCGCCTCGCTCTCCCACTGAGTGGCGCCAGCCGCGGCCGCGTGGGCGGTGGCGAACTCCTCCATGTCGTCGGGGTCCACGGACTGGGCGCGGGCCCGCTCGAGGACCTGCAGCGCCAGCGCGTTGACCGTGTGCCAGTCGCCGCCGTGGTACCAGCAGCACGACCGGGCCCCGCGGTCCGGCAGAACCTGACGCATCCAGCGCCGCCACCAGGGCACCCCCGTCGGCATGCAGACCGGTTCGCGGAATGGACGAGGCCGGGCGAGACGGGCCACCGCGAACTCCTCGAACACCAGCTGCGGTTCCGGCTCGGCGGCGCGCGGCACGTAGCCGGTGCCGCGGTCCGTGGCGACCGGAGCGCCGACCAGATCCCGCAGTTCCTCGTCGGTCATCGCCGACCAGCTCGGGCCGTGCGGCCGGTAGCGGTCGGCGCCGGCGAACACCACGCGCCGAAAGCGGGTCTCCTGGAGTGACCGCTCCGGCCAGAGCTGCCGTTCCACCCACACCGGCGGCTGGTCCTCGACGGGGCAGTGCCGCTCCCACACCGCGCCCGCAAACCTCTCCACCCCGTTCATCAGCCCCATCCCCTCTGCGAGGGCGATCTGGGTCGCCACCGCGACCGGGCGCGCCCCGGGAGCGGTGAACAGCTGCAGCCGGAACGTCCCCGGCACCCCGGGGGCGCTGAACATGTGGTCGTCCACGCTGAGTCGGCGCGGGGCTGCCAGTGCGCGAAGCTCGTCCTGGCCGTGAGGACGCGGCGCCGGTTCGGGGGCCGGGCCATCGGAGAGGTCATCGGTCATCCCCCGATCATTCCCGACCCGGCGGCGCCCCGAGCCCGGCCCTCGTCGGCATCCGGGCCAAGGTCCCCCTCGCCTCCTCCGGCAGGGGCCCGGCACAGCGGTTCCGTCGGGGCGGGGCGCTCAGGCGGACAACGGTGCGGCGGTGCGGCGGGCGAAGGCGGTCACCCCGGGCAGATCCGGCCGACCGGCGGCGACCTGGGCCGTCAGCGCGCGTACCGAGGGTCGGCGAGCCTCCTGCGGCGCGGCCCGCTCCACCCGCTGCAGCTGCTCGAACGCTGCTGGCACATTCCCGGCAGCCAACCACGCGCGAGCGGTGTCGGTGGCCGCGCGGGCCCGGCGTTCCGCCGTGGGCAGCGCGTCCGGGTCCAGATGCGCTGCGTAGGCGAGGGCCTTGTCGACGTCGCCGAGCTCCCGGTGGATTCCGACCCGGTACAGCGTGCACTGCGCCGCGGACAACTCCCCGCCCGCCGGCGAGCGGCTGGATGCGCGGGCGAGGCGTTCCGTGCTCTCCTCCGCCCAAGCGGCGAACTCTTCCGCGGCGGAGGGCATATGGGCCTGGGCGGCCGTGTACGCGGCGGTCAGCGCCACCATGCCGGACGCGTTCAAGGCGCCCGGGGACGGCCGCACGGCGGCGCCCAGTTGGTCGTAGGCCTCTTCCAGCAACCGCAGGGCGTGACCGGCTCGGCCGGTTCGGCGCAGCGGAGTCGCGGCCGCGCGCGCCGCAGCCGCCAGTGCCACCGGTCGCCCTGAGCGGCGGGCCGCCTCCCCGGCCTGTGCCGCGAACGCTACCGCCGTCTCCAAGGCACCGTTTTTGACAGCGAGTTGAGACGCGAGTGCCCATACCCCGACCGCACGCGAGGCGCCCGCCGGTCCGGTCGCCTCGCTGTCGCGAGCACGGGTCAGCAGCACGGGGAGTGCTTGGTGCAGGCGGTCGTACTCCCCCGCGGTGAACAGCGCCCGCGCGGCCGCCAGGTCCTGGTCCTCCAGTCGCCGGCTAGGTCCGTCGACCAGCGCCGGCGTCGTGGCGCTCGCCCACACCATTGCCGCGCCGAGCCCGGCGCCCAACACCGTCCTGCGCTCCACCCGCCGCCTCCCTCTCAGCCCTCTGTCCCGGGCCTGCCCGAAGAGGCCTTCGGCCCGCACTGCGACGGTACGAGCTCGACCCATTCCTCGGACAGGGCGCACATCCGTACCCCCGCGCGCCCCTCACCCTCGGGGCCCGGCCGGGGAGTGCTGCCGGGCGCGGCACTCCTGCGGGCCGGGGAGTCGGCGGGCGAGCTCCAGGACGACATCGGCGTGCTTCACCGGGCAGAAGCACCCACGGACCGGTGGCGTCCGGGGGGTGTCGCGGGCCTCGCAACACCCGAAGCCTGGAAGTCACCGTCGGGCAGCGTGCCCCAGGTGGTGGAGGACATGGCCGACGGGCGCGTGCAGGTACTCGGAGAGGTCTTCGGCCCGCTCCGGGCTGATGACGGCCGCGGGAAGTGCGGTGGGCAGGACGTCTGGGGTGACGTCGGCGGGGAGCTCGGGCAGTCCGGTGGCGAAGTAGCCGATGCCCGTGCGCTCCAACCCCCTCACGCGGCTGATGAGCAGCTCGGGCGCGGCTCCGTCCCACGCTCCGATGGTGTCCATCGGCGACAGCGCGCGGTACGAGAAGTGGATGCGGCTGGACAGGCTGTCCGAGCGGGTCCGTGCGACCAGTGGCCGGGTGTCGCGGATGCGGCCCGGGGACAGCACTGTGGCCGCCTCGTCGCTGGCGTGGCCGACGAAGTCGGTCACGAAATCCCGCAGGGCGCTCATGTCGCTGATGCTCCCGCCGTACAGCGGGGCGGCGACGCCGCGGAGCCGGGGACGCTCGTCAACGCGGCGGAGCGGCCCTCGCGTCCAGACGCGGATCCCGCTGTCGAGGGCGTGCGCGAAGACGAACTCGCCGCCCTCGTCGACGGGCACAACGAGGACATGGTCAAGGATGGGCATCGAGGGGATCTCCTTCGGCGGCGGGATGAGCGCGGCCGGGATTGGGGCGCGCTCGGTCAGCCCGGTCGGAACGGGCTGCATCCCCGCGCTAGCGGGGTCCCAAAGGGGGAGTCCGACGAAATCTCCGCCACCGAGACTACCGAGGGCAGCGGGCGGTGCGCAGGTGCTGCGGCTGAAAGTCCGAGCCCGGCCGGCCGCACGGTGTCGGTCGGAACCGTCTTGGGCGAATCCGGCGACGCGTCGGGCCGCGCGCAGCCGCCGGGCGGGTGTGCGGCACAACGTGACGGGCAGGACGGAGCTGTCCGAGCGGTTGTGCACTCGTCGGGAGTCACGGGTAGCGGAAGTCGGGCATAGGTACGCGATGGCCGCGGCGCGCGGGCCGGATGAGTGCCGCGGATCTCGGCCGAGTCTCGTCGGATGCCCTCGATGTGTCTGTCGCGGGCACTACGATGTCGGGTGCATCAAAGGGCAACCGCGCCGCGCCCGGTCCACCACCTCGACGCCCACACCGCCGCAGGGGACCGCAGACGTCTGAGACTCGCGCGAGCGGTTCGTCATGCCTTCCTCCTGGACGGCCGGCGCGTGTGGGGCAGCAGGCCGAACAAGGACGTGAGATGTCATGACCCATCGCCGCAACCGGGAGCAGGACCGCGCCGTGCGCGCGTACAAGCGGAGCCACCCCGGCATCACCCTGGACCAGGCCCGTCAGGCCGTCGCTGCCCGCTCCGGGTCGCTGGACGGCATGCCTGCACGGATCTCCGGCGCTCCCCTGCCCCGTCCCGCCGAGCGGCTGGACGGGTACGTCCAACGAGTCGCCACCGCGGTCGGCGTCCAGCGGCATCGCGCCATGGAGCTCCTCGGTCTGCAGCCCGGAGACTCGGCCACCGACCGCCTGGACGACCTCGCCTACGACATGCCCGAGGACACCGTCCAGGCCCTCGTCGCTGCCACCGGCATGACCACCGATCAGGCCCGCGCCCTGGCCGCTCCGCCCGCTGGAGGAGCCCGGGACCTGGAGACCATGGTGCGGCAAATCCTGGCCGAGAAGCACCTCCAGCCCGGGGGCAAGGGCAAGACCAGTACGGACCCGGGTCACCTCGCCCGGCTCCTCGCCGAAGAGGCTGGGAGGCGGCCTCTGCTGGTCGACCTGCCCAGCAACGACCGGTACCGTCCGGTCATCGTCGATCTCGACTGGCCGTCCAGCGTCTCCGGGCTGCCCGTCTCCCCCGAGGTCTTCGACACGGTCGCGAAAGCCCTCGGCGTCGAGCAGGACACCGACGCGGACACACAGGCGCACCAGTAGCCCCCGCCCTCGGCTCGGCTTCTCCGCGCCACAGGGGCAGAGGCTTCTCCCCTGAAGGCGGCGGACTCGGTCGGGCGGGGGCGTCGAGGGACAACGAGCAGCGTCAGTGGGCGGCGAGCGGTGATCGGCACGGCAGGGTTGGAGGTGCTGGTAGGGCTCGCCGTGTGCGGCGCCCAGACCGTGGGAGGCAGCGTGATACGCGGCGCACACTCCGCAATCAGTGGTTGGTGGCCAGCCAGGTCCCTACAGCCTGACTGCCCACCGGCCGCGGGAGAGCGTGGTTTCCCCGTCCGGGGTGATGGTGACCCGGGCTCCGTTCACGGGGAGCTCCCCACCGATGATGAGGCGGTCCAGGACGTCTGTCAGCAGGTCCCACAGGCGGCGGGGCCCGCCTTGGTGGACCAGCGGCAGCTCACGCGACTTCTTGGTGCTGGCGCGGGCCCAGGAGCCGTCGGGATGGGCCAGCCACACGGTGCGCCCGCCGCCCTCGTGCTGCTCGGTGCGGTGCTCGATGCCGGGCTCCTCCAGCTCCAGGGTGGCGCGCACGGCCCAGGAGTCGGGGACGTGGGTGAGCGGGTAGCGGCTGGTGGACACCGTCTCCCCGTCCTCGTCCGCGGCCTGCCACACCTCGGCGGCCGGCGAGGCGTCGTCGTAGTCGTCGCCGTGGCGGGTGCGCATGAACGTGGCCTGGTCGGAGGCGATGAAGCCGCGGGCGCCGCCGTCCTGCGTCTTGTCGGCGACGAGGATCATCGCGGTGCCGGTAATGGTGGTGACCAGTCGGCCGCCGGGGCGCAGCGCTCGTAGCCACGACGAGGGAACGGGCCGGACGGAGACGGTGGACACGATGCGGTCGACGCCGCCAGGCAGCGTTTCGGTGATGTCGCAGACGGCGGTGTGCGGGTGCAGGCCGATGACGGCCAGCCGGTCGGTCGCGGCTTCCACCAGGTAGGGGTCGACGTCCACGCTTGTCACGAGTTCGTCGCCCAGGCGTCGGCAGGCCAGGGCGGTGCCGTATCCGGTGCCGGTGGTCACCAGGGTGCGGGAGCCGTCACCGAGCATCGCGTGCCGGTACATGGTGGCGATCAGGGTAGGCAGGGTCGAGGACGAGGTCGGCCACCTGCCGTACGGGACAACGGTGCCCGGCTCGACGTGATCGGCGTGGTCGGTGCCGATCCGGGTCACGAGGGTCTGATTGCGGTAGGCGGCCTTGAGCCAGGCTTCGGGGTCGTCGGGGCCGTTGCGGGCCACCCGGCCGTGGGTGTCTCGCTCCCACCAGTTCGGCACGAACAGGTGCCGGGGGGTGGAGGTGATTGGCTGCCACCACGGTGACTCCGGCCGGAGATGCCCGTCGGCAAGACGGCGTGCGTGAGGCTCCCAGTCCAGGTCCAAGTCCCTGCAGTCCTTTCCGTGGTCCGCTTGCTCGTTCGTGTCAGCCGTCGTCGGCCGGGCCGCAGGGGCCGGAGTTGTCCGGTCCGCACGAGCTGTCGTCGTTCGGCGCGCAGTCGGGAGGGCAGAGGGCCGCGCTGGCACGGCGCGGAATGCTCGCTGTCACCTGGGCCCACCGGTCGCTGGCCAGCACTGATGCCAGGCTCGCGTCCTTGACGCTGCCCGCGGTTAGGAACCTGCCCATCTCGCACACCGACACGTTGCCGTCCGGGAGGACGGCCGCCTTCTGGTCCCCGCACCGCCCGCACAGCGAAGCGGTCGAGGGCAGCGCGGTCCCCGCGGCGTTGCCGACAGCCCGCACCTCGCTGACGTGGACGTGGTGGACGCCGACGGCCTGCATCTCGGCGCGGGCCCGCTCAGCGCGCTCGTGGTCGCCTCCGTCGAGGACGGCGACCTTCAGCCGGATGCCGCGCCTGACGGCCTCAACGATGTTGGCGCGCGTCGCCTGGTGTGAACCGTGCCGGCCGGTGACCGCGTCGTGCTCGGCCGCGACGGTGCTGTGGTACGTCGTCGCCAGCCGCACGTTGGGGTGCTCGAACAGGCGCCAGTGCTCGTCGCGGACCCGCAGCAGGTTGCTGTAGACCCGGACGCGGAGTCCGGCGCCGACCGCCCGCCGCAGCATCCGGGCAAAGGCCGGGTGCAGGGTGGGCTCGCCGCCGATCAGTTGGATCTCCTCGGTGCCGAGGCTGGCGGCTTCGTCGATGGTCCGGTTCCAGTCGTCCTCGGTCATGCTGCCGTGATTCCGGGTTGGCCCGGACTTGGCGTAGCAGAGAGTCGGACAGGTGAGTTGGCAGCGGTCGGTGATCTCCAGCGACAGGAACCGCAGCGTGGTGGGGGCCTCCGGAGCGATCGTCATGACGCGATCGTAGGCCGCAGGGCGTCAACCCGTCTGGTGTTGTGACTACTTGGCTCCCGGTGGTGTAGACGGCACCGTCCGGTTTTCCTCGTCCGCAGGGGTCCAGCGTCGGTACATGGTCGGGGACCGGAGTGGGCACCTTAGATACCTGGGTCCTGGGTGGAGCCACCACACTGCGCCCCGTCAGGCCCCAGGAACTCCCGCAGGTGCTCACCAGCTAGCGCGCCCCGACGGCGCCAACGAAGGGGATCTTCCTCCGGCCACCCCGTGCGAGCAGGGACGGCTGCGCTCAGGCTGCCGGCTCCTCGGGCAGCCTCTCCAGCCAGGCACGCAGCTGCTCGTACGCGAGGAGGAAGACGGCAAAGGGCCGGACAGCGTCGGCCGAGGCTCACTAATCTCGAGGGATGGTTGTCCACCAGCCCGAGGCCCTGTGGTGCTGCCCAATGGGCCTTGTCATGGGAGCAGCGTACGAGCGCGCGCGAGCCCGCTACGACGCCGCGGAGCAGGCTGGGCGCGACCAGGACGTTCGTCTCGCGTACGCCGCGATGCTGGTCGCGTTGGTCAACTGGTGCGCGCACGACATCGACGCCCACGGCTCGGATCCCGGGCCCGTCGAACAGTGCCCCGTCTGCGCCCGCTTCGAGGAGTCCGCACCGGCATCCGACCAGACGGGTTTCGACGGCTCCACACTGACTGCCGAGGAGTGGGCGTACGAGCGCCGCGTGCACCAGGTCGCTCACCGCCTCGGCCCTCGGATCGTGACGCTCCTGGGCGACGCCGCCGCCGAGCCGGCGACAGCCCAGCTCGTGGTGAATGACATTCCGCCGGCGTCGTGACATGGAGCCGACGGAGTTGCGGATCCCGCGTACAGCTCTGGATGCGTTGGCTGCGGCGATCAGTGTGCAGACGGTCGCCTCGCGCACCTGGCCCGACGGCATCGGCTGGTTCTACCCCTTGGGGACTTGGGAGGAGCCTCATTTGGAGGTCGCTCTGATGCCTGGTGGCGACAAGGTATGGATGCGTATGTCCACCGACCGGGCGAGCACAGTCGTGTGGACCATCGAACAGTGGCTCGACTTTGCCGGGCGGCTCCCTGGCGCGACGCCCTCGAGCTCGTAGCGTTCTCGGCATTCGGTGCAGGAGGCGCCGGGTGCGACCCTAGAATCCGGGCATGACTGCCGAGACCGCCCACGCCATCAGCCCGTCGGCCGAGGAGGCGTGGCGGCTGGTCGGCCACTACCTGCACCGGCTTTCTCATGAGCTCCCCGAGCAGTGGCGACTGCGTGATCACGAGGCGTCGCAGTGCCGCGAGCGGGTGTGGTCACTGCCCACCGAGAATGGGAACGACGCCCAGGTCGCGTTGTGGCTGCGGCTGTCCGACACCGAGGTGCCCTGTGACGATGCCGGATGCGCGGCGCGAGAGATGTACCTGACGAGCGACGGCAGCGGGAGTGTGCCGGTGTCCGGACCGCTGCCCGCGTTCGCCCGGCGCGAGGGCCTGGCCTACTTCGAGTACCGGACGCATCCGCACCACGGAGGGTGGGCCTGCGATGTCGACCCGGTCTCGGTGACGTGGATGTCGACGGCGCTGGCCCTGTACGGCGGGTACATGCGCATCAACTGGTTCGACATGGGCGGCGCGGACTCGATGGCAGCGGGGCACTCCCTGTGGGAGGTCTCCGCCCACCAGGTCCGTGAGATCAGCCGCTGGACGGCCATCGCCGGGCCCGACGGCGTCCGTGACGAAGGACCGACCAACCCGGGCGCAACGCCCGTCCTCCCGCTCCCGCCCGAGGTCGAGGCCAAGCGCAAGGCGGCCGCGGAAGCCCGGCGCTGACACACCGTCCCCGATCGGATAGCCGCTGTTCCCGTCCTGGCCGCGGTGGCACTCGTCGCGGTGGCCGGTGTCGCCCCCAGGGCGCTGAGCCCGAGCGTCGCCTTCCAGGGATGGGTGGTCAGTCCGTTGTCGGTCTGACGGCCGTGGCGGGGTGCTGCGGGGATTCGACTTGTTCGGCGCCGGGCGTCACACCGTGGCCCGGTCTGCTGCGGCACGGCGCTACCCGTTTACCCCGGGAGTTGGGCGGGCCGGGGAAGGCCAGAGCCTGGAGGAACTACGCACCGCGCTGGACGTCCGAATGTTCGGCGTGATTGCTCGTGCAGCAGGAAGTTCTCGCGGGTCACCGACGGCTTCCAAACGTTCGTCTTCTGCCCACCAACCCTTTGACCCTTTTAAATTGCCCTAGACGCACATTGAGAGTACATTAGTGGTTCACGGGGGTGATCTTCGACCCTCCCCCGCCCCAGTCCGGGACCAAGTTGATCACCAGCGCCCCGCAGTCCCCTCGCGAAGGAGTCACCCTGCTGTACGCCGATGAGACCAGCGCCGACGAGTTGGAAGCCGTGTACGCCCAGCGCCTGGATGTCGACCTGGAGATGGAGCAGATGCACGCCGCCGCAGATGACTGGCACGCTGTGCGCGATCTGGGCTTCTGCAACCACGGCTCCGCCGCTGGCTACTGCAATCCGCCCACGTACGAGGGGCAGGAGCTCCTCAAGCCCGGCCAGCTGATCTGCACCGCCGGGTGCAGCACGATCTTCATCAACGATGAGGACTGGTACTGCCAGACCAACGACCCGATGCTCAACCCCGTTCCCCTGCCCGGCCATCCCGCCGGTCGCTCGGCACCGGCCACCGAGCCCGAGCCGCCCCGCTGAGCGCAGAGAGCGCCCGGCCGCAGGGCCGGCACTGCTCCGCCGGTCTGCCGGCGGACCGATCTGCGTTCTCTGGAAGATCACTCGCGAAGATTCAGGAGCACTGCGATGCCCGTCACTGACCCGGCCCCCTCCGCCCCGGTCTGGTACCGGGAGGGGGACGACCGGCACGTCCTCGTCCATGTCGAGGACCCCAGCTACGCCATCGACGACGCACGGTTCGCCCGTTGCGGAAGCCTTCTTGCCGAACTGGCGCCCCCGCTCGTCGAGGGCGACGGGCGGCGCCTGTGCCGCACGTGTGGACTCGGTGACGACGAGCTCGGCACCACTCGGACCTCGTTCCACCGCATCCACGCCTGATCCCCCGGGCCTTCCCGGTCCCGGGGGCTATCGGCGTCTGGACACGGCAGGGGCGCCTCCTCCGAGGGAACTTCCCGGAGACAGGCGGCACGGGGCTACGTCGTCCGGCTACGCTGGGCGCGGCGCGTCCCAGGGGGCGCGCGCCCAACGGCGTGACCCACCAGCGGCCGTGCGGGCGAACCGCGCCAGTGCGCGGCCCCGGAGAGCAGACGAAGTGTTCGCGCCCGGCCTGTCGGTCCTGTTGGCGCGCCGAGGTGGGCGGTGCGGTCCGCAGGATCGCGTCAGGAGAGCGCCGTGTCCCATACCCGTCGCACGTCCCCCACCCACTTCTCGCGCATCGCCCGTCGTCTCGACTACGAGACAGGCATGGGCTATCAGAAGGCCCTGTCCGCCGTGCAGGACAAGGCCGACCAGTTCATGCAGCAGGGCCCGCGTCTGGACGGTGCCGGCTGCGACATGGCGCTGCGGATGCTGCTGCGCCAGGACCTCGAGTTCTGGGGGCCGGGGATCGGGGCGCACATGTGGCCGCAGATCTACCACCCGGTCTCGATGACGCTGTTGCATTCCGGTCTGTGTCAGGAGGCCATCGACGCGGCACAGCGGGCCCGCGACCAGGGACAGCCGGAGCCCCGCGGCAGCGAGTACGACCCGTCCTTCCTCGCCGCGGCCGGTGTCGAGCCCTTGGACTACGAAGGCACCGCGGACGACGACTGGGACGACGAGCCCGAGGAGATCGACCCGGCACTCCTGGAGGCGATCGACGAGCCCGACCGGTGGAAACGCCATGTGCTCGCCCAAGGAGTACGGGCCCGCTTCCGTCTGCCGGCCGCGCATCTACTGCCGCCGGCCGCCCGCCAGGAACTGCTCGGTCTCGCACCCGGCGAGTCGGCCGTGCGCCTGGAGCAACTGATCGCGGAGCGGCCCGCGGCGGCTGAGGCGTACGTCTGGCGGGCCGAGCTCGCCCTGGCCGACGCCCGGGAGCACGGATCCGGCCGGAGGCGCGGCGCGTTGATGGAAGCGCGGCGCTGGTACGAGTGCGGCCTCGCCGTGGCCGAGGTCCCGCTGCACTTCCCGATGTACGGCGGCTCCTTCGACACCGGTCCGGTGCTGCTGTGGCGGGAGGAGTCAAACAGGCCCCTGCTGCGCTCGCTGTACGGGCTCGCGCTGGTCGCGCATCGGCAGAAGCGGTGGAACACCGCGGAGATGATCCTGATGAGGCTGCTGTACCTCGACCCGGATGACGAGCAGCAGGCCGGCACCCTGCTGAAAGAGGTCCGGGCAGCCGCTGGAATCGTCCAGCCGGGCGAGGACGGCCGCGGCGTTTCCGGCGTGGGCGAGGGGGCGGGCGCGTGACGTCGGAGTGGAACAAGCGCGAGCGGCTCCATGCGCTGCGGGCGGTGGACACCATGACGGCACTCCTCAGCGTCCCGGCAGGGCGTGGTGCGGCTGGTCGGCTCGTCGTCGGGCGTGTGCTGAGCGGTGTGCTCGAGGCCCTGGTGGATGGGGACCTGGAGGAGGAGGCCGAGCGCGCCGAGGCCGCGGTCCGGTCCCTGACCGACACGGACATGGCGAGTGAGGCGGCCACCCGGAACTGGATCGTACGGACCTTGCGCAGCCGGAGTGACGAGAGCAATGGGGATCTCTTCGTCGGCGAGCGAGGATGGGTCGATCCGGTCGAGCACGATGTCTGGGCGCTGCTCGCCCTCGGCCCTCTGGCGCGCCGCATCCGGCTCTGGTCGACGACGCTGAAGAGGGCCGCGCCCGAGCTGGGCGCGACGATCGGGGTCCGCGCGCACCAGGTGAGGCACTGGGCGTCCGGGAACTCGGTGCCCAGCTCGCTGCACCGGGAGGCGCTCGCGCGCTCCCTCGGTGTCCATCCGGCCTGGCTGGCCGCCGAGCGCGACCACAGTGCGGATGTGGACCTGTATCTCTACGACGGGCGGTGCCCGTGCGGGTCCGAGGCGGGTTTCACCCGTGGTCCGGTCGGCGGGCGGGGATTTGGCGATGTCGGTCCGGGCGGAGGCGTTGCGTGGTGCAACGGCTGCGGACAGCCTCTTCTGCCCGCGGGCCAGGCGACGCTGCTTGCGCTGCCGCTGATGCGGGAGACCGCCCCGCCGGACCGGTGGCCTGCCTCCATGGACTTCCGGGCCGTGTACGTCCGTGACGACCGGGATCTGGCCGCGCCATGGCCGCACGGGCTGTGGTGCCCAGGTGACACGACTCGCGAGCGCGGGCCGGTTCGCGTTCCGGGCCCGCTGACGGAGCCGCCGCGCACTCCGCCCGCTCCTCCCGCCGGAGCGGTGCGTCCTCGGGTTCCGGCCCCTCGACGGCGAGCGGGGAAGCCGGGGCCCGTGCCGAAGGGCGGGGTGGAGCGGACGGGCGTCGAGAAGATCCAGGCGTTCGTGCAGTGGGTCGGCGGTGGCCGGCGGCTGACCGGTAAGGGGCACCTCAAGATTGCCGACGCCCGTGCGCTGATCGAGGCCTTGGACACCGGCGACGTGTGGAATCCGGTCGAACACGGCTACCAGCACAAGACCCGCTCGAGCATCGAGATGCATCACCTGCAGCGGCTGCTCACCTGGACCACGGCCGCCGGGATCCTGCACGTCGACGGTGATTTCCTGCTGCCGGTGAACGACAGCCTCCGTCTCACCGACCATCTGCCGGCCCTGCAGAGGGCCCTGGCCGACGCCCTCGTCGACGTCGCTCTCATTGTGCTGTGGTGGCCGCTGGTTCTCTCCCCGCTCAGCGAGCGGAACGAGTTGGAGCACGCGCTCACCGTGATGTGGCGCCAGCTGGGGAACGCCGACGGCCCGGTTCCGGCGAGCGCGCTCGGCGACGCGGTGTGGGATGCGATCGGCAAGAGCGAGTACGGCGAGGACCTCTTCGCCGACCCCAAGGGTGCTGAGCAGGCCATGCGGCGCGACCTCCCCAGCGTGCTGCAGCTGTGCCAGGACGTCGGCCTGGTCCATCTCCGCGACGGCGACCCGGCCCCCACGCCGTTCGGCCGCTCCCGGCGGTGGGCGTACGCGTGAACCCCACCGGCTTCACTCGCCGGGCGACAGGTGGTCCGGGGAACGGGCATCAGGGCCCTTCGAGGCCCCCGGTCGGGGCCAGGCTCAGGCCACCGGGTCCTGCCATCGCAGCCCGGCGTCTCGAATCTGGCGCACTACGGCGAGGGACGCTTCGCTCAGCTCCGCCGTGTCTCCGCGCGACTCCTTGGTGAGCTGCTCGACGAGCCGCGCCACACGTTGCCGGGGAAAGATCCTTCCCACAGCGCTGCGAGACCCCGCAAGGCAGTCGCCGAGGTCGTCCACGGCCCTCTTCACCGTGTGGGCGTCGCCTTCCGCATGGGCGTACTCCACCGCGCGGGCACTGACAACGAGGCGGCGGCTCACCCGGCGGATCTTGGCGACGCAGCGCTGCGCCGCAATGGCGTTGAGGACGGCGAGCAGCAGCGCGAGGGCGAACAGGACCTCACCGTCCTCGCCGAGCTCGGCGATCGACCGCGCCCCGGCGACGATGAAGTTCACGGCGATCACGGCGCAGAGGCCGGCCGGGCCGAAGGCGCCGACAGCGAGGTTCGCCCCCCAGACGTTCGCCCCGTCTTCTTCCCGCGCCGGAGCGGTGTGTGCCTGATCAGTGGTCTCCATGGCTCCCCCTTGCCTGATACTGCCGACTCCTTGATGGCGACCCGGTTGATGGTGCGCTCGCGGCAGCGCTTCGCCTCGGTGGCGCCGCGCGGCTGAATCGCCTGTCCGGATCGGATCATCCCATCCGGGCCGCCTCAGCCGGGCAGGCGCCGGTGGGCGGATCAGTGCCTCTGCCTGCGCGTTCGCTTCTCGGCGCGGGCGCCCAGCCACACCTCGTACGCAGCCGCGGGCCGCGTCACGGCCAGGGCTGCGAAGAGAGCCCATTCGCGCCACCGGCTGGCGATCCACCGCCGGTGGTTGCGCGGCAGGGTCAGGTCCTCGACCCACAGGCCGAAGCGCGCCCAGGGCCGCAGGCGTCCCACGGCGTAGCCCAGGGCGAGTACGGCGATGAGGGCGAGGCTCATCACGCCGAGCCGCCGGGGAACGGATGCGCCTGGATCAGCTCGCGGATCTGTCGTATCGACGGAGCGTCGTGCCAGCTCGGCCGGCTCGGGGTACGAGCGATGCCCGCCCCTGCCCGGCGCGCTGAACCCGGAACGCAGCTCCAGGTCAGCTGGTAGCGCCACTGGGTGCCGCGCGCAGGCTCGTCGGAGGGGGTCGTGTCGCGTCCGATCACGATGCTCAGTCGCATCTCATCGGTGCCGTGCGGCGTCCACGCCACCGCCGAGCGCCAGCCGTGGTCTTCGGCATGCGCCAGCAAGTCACGGACCGTTTTGGGCAGTTCCCAGCCCGGCGGGGTGATAGCGGCCAGTTTGCGCTCCGCCTGCGCGAGTTCGTCCTGGGTTCGCTGAGCGATCGCCTTCCACTGGGCGTGCCCCTGGCGGGCGACGTCCAGGTTCCACTCGGCTGTGCGCAGCCTGCGCATGAGCTCCAGGGGCGACAGGTCGCGGTACTTCTCGAACGCCTGCGCTTCCTCGGCCGTTGGCGGCTGGTCGCGGTACTCGACGCGCTCCACGGAGCCATCGGGGTAAAGGACCCTCTTCACTCCGGAGAGCGGATACTGCGCGGCGATGGGATGACCTCCTTCGGATCGGTGCGGTCGGCCGGCTGCAACCGGGGACCGGTCAAGGCCGACGTGACTCGGGGGATGCTGCACAGCGGGGCGCCGGCGTCACCGGATCGCCTGCTGCACGATGTGGGTGCTCGTGGGCTTCAGGAGCCGACCGGCTTGCTGCGGACGTAGCACGCGCACGGGCCGTCCGGCTCGCAGTGGTGGTGAATCTCGCGCTTCGCCTGCCAGTTCATCGGCTGCTCGCCCGCCTCCTGGCGCTGGCCGCAGCGGCAGTAGCTGCGCTCAAGCAGGGGGTTGTAGGTGACGTAGGGGTGGTGGCGTTCTTCGCACCAGGTCTTCGTCGCCTGCGTGGTCACTGCTCGCCGACCTGGCGAAGGTGGTGCCCCACGGGGCGGAGGGCGCTGGCGGCGACCAGCACGGGCAGCGTGAGGGTGGCGTCGGCGACAGCTCCGGCGCGGACCGTCAAGCGCTGGGTGGCGCCGTGCGCGCGTTCGGTGAACCGGCCCTCGCGGACGCTCCGGCCCAGCGAGGTCTGGACAGTGAACGGCGAGAAGTAGACGCCGGCGCGGTTCACCAGCACCTCGCGCATCACCGTGACCGGAACCCCGGCGATCGCCACCGTGGCGATGTCGCCTGCCACGTCGATCCGGACGTGCCCCGGCTCCGTGTCCGGGAGGGCGGGCAAGGCGCAGCCGAGGGTGCTGTACGGGTTGTCGTCTCCGCCGCGCAGGCCCAGGGCAGGCAGTGCCTCGCGGAGGAGGGCGGCCGTGCTGATGCGGTAAGCGTCGCGTGCTGCCCACCAGGCGAGTTCGCTCGACGACAGGTTGAATGCGTGCGTCATGGGGCCCTTCGGGGCTGGCGGCGTGCGTGATTCGGTGGCACGCGTTGGTGAACAGCGGCTTCGAGGTGCCGACAGCGGGATCGTGGCCACGGCCGGACCAGCGCCTCTGCGGGGACTCGAACCCCGTTCGCCGAGTCGACAACTCGGCGTCCTACCCATGAACGACAGAGGCTTGTTCTTCCCCGGGACCGGGGGTGGTGTGCTCCTGCGAGGATTCGAACCTCGATTCCCGGCTTCGTAGGCCAGTGCCCTATCCGTTGGACGACAGGAGCCGCGCACGTCTGGTGACGTACTGGTGTGTTCGGTGCGTGTGCGTACCCTCGGCGGGATTCGAACCGGCGATCTCCCCGGTGAGAATGGGGCGAGATGAGCCGTGCTACTCCACGAGGGCATTCCGCCGGCGGCCGGGGACTAGATCAGGTAGGGCCCACGGGGGCTTGCCCATCGCCTTCCCCGGCCGACGGCCGGGCCGCCGTTGGCCCCTCCCCAGGAGCCGCGAGCGACGCGTGTCAGTCAGGCGGGATCCGCTGGGGAAGCGTCACCTGCCTGCCGACACGTCGTGGACGGGCGGGAATCGAACCCGCGACCACCCCAAACGGGGTCTCTGCCACTGAGCTACCGTCCCGAGGAAGACGTCTCCTCCTCTTCAACCCGACCGGGGATCAGCCGGTCAGGTCCGTGTGGCGTGCTGGCCTGCGCCCTCCGGATCTGAGCCGGTGAGGGCGAAGGGCCAACACTTCGCGACCCGAGGGGAGTTGAACCCCTGCCCCAGATGCCTCCAGGGCCGCTCCTGTAGCGCGAGCCTGCCGTGCGACGCGGATCGGGCCCTCTCCGCTCCGTACGGCGCCTGCGGGGTTGACCACCCCACTGACTCTTCTAATTTACCCCACTCGGAGCCGTGCGTCAACTTTTTAGCGTCATCCGGTCTGTTGGATTCTCCGGTGGAGATGCTGGTGGGGCCGAGTGGTGCGGGGCTAGCTCAGGTCGTACACGAACAACCAACCGGGCTCTACAGGCTCGACGTGCCCCACGAATGCGGCGGCCCGCCGGACGGCCTCGTCGCGCTCGGGCGACGGGATGAAGTCGCGTACCGACTTGCAGCTGCCGGGTGCGAAGCCCACGACAGCGGCCCCGATGACCACCCGAGATGGGTCCCGGTCTCCAGAGACGGTGAAGAGCTGCACGTCTTCGGCGTCACCGGCCGGCCCCTGAGTGCGGCGCAGGTCCTCCAGACGGTCATAGACGTGCAACCAGTCCGCTCCGGGCAGCTCGGCGCCGTACACGGCAAGGAACGAGTGGTCGAGGCTCATCGCGGCTCCTCCGATCCGATCTCCCGGTTCCGCCGGGTGCGGGGCTGCGGACTGACGCCGCCGCCAGCGGGTTCGTCACCGCGGCCTTCGCAGTCGGGGCAGTCGTCGTCGCAGCGCTCCTCGGTGCCGAGGTCGTGGACGCGGCAGCGCATGCAGGGCTCGCGGGTGAACGTGACCTCGCCGTCTTCGTACGTCTCGCCGATGTAGTCGTCGACGGCGGTGCCCTGCGGTTCGCGGCAGTGGCCGCAGTTGACTTCTCCCTCGCGGTACAGCATCAAGCCGCCTCCGCAGCACGGCGGGCCTGCAGGTCGCGTACGACGGCGGCGACGTACTCGGGGTCGCTGGTGTCGTCGTCGACGAACTCGGCGTGCACGCGGGCGACCATCTCGGCGATGTCCTCGACGTCCGCCTCGAAGTCGGACCGGTCCCACACGTCGTAGGCGCACCCGAGGAACCCCTGCGCGTACGCGTCCGCCGCATTACGGGCATGGCCGGTCCAGAAGTAGCGCGACCAGTCATCAGAGCGGATGCCCTTGATGTCGTACTCGTCGCCGGTGATCTTCACACCCTTGAGCGCGTAACCGCGCGTCCAGGCGTCCGCGTCGGTCTCGCCGATGAAGTCGGACGACACCCACATCACGGAGTACACGGGACGGTTCCACGCCCTGTACTGGGCGTCGGTGGCGAGGTAGCGGTGACGGCCCTTGCGGGCGCTGCGGGCCGTGACGCCGACCTTGCCCCACTCACGGGCGGACAGGTTGACGAGGCGACCTTCGAATTCGAGGTGCAGGATGGCCTCGTGAGCGGCGCTCCACTCCTCGGAGTTGGTCTCGTCGGCGATGGCGCGGGCGATGTCCCAGTGCGTCGCAGGGGCGTCCTGGATGCTCATCCATGCGTAGGCTGCTTCGGCGAGCGTGGAGTTGGGCAAGTGCGGGGTCCTCACGGTGCGTTGCGGACTGAGTGGATTTCGATGCGGGGCGACTGCTGCGGACACGTCTCGTGGACGCCAGCTCGGGTCGCAGGTGCGACCTCGGCGTATTGAGACCGGCTCAACACGCCCCGACGGCGCGCGGCTGCCCTACGGGTGGCAGCCGCCTGGCGGCCCGAGGGGAGTTGCACCCCTGTCCGTCCCCCGGCGTGGGGGCCGCTCTACTGCTGAGCTACGGGCCTGCCGGACAGTTCGAATCGGCCGCTCCTTGCTGTCCGGCGCCATGGAGGTCGATCACCCCCCTTGACGTTATTAAGTTTACCGCAAGTGGGGGCCTACGTCAATTTAATAGGGTCACTCTCGATAGGGCTGACGCCTTGTAAGACGCCGTCACCTTGCGAGGGATCGCCCGCGGAAGCAGCCGCTGTACGGACCGCGATCAGGAACGGCCTGCACCGACGTGCTGCCGGCGGCGCGTCCGCCCCTCTCCCGGGCCGGAAGCAATGAGACTGCTTCAGACGGTTCTGTCCGGTTCAGGCCGCCCAGCCACGGCGGCCGGAGGAGAAAGGAATCCCATGGCGCGACGAACCGAGTACGACGAGGGCCAGGCCGCGAAGCGGCTGAAGGTCCCGGTGGCCTCATTCCGGTGGGCGCGGCAATCCGGGCTCGTCCCGGCGCCGGATTCCTCAGACCACCGGTGGTCGTGGACGGCAGTGGACGCGATGGACAGCGAAGCGATCCGGGCGGCCCTTCCACACGCACCGATCTCCGGCCGCGCCGCGGCGGACCGGATCGCCCTGGCCCTCGGCACCCCGAACGTGCCCGGCGAGAAGGCGCGGGTCACGTCGTTCGTCGTCCGCAGGTTGGTCGACCTTCAGCTGCTCACCGATCTCAGCGCGAATCCCGACGGGTCCCTGATCAACCCCGATCAGGTCGATGCCGTCTGCGCTCGCGACGACCTCGCCGAGCTCGTTGCCGCCAACATGCCGCTCGGCCCTGATCAGGCCGCCACGCGGCTGTCCGTGCGGCGGACCGACTTCGACCACATGCTGCGGCTGGGGTGGATCAAGCCGGCCGATGCCATCGAGGCGCGATTCGGCACCTCGCGGGCGGGCGCGGTCGACGTCAGCCTGTTCCGCACCAGCGACGTCGACGACCTGCCGGCCGCGCACCCCGAGGCCGAATGGGCCGCTCTGCGCGCCCTCGGCAAGGGGCAACGCTCGCTACTCGCCTCGCTGCCTGCCGGCACCGCCTGATCGCAGCGGCCGGCGGCAGCAGGGGCCGAGTCAGGTCGTCCAGGACCGAAGAGAGCGGGCGACCCCGCGCAGGTCTTCCTCGCCCGCTCGGACCGCTCCCGCGAGGGACCACAGTTCATCCGGCTTGACCGCGACGGCGTGCCCGGACATCTGGAGGTAGGCGTCGGCGGCCGCGTAGCCGACGACGAGGTTGTAGTCCTCGAAGGGGCGCAGGACCAGGGCGTGGTGCAGGAACGTGGCCGCTCGGGAGGCGGCGTCCTCGTAGTACGGCTGCCCGGCGATCTGCTCGTGCCGGTGCGCGCTGCCGGTCCAATGGAGTGCACCCCAGTCGGCGATGCCGATGTTCCTGGGGGCGGCCTCCTCCTGGATGGCGAGGAGCCACCCAGGGTCGACGTAGACGATCGGGCTCACCGCATACCCTCGGGCGCATCCTTCACGGCCTCCAGAGCCGTGGGGACGGCAGTGCGCGCAGCGGTGAGGAAGCGCTCCTTGTTGGCGGAGTCGATCAGCGTCCGCTTGGCCCAGGAGCGGGTGGACATGCCCAGGCGCTGGGCATGCTCGTTCACCCCGGACAGCTCCTCTTCGCTGAAATCCACAGAGATTTTCGGCATGCACCCACCGTACAGCGCAATGCCTCCACGCGTGGAGGCATTGGTGGAGGCATAGCGAACTCTCCTGCAGCGCCTCACCGGTCACTGCACGCCGAGGATGCGCTGACGCTGTTAACTTGCCCTAAACCCCCTTGTTGAGTACATTGGATATATCAACGGTGTTCCGCGCCGCCGCAGCGCGCCACGTCACCGAGCCCGCCGCCGATTCCTGACCCTCGGGGAGCCGTCCATGACTCGTCAGACCAGTCGCCCGCTTGAGCACCACAACCTGCGGACCTCGGATCGCTCGCCCCGCGAGATCGCCACGAGCTTCCGCGACACCTTCGGGCTCGATCTCGCTCCGGACTACCAGCGCGGGGACGTGTGGACGGAGGACCAGCGCATCGCGCTCATCCGGTCGTGGCTGACGGGGACGCCGACCGGCGTGGTGATCCTGAACGACCGCACCACACCCGAGTGGAAGGAAGCCAACGGCTACGACCCGACGGACCGGGGCGAGGCCATGTACGCGTGCATCGACGGCCGGCAGCGCATCACCACCGCCTACCGCTGGTACGACGATGAACTGGCCGTTCCCGCCAGCTGGTTCCCTGCTGCCGACGTGACCGCTACCGAGGAAACCGCGGACGGCGCCTACGTCCGTATCTCGGGGCTGAGCAAGCCGGCCCGGCTGAAGTTCGCCAACCGCGCGCACCTGTCCGTCGCGATGGCCAAGGTCGCGACGGTCGCCGACGAGGCCGAGATCTACCTCCTGGTCAACGGCGGCGGCACCCCGCAGAGCGGCAGCGACATGGACAACGCGGCCCGTGTCGCGACGAAGGCGGGCTCGCCCCGGGCGGCCCGGTGACCGGCCCCGTCCGGCGCCCTCAGCGCCGGCTGTCCGAGGCCGAGCGCGAAGTCGTGCGCGGGGTGCAGAGCCTCCCCTTCCACCGCATGCTTCACCTCGGCCTCGTCGACCCGGTGCCCAATCCGTCCCCGATGAGCGAGGACGAGGGCGCCTGGGTCCGCGAGTACGTCTGGCCGGGGTTCTTCCATCAGATCGACGACGGGTACGCCTTCGGATTCTGGCGTTGGGCCTTCTGCGAGCGCGGCACCTGCTGGAACTGTCTGGCCGGACGCTGCGAGTGGTGCATGCACCGCCAGAAGGGCGGTCCCGACGCATGCGACAACGCCGAGTCCGTGCACAACCAGCACGGGCGGACCGTCGCCAAGTTCATCCCTCGCCCCGGAGGTGAACCGTGCGTGTGGTGGTGCCGGTGCCCCTGCCTGAAGATTGACGAGCAGACCGAGCAGCCGCCCGCGGACCCGGATCGGACCGCTGCGACGACTCCCCGGAACGACTCGCGCCGGGTCTGCTCCGGAAGCGGCCCCAGCGGCCAGGAACCTCTGCCCGGCCTGTAGAGCTCACTCCCGGGTAAGCGCAGGCGGCCACGGATGGCACCGTGGCCACCGGGGACCCGCGGAGCCGCTGCTCCTACTCCTTGGCCTGGTCCGCCGCAGTGGCCGTGGCACGCTCGCCGTCCTGAACCTGCTGCAGCCGCTTGAGCGTGGCTGCCAGGACATCCTGGGCGCCGGTGCTGTCCCCGGCGGCACCGTCGATCTTCACCCTGACGTTGACGTTGCCCGAGCGGCTGAAGGCGTAGAGGGTGCCCTCGCTGCGGCCGGGATTGGCGACGAGCACGGACTCCTCCCCCACGGTCTTCTTGAGGTCCTGCTCCTTGTCGGTCTCCTTGCCCCTCCACGCCGCGTACGCGTCCTTGGAGTTCGCGGCCGTGTCGTACAGGCAGATCGAGACGTCCAGCATGTTGTCCGTGGAGCCGTTGTGGGCGAACCAGGCGGAGCCGCCTCGTACCCATCCCTTGGGTGCGGTGGTGCTGCCCGATGCCGTGCAGTACGTGCCTTCCTTTGTCACGCGCTTGCCCTTGTAGGGCTCCCACCCCGAGATCACGTCCCCGGCGCCTGGCAGCGCCTGCGATATCTCGCCCTGCGAGAGCTGCTCGGTGATCGGCTTGTCCGACTCCTCCCCCGAGCTGTCCGACGAGCAGGAGGTGAGAGCGGCGAGACCCAGGAAGACGACGACGGCTGCGGTACCTGTGCGTGACATGCGCACACCCTAGATCGTTGCGGATCTACCCATCCCAGGAGCCATTCGAGTGTGACCGGAATCGCCCCCGTCGCACTGCGAAGCGACCGTGCCGCGGGTCGAACCTCCGCCGAGTGGGCGTCGGCATCATCTCCAGCTCGCGCCATGCGGCCGGGGCTACTGGCGAACGCCCAGGTTTCGGTGCGGACTCTGTCCACAGAGGGACCGTTCGAGCATCGGCGCGCGGCCGTGATGAGCCGCGCCGATGTGCTCCGAATCGCCTGGCGGCGACCGGAGCGTACCTACTCGAGCAGGAGGCCCTGATGGGCAGGTTCAGGCCGAAGAAGCAGCGTCACAGCCGATTCCAGGTCGACGGGAGCCCGGTGGGGCAAGCCGACTTTGCGTCCCACGTTACTGCGGTGGCCGACACGATCGACGACCACGGACGGGTGCTCTTCTGGGACGACCCTGCGCTGCAGCTCGGCCAGGTCGCCAGTGGATTCGATCTCGCTTCCGGCGCCGTGACGGTCGATGCCGGTGAGACCGGCCAGTTGCCGGCGGCGTTGTTCGAGCCGGAGCGAGCGTTGATGATGCGTATCCCCGGTCAGCCTGACCGGGAGCAGCAGGCTGAAGTCGCGATCGAGCTGGGCATGGGCCGGTTCGGCCTCGGGTTCGCCGCATTGCGCCCGGCGCCCGGCTGGGCCCTGCACCGGCTCGTCGACGAGCAGTTGGAGCTTCGGAGCCCCAATGGAGAGGCGTTCTCCCGGATCGCGGTGCCGCTCAATCCCGCCTGGATCTCTGCCGCCGTGTCCACGGGGTTCGTCCTGTGCCTCTACGGGATCCAGCTCGGCGTGCGTACGCCGCCGGGGATGCCGGCGGAGCAGTACACGGACCAGAAGCGGCTGGAGGAGTTCCGCCGAGGTCGCGGACTGGGGTTCACGGCCGCTGGCCTCGTTTCCTATGTGAACAACCGCGGCTGAGGGTTGTGCGCCGCCCGTCGTCGAGACGGGCGGCGCACCGGCTACGCGGAGCTTCTTGTGAGGCGCTGGTCCGGGTCGCGCGGGGCCGGTGCCGGGCCCCCGTCCCGGCGTCACCCCGGTGACACCTCTCGGCGGGGATCAGTGCGGCGCCAGGAGGTCAGCTCCTCCGCGGGAGCACGTCTGTGCGGTGAGAGAGTCCACGCGCACGCTGACCGTGAGATTGCCGTCCGCGGTCCGGCGGAAGACGGGGGCAGCCTCCTCCGTGTTCACCTCGACGGACAGTCCGCCGTCATCGGTGATGTAGGCGGCAATGCGGAGGCCGGCGAGGGCCAGGATGGGCACCGCCTCGCCGGGGGCGTCAGGGTCGGGCGGCAGGTAGAACGCGGCCTGGTGCATCTCGTGGATGAGTCCGGGGTTCAGGTGGGGCTCCTTCTTCAGGTGAATGCGGCCGGGGGCGGTGGCCGTCCGCGGGTCGATGATGTGTCGGGACGGCTCAGTCGGAGTCGGGCGAGGCGGGGCGCTGAAGCGAGCGCGCCCACGCATCGGCCAGGCGGCGGATGCCTGCCAGGGCGTCGTTCAGCGCGGCAGGCGAGATGCCGCCGGGACCGGTGTGCTCCATGAGCAGTTCCCGGAGGTCTCGGTCGAAGACGTCATCGGCCTCGGCGCGCGAAGCGCTCTGTGCGTCGGCTTCCCGGAGGGCGCAGGGGCGCCGGATGGGGCGCGCGAGTGCCTCCTTCCACACGGCGACGGCCGTACCGAGTCCGTGCTGGGCGACGAGGCGGTCCCAGAGGGAAGGGAAGGGGGCCTCCACCCCCTGCTCGTCGTCGTCCATCAGCGCCAGGACCGTGTCGGATTCGGCGTCCAGGAGCGGCAGGTGAGGCATTTCGGACGCGAAGGGGGCGACCTCCGCAGTGGCGGAAGCCTGTTCCGGGATGGTGGTGCGCCGGGTCAGGGAGGTACGGATCGCGTTGGCTGCGTCCGGGGTGGGGATGGGGCCGATCCGGGTGACTCCTCCGTCTGCCCTCGTGATGATGACCGCGAGCGGCGCGGCTGAGGTAGTGGTCACGGCCTCTCCAGAGGTGGGCGTGCTTCGGGCTGGGGCGTTCGCGGTCATCCGGCGGTGGATGAGAAGCGGATGGCCGCCTTCTTCGCCGCGCGCCGGTTGCGCTGGCGCTTCGGGCCGCCCGCGTGAGCGCCGCTCGCTCCTGAGCGGCGCAGGTTCTGGGTGGCAACGGCGTGGGCGCGGTTGCGGGTGTAGTCGCTCAGACGGGGCTTCATCGGGGGTTCCTTCCTGGTCAGCGATCCGAACGGGTAATCACTAATTTACCTCTAACCCCTCCATGTGTCAAGTTATTAGGGTCACAGTAAAGGGTCGCCAACGTCGTGTGACGCTATTAACTTGCCACACACCCCTTACTCGCGTACTTTAGCGTTCTGCGGGGTGATCGCCTCGCGGAACTCAACGCCGGACTCACCGGCCCATGGAGGTCTCCTTGATCAATCTGGACGCGCTGGATCTGGACGCTCTGAACTCGGCGACGAAGTACCCGCCGATCGCCACGTACCACGAGATCGACCGCGGCATCCTGCTCGACAACGTGATGCCGTTCAGCAACGACGTGGTCCTCACCGAGAAGGTCGACGGCACGAACGCGCGGGTCATCGTCCTGCCTGACGGCGACTACGTGATCGGCAGCCGGGAGGATCTCCTTCACGCCCGCGGCGACCGTGTCCTCAACCCGGTCCAGAGCATCGTTCCGGCACTGCGCTCTCTGGCCGAGCACCTGACGGCGCCCACGGCAGGGATCCGCGTCTACTTCTTCGAGGTCTACGGCGACAAGATCACCAAGGCCAGCAAGCAGTACACCGGGAGCCGCGCGGTGGGGTTCCGCCTCTTCGACGTCGCGGTTGTCGACGCTGCGGTCCTGGAGCTCCCGCGGCCCGCGATCAGTTCATGGCGCGAGAACGGCGGCCAGCAGTTCCTCGCCGAGGACGACCTCGCTCTCATGGCCAAGGAGAACGGCATCGAGCTGACGCCGCGCCTCGGCCGCGTCCCCGCCGACCAGCTCCCGACCGACCTGGCCGGAATGCAGGACTTTCTCGCTTCCCGGCTTCCCGGGACTCTTGTCGCGCTGGACGACGGCGCCGGCGGCCGTCCGGAAGGCATCGTGCTTCGCACCATGGACCGTTCCGTGATCGCCAAGGCCCGCGTCGAGGACTACGCCCGCACGATGCAGCGCCTCGCGGCGCGCTGACCCCCGCCAGGTCCCGGTCGGCTCGGCTTCGGCCGCGACCGGGACCGGCTCCCGCGGCGACTGCGCACTCGGCGATCTCCGCGACCGCCCTGATCCGGTGCGCTTCACCACGGCACCCAGGCTCCCGGGCGCGGCCCCGCCGGCTCCCGCTGTGCTCGTGCCCTGGCGCGCGTTCCGGGCAGTCCCCCGCTCTCGCTCCCCTTCCACTCAAGGAGATTGCTCTGTCCGGCAGTTCACAGTTGCAGGTCATCGTCTACGCCGTCGATGACACCGAAGTTTCCGCCGTGCTGACCGCCTTCCACGCCGGTGAGATCACGACCGACTACGGCCTTGGCTCCACGCCGACTCGGCTGGACCTCGGCTTCGTCTACAGCACCGCGGAGGTAACGGCCGGGTCCGCCCACAGCTTGGCCGAGGCGCTGATGACGAACGCCCCCACGGCGGCATTCGTCATCTGGCAGGACCCCTCCTACCCCGCCAACGGGTCCTACGTCGGACACGTGCCGGGGGTGGGGGTCCTTGAGGCGGAGTGCAATGTGCACGGCACGCCGCTGATCTCGCTGCGGAAGGTCATCCCGTTCTTCAGCACCTCCCGTCGTACGGCGTGGACGCAGACGGAGGACAACGAGGCCGGGCAGGTGCGGCAGGCGGCCGAAGTGCTGGACGCGCTTGCTGAGTTGGTCCAGCGCCTGCCCGGCGCCCCGTCGGCCGAGTGACCGGTCCCCTTGCCGTGCTGGGCGCGCCGTCGGTGCGGTGGCGGCCCGGACGGCTGAATCTGCCGTGCTGCGTCGCGGGTGCCTGTCGGCGGCCCCGGCGCATGCGGCTGCCCAAGAGGCCGTCCTTCTCCGGTCGGCGGCCGCGCGTGCTGGACCTGTTCTGCTGCGCCGGGGGTGCCGGGATGGGCTACTACCGGGCCGGGTTCGACGTCGTGGGTGTCGATATCCGGGCCCGGCCCAACTACCCCTTCGAGTTCCACCAGGGCGACGCCCTGGAGTTCGCCCACGCGCACGTCCAGGAGTTCGACCTCGTCCACGCGTCGCCGCCGTGCCAGCACTCGTGCACCTTGACCAAGGGCACGAACAAGGGCCGCGAGTACATCGACCTGATCCCGGCCACGCGCGAGCTGTTCGCCTGGTACGGCGTGCCGTCCGTCGTGGAGAACGTCCAGGGCTCACAGCTGCGGCGGGACCTGGTCCTGTGCGGCGAGATGTTCGGGCTCGGCGTTCTTCGCCACCGGTATTTCGAGATCGACTACTGGCGGGGCGATAGACGTCCGCACCAGCCCCACCGCGGCTACGTCCGCGGCCTGCGGCACGGCGTGTGGCGCGACGGCCCGTACATCGCTGCGTACGGCAAGGGCGGCGGCAAGGGCACCGTCCGCGAGATGCAGCAGGCCATGGACATCCACTGGACCGACGTCCACGAGGAGCTCACCGAGGCGATCCCGCCCGCATACACCGAGTACATCGGCAACGAGTTCCTGACCACCGGCGAGTGGGGCGCCATCGCCCGCGGAGTCCCGGACACCGCTCCCGTACCCGAGATCATGCGCCCCTACCTCAAGCTCAACGCCGCCGGCCGGCTCGTCGCGACTCGCCCCGGCCGCCGGCCTTCCGCTCCCGTGCCGGCGCCCCTCGTCCCGCCGTTCGCCGTTCCCCTTCTGAAGGAGACCCTTTGACGACGATCTCCCGGCATTCCGTGGAGGTTCCCCGCCAGTACCTGGGCGTGCCCGTCCCGGATGACATCCGGCGCCAGTGGGACAGCTGGGACGCGGCCACGTGGCGTCGCAGCCGTCACATGGCCACCAACAACCTCTTCCCGCCGGATCAGCGCTACACGGTGCGTCCGCCCGCTGAGCTGTGCCCGCGTCACCACGACGCGTGGGTGGGCTACCGGAACATGGACTTCGACCCGGTGAGCGGTAACCGGTGGCCGGGCCACCCGGGCTCTCCGTTCGTCCCCGTCGGCCGGGACCTTTCCAGGGTCGCCGAGGAGCGCCGGTGCGAGTGGGACGAGAAGGCGTCCGAGCAGATGCGCCTGATTGAGCAGATCTGCCTGTCCGGCCGCTCCCCGCAGTGCGACAGGGCTGAGCAGGTCGACGGCGGCAGCGTGGTGGAGTAGTGCAGCCCGGGGCGTCGCCCGCTGCGGTGTCGACGTCAGGCGGCGTCGGCGGAGATCAGGCTGAAGTCGAGGGCCTGGTCCGCCTGACGCAATGCCTGCTCTGCCGTGCGGCGGACTTCGGCGAGGACGTCGCCGCGCTCTTCGACCAGGCCGGCGTAGATCGGGGCGTCGCTGGTGCTCGCGACGCCGGCGGGCTGCGGTGTGTTCACGGTGGTGCTCTCCCCCGGTGCTGGAAACAGGTGCCGAGTGTAGGGCCGCGTGGCGCGGCTGTGCCTTCCGTTTCAGCCCCCGAGCAGGGCGTGAGCCGGGAGCAACCGATCACACTGACCCTATTAACTTGACCTAGGGGCGCGTTTCGCGTACATTTGAGCATGTCAGGGGCGCGCCGACCACGCCATTTCACCGAGCGCCCCTATGACCACTTTGACGCAAAAAAATTTACCCACATGGAGGGTTCTTCAGTTGGCTTCTAGCGACGACGTCCGCGGCTTCGGCTGGGAACTTCATTTCGAGAGCGGGAACAGCGACAAGTTCTACCGCTTCATCGTCGTCACCGGAGACGAGGCGATCGCGCTCGGCCTCCACGGGTCCCGCAACGGAGACGGTCAGGTCGGGCTGCTGACGACCCGCATCACCGGCGCCGAAGCGCTGGCCCAGGTGGTGACGCGGTCCCGCGCGAAGGAGAACAAGGGCTACGAGGTGAGCCGGGACTTCACCGTCTTCGACCTCCCCGTGTCGCTCACCGGCGCCGCCGACGCCAAGGCCAACGCCCATGAGATCGCCCGGTACTTCGGCAAGTACGCCCGCGAGTCCGGCACGGAGCTCCCGAACGCCTCCCACATCCCGGGATCGAACTTCTAGCCGCCCGGCCCGCCACTCCCCCACCCGCTACATCCCAGGAGCCTCTTGTCCACGTTCACGAACCAGATGAAGCAGCGCGGCCTCGCTGAACTGGAGGATGTCGAGCGCCGTCGCACCCAGCGTCGTAGCCCCGCTCCCGCTCCCGCCTCCCTTTCCACCGCCCTCCCGCCGGTGGGCCCCCAGACCCGGCCGAACGGACAGCTCTACCACCCGCGCATGGTCGGCGACCTGGAAGACCTCGCCTTCCTGCGCGACGCCCGCAGCCACCGCGAGCACGTGCTGCTCGTCGGCCCGCCCGGCACCGGGAAGACCGCGCTGAGCGAGGCCGCGTTCGTTCAGGACGCCGTCCAGGGCCAGCACAACGGTCTGGAAACCATCGTCGGCACCGCCGACACCGACGTCTCGGACTTCGTCGGCACCTTCGTCCAGAACCCGACCACGGGCGGCTTCGAGTGGGTCTCCGGCCCGCTCATCCGCAGCATCGAGAACGACGTGCCGCTCCTCGTCGACGAGATCGCCCTGATCGACCCCCGGGAACTGACCGTGCTGTACGCGCTCATGGACGGCCGCGGGGAACTGCACGTCACGCAGAACCCGACGCTGCCGCCGCTCAAGGTCGGCCCCAACTGGTTCGTCGTCGGCGCCTGCAACCCCGACGTGCCCGGCGCGAACCTGAGCGATGCCCTGTTGAGCCGGTTCCACCATCACGTCGAAGTGACCACCGACTGGGACCTCGCCGCCGACCTCGGCGTGCCGCTGGACCTGATCACCGTGGCCAAGAACCTCGACAGCCGCAGGCAGCAGGAAACGTACGAGGGCTGGATTCCCCAGCTGCGCGACGCGCTCGCGTTCGCCGGGACGGCCCGGCGCTACGGCCAGGACTTCGCCGTCGCCAGCCTGCTGCGCAAGTGCCCCTCCCCGGACCGCACCGAGTTCGCCGAGGCCATGAAGGACAAGTTCGGTGAGATCGCCCCTCTGGCACTGGGCACCCGGGTCCCCGCGGGGCGCCGGTGATGACCAGCCCGGCGGCCTCGCCGCCCGCCCCGCAGGAGGACGTCGACGCGGACCTGGCCGATGCCCGGGGCGCGCTCTCCCGGCGTCTCGGATCCATCATCAACACCCTCGCCGACCGTGACGACGTGCTGCTCACCATGGCCTGGGACGCCGCGCCCACGGCCGAGGCGGCCTGGTTCGACCCGCAGCTGATCAAGGTCACCATCAACGGGGCGGTCGCCCTGAAGGACGGCACTCACCCGGACCAGGTCGACCCGCTCAGCATCTCGGGCCGTCTGCGGCATCCGGTGATCGTGGGCATGTCCGCGCACGAGGCCGCTCACGCACGCAGCACCCGCTGGGGTGACTGGAACGCGTCGGCGGGCGGCCGGGCGGTGATCCGCGCGGCCGTGCTGCTCGAAGAACCCCGGATCGAGGCCCGTCACCTTCAGGAGCGCCCGGGTGACCGGGTCTTCCTGCGCGCCTGCGCGAGCCACATCGTGCTCCCCGCCCAGCGCGCCGCCTCCCCGCTGCACGACCGGTGGCGCGCGGCAGCGGGCGCAGCCCTCATCCTGGGCCGGGTCGACGCCGGTGTCCTCACCGAGACCGAGACCCGGCCGGTGTACGCCGCCGCCGAGTCCGCCCTCGGCACCGGAGACCTCGCCAGGCTGCGTGCCCTGTGGCAGGAGGTCCTGACGCTCGACGACGGCGACCAGGACGGCCTTCTGGACATCGCCCGCCGCTGGGTCGAGGTCGTCGGCGCGGATGCCGACGAGGACCTGCCCGGCGTCGGCTGCGCGGCAGGCGAGCCCCGGGCCGAATCCTCCTCAAACGGCACCGACGGTGCGGAAGACGGTGACGGACTCGGCGCAGCCGTGGCGACGGTCGCCGTCGCAGCCTCGGTTCAGGCCCAGATCTCCACGGGAGCGCTGCCCGACCCCGAGCAGGAGCGCCGTGCCGAAGAGGAGGCCGCCCGGCGCCAGAAGGCCCGCCGGGACGAGACCACCGCCCAGCAGGCCGCGCAGCAGGCGGCCCGCAGGGTGTTCACCCCCGCACCCGCCCCGTCCTCGCGCCGGTCGCGGCCGCGGACCCCGGTCAGCGGCCACAGGCCGCCCACTTCGCTGGAGCGGGCGGCCGCGCGGCGGCTGGGAATCGCCCTCGCCAAGGCGCGGTTCCGCGACCCCGCCCGGGTCCGTACGGCTGCCGCGGCTCCGCCGGGCCGCGTGTCCGGCCGCGACGCCATGCTCGGCGCGGCGCAGCGCGCCCTGGGGATGCCGGTGACCGCCCGGCCCTTCCGCTCCCTGAAGCGCACGCACTCGCACGAACCGCCGGTCGCCGTCGGCGTGGCCGTCGACGTCTCCGGCTCGATGCGCGCCTACACCTCGATCATCGCCTCGACGGCCTGGACCTTCGCGCACGGAACCCGTGAAGTCGACGGGAGGGCCGCGACGGTGGCGTTCGGCACCGCCGTCACTCCGATCGTCTCCCCCGGCCAGCCCCCCTCTCAGGTCACCGAGTTCCACGCGAACGACGGCAACCACCGGTTCATCGAGGCCACCAATGCCCTGGACGGCGCCCTGAGCCTGTCCCGCCAGGACGGTGCCCGCGTCCTGGTCATCGTCTCCGACGGCCACTGGGAGCCGGAGGAACGCGTGGGCGGCGAACGTCTCGTACGGCGGCTGATCCGGGCCGGAGTCCATGTGCTCTGGTTCTGCCTCGACCCCGGGTCAAACGTGCTGCCCGGCGCTCACCGGGTGGACATCACCCAGGTCTCCGAGATCCCCGCCGCCCTGAGCAGCGCGCTGCTCTCGGCGCTGCGCCAGGCCTGACCGACCGGCGGGCGGCCCTGAAAGGCCGCCCGCCCCACCGGGCGCCGCCGTCCGGCGGCGCCCTCACACCACGGAGGCTGCGTGCCCATCACCACCCAGGAACAGGCTCGTGCGATCGCGAGCACCTTGTCCGAAGCGGGACCGATCGCCGAGTTCGCCGCCGGCAGCACCCCGGGCTGCTTCGCCCGCCTGCGGCTCGCCCTTGCCGGCATGCGCCGGGAGAGCCTGGCGACCGAGGCAGTGCTGAACATGCCCGACGGGCCCGACGACCCGCTCATGGAACGCGGCAAGGAGGAAATGGCCGAGATCACCTCCGCAATTACCATCCTTCTCGCCTGGACCGAGGACCAGCCCTGCCAGGTCGAGAGCTGTGATTGCCGCGCGGACCGTCTGCTGCGCCAGCTCCTCAAGGAGGTCCGCGTTCCCGAACAGACCGGCTACTCCGCCGAGCTGGGGCGCAACAGCTGCGTCATCGCCGGACACTTCGAGCCCGATCCGGACGAGCGGACCGCGTACGTCCTCATCGAGCACCGCAACCACATCGACCACCCTGTCCGCGCGCACCGCGGATGGCGGGCGCGTCTGGTCACGGCCGACGGGGTCACGCCGCTGTACGAGGCGCCGGGCTACCCGACGGCTCCGGTGTCCAGCTACGACGAGGACACCCGCGCGTGCGTCCGTACCGTCGCCGCCGCCCTGGCCCGCACCTGATGACCGAATCCCCACGGCCGCCGCACCGTTTTCCTGACAACTCGGCAAACGGCGGCCGCCTCGTTGGACATGATGGATCTCGCGCCGGCCGTTCACCGTTCGGCCCCGCCGCGTCACGGAAGGAAGAAGTGTTGCCCGCCCACGCCTCCCCCGCCCAGCCGCCCTCCGCAGACTCCCCGGGCGTCCCGCTCATGATCGACCGCAAGGGCAGTCTCGACCGGGACGACGCCATCACCGTCCGGCGTCTGCCCGACGGCTGGGAGCTCACCGTGTACGTCGCGGACGTCGCCTGCGGTGTCGCTCCCGGAAGCACCGCCGACCAGGAGGCCTTCGCGCGCAGGGAGTCGGCGTACGGCGGGTTTCGCGGCACGGCCAAGATGCTCCCGCGGGCTGTCGAGGCGCGGCTCACTCTGGCGGAGGGCCGCGCGTGCGCGGCTCTGCGGGTGCGGGTCACCTTCGACGACGGCGGCACCGCGCTCGGAGTCGACGTCGACCGGGCGCAGATGCGCGGGGCCCTCGCCCTGGACCATCACGCGGTCGCCACCGCGGTCGGCGACCCCAGCCACCCCCTGCACCGCCAGCTGCGCGATGCCGCCGAGCTGAGCGAGGTCCTGCTCGCCCGCCGGCGCAGCCAGGGCGCACTGGCCCTGTACGACCTGCTGCAGGGCTGGGCCACGGACGAGGACGGCCGCCTGGTCCGGGTGGCAGTCGCGGAGCGGAACATCGCCTACAAGATCGTCCAGGAGTGCATGATCGCGGCGAACACCGCCCTGGCCGGGTGGGCCGCCGAGCGTGATCTGCTGCTCCTGTTCCGCAACCACTCCGCCGCAAAGGTCGCTCCGCCGCGCGAGGCGCTCCTCGACGATCTCGACCTCGCGCTGTCCGAGGGTTCCGCCGCCCGCCTCCAGGCCCTGCAGGAACGGACCCTCCTCGTGCTGCGGGCGGCCGAGTACGCGCCCTTCGTGCGCGGCCACTGGGGGCTGAATCTGCCTGGATACGTTCACTCGACGTCGCCGTTGCGCCGCTACGCCGACCTGGTCGTGCAGCGGGTCGTGTTCAGCCACATCGACGGCACCCCCAGCCCCTACACGGACGAAGAGCTCCAGTCCATTGCCGAGTCCTTGAACGAGGGCGCCCGCGCCGACCGTGAGGCGCAGCAGGCGTCGCTGAAGTCCTCCGCGCATGCTCGCGCCCGTAAGGCGGCATCAGCCGGGGGCGACTACTCCCATCTGGACAGCCGTGACTTCCAGGCCCTCCTCAAGCGCGGCTGCAAGGAGAACATCGGCAGCGCGTCCCTGGCACAGGAGGCGGTCCGCCGTGCCAGGCAGCAGCAGCTCACCTCCCTCGACCTCCAGATGATCCTGCTCGTGGCGAGCAGCGACACCTGGGCGCCGGCCCGCGCCGAATGCCTGAAGGCCGTCGCGACCTCGCCGGAGACGGCGGTGAGCGTGCTGGCGACGCACGCGCAGGTCAACGGTGTGGCGAATCCGTCGTTCACGGACCACAGCGCCGGTCAGATTCACAACGCCGTATTCCGTTCCCGTGCCGAACTCGCGCTCGGCGGCACGCCGGTGTGCGGCGAGGAGCGCACCGCCTCGGTGAAGAAGTCGGCGCGTCACCAGGCCGCGCTCAGCCTCCTTGCCCGGCTCGCCTGCCTGCCGGACCCTTCCCAGGACCAGGTGGGCGGCGGCGACAGCACGACGGCCAAGGCGAAGAAGGCGATCGAGCCCGCTGCCGCCGAGGGGCGCCAGCCGGTCATGGTGCTCAACGAGTACACCCAGCTGCTCATCATCAGTGATCTGCGGTTCGACTTCACGATGGACGGGCCCAGCCATGTGCCCACCTTCAAGTGCACGGCGCGGGCCGTGCACGAGGGTGACGTCCTGGTCGGCACCGGCACGACTTCCACGAAGTCCTCGGCGAAGGCCACTGCGGCCGCGGACCTCCTCGATCAGATCCACACCCGTCTCAACCGCCACGAGAGCGACGCCGCGTGACGCCACGCATCCTGGGATCCCCGGCCCTCGAAGGAGCGGGCCGGGGGCACGGTGGCGGGGCCGACACGGGCACGGCACGCTTCGCCTCATGGCGATCGACCTGACCATCAGTGTCCTGACTGTTCCCGATCTCGAGCCGGCGCTGCGCGGCCACTTCTCGGCGGACGCCAAGCGCGGCGCACCGTCGCTGTTCTCCCAGCATCGGGAGGTGCCGGCAGATCCCGGTGTCTACGTCTGGGCCGACCCGCGCGGCGCCGTCCTCTACGTCGGCTCTGCCGCGTCGCTGCGTCAGCGGCTCGGCCGGGAGCAGGGGTGGGTGTCGGCGTACGAGCCGGCCGAGTCATGGGCGGTGAGCGTGGTGCACATGCTCAAGCACCACCAGGCCGAGGCGTGGTGGGTGCCGACCGCGGATCTCTTCGAGGCGCGCGAACTTGAACGGCGGCTCATCGAGTGGCACCGCGCCGTCACGGGGAGCGCGCCTCCGGCCGCGGGATGGGACGCGAAGAAGGGCAGTCTGCGCGAGCGCGCCCAGTCCTGGGCGCAGGGCCTGTGGCGGACGCACTTCGGGTAGGGGGAGGACTTCCCGCGGCGCAGGCGGACTCTGTCCACAAGCGCTTGCGGTGAGGGTTGCTGGCGTCGGGGGCGGAGCATGGTGCCGCCCCGGCCTCCGTAGCTCTGATCCCGAGGAGACCGCCCGTGGTGATCGCCGTGCTCGACGTGTTGCTGACCATCCTGCTGCCGCTGCTGATGGGCGTGGCGATCACGTACACCACCCCCAGCGGCGCCTTGTTCATGCACCCGGCGGAGCAACTCTTGCTCGGACGGAGCGAGTTGAATCCGGTGCGGGTGCTGCCCCTGTTGCTGCCGGTGGTGTGGCAGCCCGTGGCCGGCACGTACCTGCTCGTGGAGCGGTTGTTCGGGGTGCTCGTCATCGGCGCCATCGGCATGGGCCTGGGCCGGGTCGGGCGCGCGCTCGGCGGGCACCTGCGGCGTTCGCGGAGCGGCAGTTGAGCACCGGCACTCCCGGCCCGTCCGTGCCGGCCGCTCCCGGGGACCTTGGCGGTCCTGATGCCCGAGTCGATCACGGCGAGGTGATGGAGCGGTCTGCCGCGCCTGCCGGCCGTGATCGGCCGGGGCGGGCTCTGGCGGTCATCTGGGGCGGCCTCGCCTTCGCCCTGCTCCTGTGCGCTGCCGTCCAGTGGGTCACGCCGCATCTGCTGTCCGCGACCGCCGGCGGGACCGTGCCGGTCCTCCTCGCGCAGATCCTGGCCCTTCTGCTTGTGCTCGTGCAGCTGGCCGGCCTGGCCGGGCTGTGCTTCTACGGCTGGCACGCCCTGTTCACCACGCCGCTGTGCGTGATCGCCTCGCTGCGCGGCAGACGCGACGCGCGGTGACCTGCCCGGCCGGGCACAGGCAGAAGCCCTTGACGACGGCACGCGGATGCGCTGCGTCATCAAGGGCTCTTGTTGTGCTGCCGGTTGGCTCTCTACTGCGGTGCGAGTGCGGAGACCAGGTCGGAGGCGCCGAGCAGGCGCACCTGCCGGGCGTCCAGTCCTGCCGGGTACAGGGCGTACGCCTCGCCGCCCTCGGTCACGGTCAGTTCGCCGCGCACCAGGTAGGCGAGGTGAACGTCGGCGAGGTCCAGGTCGAGGCCGTCGTCGGCGTGCGGGGTGCCGATGCGCGCGGCGAAGGCCATGGTGGTCTCCTCCGGGCCGCGCCGGTAGGTGGTGGTGGAGCCGTCCAGGTGGCGGACGACGACCGTGCGAGCGCGGCTTGCCGCCTGCCAGGTGGCGAGTTCGCCGAGACCGACGCGGGCGCCGGAGGTGAACAGGCTGGTCAGCCCCTGGCCGAGGGTGGCGAGGTCGCTCGCGTGCCGGTGCACGGCGTGGTTGGTCCCGGTGACGCCCCGCACGACGTCGAGCCAGCGCATCGTGCGGCCCTTCACGTCGATGAGCAGGGGCACGCTGGCGCGGGACTGGCCGGTCAGGTCGAAGCGCTGCTCGACCTGACGCGGGTCGAAGACCGCTCCGATGTTGCCGTCCTCGTCGCGGGACATGAATCCGGCGAACGCGTCGGCGAGGTCGTCGAAGGCCACGTTGTTGTACGAGAAGACCACGGCGACGAGGTAGCGCACGCCGGCGGCGGCCAGCTGGTCGAGGTCGAGGTCGACGAACTCGCTGGCGCCCTTCGGCGCGGGGGCACTCGTGAGGTCGCCCGAGTGCACGGCCGCGGAGCCTGCGAAGCGGAGCCGGGTGTAGTCGCAGGTGCCGACGTGCTCCCAGGCGTCGTTGAACATCGCCGCCGACAGGTCCAGGTCGGTGCGACCGGAAGTGTCGCTCTCCATCCAGTGGAGGAAGAAGCGGACCGTGCGGCCGTCGGGCAGGGGCAGCTCGCTGCCGCGCGGCAGGGTGACCAGGGCGCGCGAGGCGGTCCGCTCGGCGAACGGCGCGATCACGCCGTCCAGGCCCGCGTCGACGACGGCGGTTTCCACCTGGGTGAGCTGGCCCGCGCGGCGCAGGATCTCGCCGGTCAGGATGGACACGGCACGGTCGACGACGGCGCCGGCGAGCGGGGCGCGCTCGTCCGCGACGATGTGCGCCTTCGCGTTGCCGCCCTTGGGGAAGAAGACCCGCTCGGCGCCCTTCCGGGTCCGGGTGCGGATCTCTCCGAGCGCCGAGAGGACCACGGCCGGGGCGACGTGGGGCACCACCCGCTCCAGAGCGTCGAGGACGAGGGTCGCCTGGTCGGTCCCCGCGAGACGCAGCACGTGATCCAGCCGTCGCAGGAACTCGCCGGGGCGCTGCGTCAGCAGGGGCAGCACGCTCTTCACGTCGCCCTTGGCGAGGGCCGTCTCGACCTGGGTGGACCAGAGCGCGATCGCGACCTTCGGCCGGTTGGTGTTGGCGACCGGCACGGTGCGGGCCGTGGCGCGCAGCGTGCGCGACAGAGTGTCGTCGGTGAGCGTGGTCTCGCGCAGCGCGGCGAAGGCGAGGGCCGCGTTCGGGTAGCGGGGGGCGTACTCGAAGGGGTGAAGCCGCTCGGCCAGGTGCTTCCACGCCTGCGCGTGGCGGTCGATGTCCTCCGCGACCAGGGTCACGTCGAGGCGATCGAGGGCCTCCAGCAGCGCGCGGCGCAGCGGACGCGGGATGGCGGTGAAGCGGGTCGGGGTGACGAGCCCGGCATCGCCGCCGGAGCGGACGGCCACAAGGCGCAGCACGTCGGTGGCCGTGGTGATGCGGGCGATCACCGCCGGGAGCACGTTCAGGTACTGGTCCGGCTCGTCCAGGAGCCAGGCCAGAACGCGGGCCTTGGTCTCGCGGCCGGGGATCGACTCCGGAAGCCACGACACGTCCGTGCGGTCGCCCGCCTCGTCGAGGAGGGTCGTGAGGTCGTCGGTGTCCTGCGGGCTGAGCGCGCCGGTGCGGGACAGCAGACCGGCCAGTTCGGCAGCGGCGTCAGCCGTGCGATCCGTGAGGCTGCCCCCGTAGTTGAGGACGCGGAGCCGGTCCGGGAGTGCGCGCCGGGTGCCAGCGGTGGGCCGGTGGTGCTGCGGGCGCAGGAACGGGTCGTCGGTGTCGATGCGGCGGTGGCAGATCGGGCACGCCGAGAAGTCGGCGCCGTCGAAACAGGCCGTGCAGACCAGGTGGGCGCACGGCGCGACCGCGTGCACGGTGTCGTTGGAGCCGCACAGGATGCACGGCTGCTCGGGGGCCTGGAGCAGAAGGGACAACACCCGATCGACGTAGAAGGACAGGGTGTCGCTGGGGGTGCTGGCCGGGAAGCTGCGGAACAGGGGCGTGTGGTCGCGGTCCGCGCCGAGGGCCGCGTCGATGTCGGACAGCAGGGCGCGGCCGGCGGTGACGAGCTCGGCGTCGGTGCTGCGGGCGAGGGCCTGGCGCAGGCCGTCGGACAGCAGGAAGCCCCGCTCGAGGACGTCGGCTTCCAGCAGGGTGATTCCGGCGAGCGAGTCGACGGACGGGGTCTGAGCCGGCGCGGTGGCCGAGGTGTTGAGGTAGACGGATCCACGACGGGCGAGGAGCGTGGCGGCCAGGCCGCGGCGGGCTCCGGTGGTGGTCGTGATGGTCGTGGTCGTCATCGTCGTCCTTCCCCCTGTCCCGGCATTTCCGGGCCTGCAGGGCCCTGTGGTGCAGGGCTTCGTCTTCTTGAGCCGAAGCGGAAGGGGCCCGTGTCCGTCCCGGAAGGAGGAAGGGTTCCTGAGAGCCGCTCGGCGTCGCCGAAAGTTTCAACCTGATCGTGGTCAACGGGCGCAGTGGGGCCGCCGGTTGCTCGTGCGCGGGGCACCCGGTGCGGGTGAGGCTCTCGGATGCGGGGCGGGAAGTGATCGCGCTGAGTCTTTTCCAAAGAGAGAGAAGGAAGCACGTATCGGAGCCGCCCCGCAACCAGGACCCTACCAACCGCTCGATTGCCGCTGCACGGGGATTTCTTCATGGCCCGAGAGGTGTTGAACCTTGCGCGCCCCAGGCGGGACGGCGGGCCTGCCACCGCGGGGCCGGAACCCCGCTTCGACGCTTGAGACAATACACACGTAGCCACCTTGTGTCAACTTAATTGCGTCGAACCCCGCGACCTCAAGGGGCGGGCGACCCTTTTATATTGACTATCCCCCCTTGCTGGAGTACATTGGTGTTAAGGGGTTGACTTCGCCCCCCCTCATCGACCAGGAAGACCGCCTTGACTTCCATTTCCCGCTCCTCCAGCGACCGCCCGTTCACCTCCGGACCTGTTCCGCTGGAGGTTCTCCCGTTCCTTCCGGAGGACTTCCACGATGGCGGTGACGCCGACACCTGGCTGGCACACCTTGCCCCCTGGGGATGGACCGGCGTCCGGGACTGGGGAAGCGAGGGCTGGGACCTCGGCAACTGGCCTTACCAGGCGGTCGCCCTCTACGACAGCCCGTTCGAGCTGTACTACGCGCTCGCCGTGTACACGGAGGGCGACGTCAGCGTCGAAGCCTGGGCCACCCGCGAGGAACGTGATACCTCGGTCGATCTCCTCGCCCTGTCCTACTGGAGCCACTCCGATCGCGGCCCGGCCGATGCCCCCGATCCCAGTACGCCGCCCAGCGACATCCCCGCACGGTTCCGTGGCCCGTACACGCCCGAGGACACCACGGCCTGACCTTCCCCGCTCACGAGCTCGCCCACGGCTCGTTCCGCCGCCCTCCGCCCCCAGACCTGGAGCTGTATGCCCGCGACCGACGACCTGCACGACACCGAGCGCACGACCGAGGAACTGGCCGAGGCCATGTTCAGCGGCAACGTCATCGAGGTGTTCTTCGACACCCTGATCATCTTCCGCGTCTCCCTCAGCGGCGTGGACGTCTTCGTCCGCCACACGCTGACCCCGGAGCAGATCGCGGACTTGAGCGCGGGCGTTGCCCACGGCGAGGTGCGGCTCACCACGCCCCTCGCTGCCCGTCCCGGTGAGCCGCTCGTGGTCGATCCGGGCGAGGCGGCACTTCTGAGCCGCGCCCTCGAAGCGCGCAGCTCCCTTCTCAGCAGGTAGCCGGCCCGCCGCCCCGTCAGGCTGACGAGGCACTGTTTGCGCAGGTGGCAGGGTGTCACGCCCCAGAGCGTGACAGTGAGCGTGACACCCGGGCGTGACACCTTCCCGCGCCCCGGAGCCGCACCTGCTGGCGCTTCCCCCGCGCTCCGTTGTGCTGTCCGGAAGTGTCCGACGGTGTCCGCGTGGACAGCGTCGGACACTTCCGGACCAAGTCCCGCTCGGCTTGCGAGAGCCGGACCACGCGGCACCAGTAGCCTGACCAACTGTCCATTGCAAAGTGCGACGTTAGTTGGTGAGCGGCAGTGACGCAGGGAACGGCGGCGGCGACGGCGTGGGTGGTCGCGGGCACCCGGCAGCGGATGAAGGACGCCCTCGAGGTCGAGAAGCGCCGCCGCATCATCCTTTCGTCAGGCTCGGAGTGGCAGACTCGGGGCCTGTCGCGCGAGGGCGCTGCGGCGGTTCGTGACCGCTGGCGCCTGGAGGTGGAACGTCTGCGCGGGTCGGCGGAGCTGATCGACACGATCGACACCCTCGCGGCCTGCGGCATCAAGCAAGAGCTCCAGGAGCGGCATTGGGCTCGTGAGTGGCCCGCGGTTCCTTCCGAGGCCCGCTCCCTCGGGGGCCGGTGGCCTGGATCGCGGACCGGCGGCTTCCCGGAGAGCATCCCGCTGCGGCTGCCGAGCGACCTGGCCGAGAAGGTGCTGGCCGCCTGCTGGCATACATCGGTCGACTCCATTCGGAAGATCCGAAAGTGGCGGGACAAGTACCCCGGGCTGGTGCCGCCGGCTGTTGCGCCCGGCCCGGAGGAGATGTCCCGGCTGCCAGATCCGCTGGCGGAGTACGAACGTCTTGCCGCTAAGGTCACCACCGTCGGCGACGTCTACCGGTCGGGGATCGAACGGGGCATCGAGGCTGCGCAGTTGCTGTCGGCTGCGCGCTACCCCGAGCCCGGCAGCGTCGAGGCCGAGGTTGCGGAGCCGGCCTGACACCAGCACCGGCCGCGGCGCCTGACCGGCGTGCGCGCCGACTCCGCGGCTAGAAGAGGACGTTGTCGTCCGTCGACGGCACGGCGCGTTCCGTAGTGGGCGGCCGGTAGTGGATCTCCACCCAGCCCTGGCGTCGGTACACCGTCATCTCGTCGCACTGCGGGCAGCGCACCGCGTAGTGGGTCTTGCACCAGTACGGCTTGCCCTGCACCCGCGCCCACTTGGAGGGTTCACCGGGGCGGGACCGCTGAATGCGGACCTGGGTCGGCTCGGGCGTGTACCAGGTCTTGCCGAACGCGGTAGACAGTGGCCCGGGGAAGGCGCAGGTCCTGCACGTGGGGTCGATGTGGGTGACCAGGAGAGCCGGTTCCCACCGGTCCCAACGGATCTCTCCCGCTTCCGGGTCGGTGTCGGGGAGTGCCGGCAGGATGCGGGCAACAGCTCCTTGCCCAGTCGGTGCGCTCTCCATCGGGTCAGTCTGCACGACGGCACTGACAGAGCGGCGTCCCGTTCGGCGGCTCACATGCCCTTGAAGGTGACGTCGTCGAGGTTGAAGGTGAAGTCGCTGGGGCTGAAGCCTCCGGAGACGCGGCCGCCGTTCATGTATTCAGCGATCCCCTGCGCGATGACCGCCTCGATTTCGGCTTCGTCCATGGTGCGGGCGAGCTTGGCGACCTGGGCGCTGGTCAGGGGGATGGGGATGTTGCGGCTGCGGAGCGCGCTGGAGCCCTGGATGTCGAAGCTGTTGGCGCGGTTGACGGTCGCGCCGTAGCCGGATGGGAGTCCCTGCTGGTCTCGCTTTTCCATCTCGCGGGCGCGGCGTTCTCGGCCCCGTGAGGTGGTAGCCACCTCGGTGGCCTCCTGCCGCAGCTGGGTGGCGTTCGCGCCGCGCGGGGTGCGGGTGCCGTCGATCCACCGGCCAACGGTGCGCGGGGTGACGTTGTAGGCGGCTGCCATGGCGGCCGTGTTGCCGCCGTACTTGCGGTCGCGGACGTGCTCGGACTGCGTCGTGGTACGCGCCGGGGCCTTACGGGAGGGGAAGAGGGTCTCCTTGAGCCGGGCGTTGGCTCCGGGGGTGGGCGTGCTGTCCTGACCGCTCATGCGCTCGCCGTCTCCTGCTCGCCGCCGGTGAGGGCGACGCCGTCAGTGTCGTAGTCGTGGGTGAGGCGGGACGGGTGGTCGCCGCTGCTCATGATCTCCAGGATGGCCTCCATGGGGATGCTCGCCTCGTGCTTGAACTGGCCGGGCCCGATGCCGAGTCGCAGTACGCCGAGCACGGGCTTGCCGTTCTCCGGCGGGGTGAGCAGTTCCAGCGGTGACGGCTCCTCGGTGGCGTACAGGTAGGAATCGACGTTGATCGCGAAGGGGGCCCGGCCGGTCTTCTTGTACGTCTTGCGCATACGCCGGTGGCTGCCGATGCGGGCGGCGGCGATGATCTGGAAGCGCACTTCCGGCCGGTAGGACCAGTTGGCCACGATCTCCTGCAGCCACACCTCCTCGTCGAGGTGCTGGGCTCCGTCGGTCCACTTCCCGATGCCGCCCTTGTAGATCGCCTTGTAGAGCCCGGCCAGGACCAGGGCGTCGGCGCGCTCGACGTCCTGGGCGTCGATGTCCTTGTGCGCCGCGTACGCGGCGAGGAACTCCTCCGGCTCCTGTCCGTCCTTGAGGCCGAGCACGGCGTAGACACGCTTGTATGCCTCGCGCAGGCGGACGGTCCACTCCTTGAGGAACGGCACGGTCAGCGTGGACAGGTACGCCTCGGAAATGGTGGTGGGGTCGAAGCTGTACTCGGTGACCATGTAGGCGACCGTCGGCGTGGCGTACCAGCCGGGCCCGGTGGGGGCCTCGCCGTGGAACGTCGCCGGGTGCGGCAGCAGGGGGTCGACCTCGATGTCGGTGAAGTCGCACCACCACAGGCCGGCGGGCGCCGACTTGGTGTCCCAGACCGGTTCGGCGTGGTGTTCCAGCGGGCCGACGGGGAGCCGCAGCGACATCGTGACCGACAGGTACGAGGCGCAGACGTCGCACGCGACGGCGTACGGCATGGCCGCTTCTGCTTCGGTGAGCGGCCTGGCCCACCATTTGAAGTCCTCTTCCTCGCAGAGGGCTTCGCCGCGCTCCTGGAGCTCGCGGGTCAGCGGGTGGCGGGCGCCGGCGGCCGGAGGCACGGCGGTGTCTCCACCGGGCAGTGCCCCGTCGCGAAGCCGGGAGCGCCACTCGCCCTGCTCGTCCTGGAATGCTTCGGAGCGGGGGCGGACGGCGTCGAGGAGCAGCTTGCTGGTGGTGGCCGGGGTGACGCCGGGGGCGATCCCGAGATCGGCGACGTAGGTGCGGATGCGGCGGGCAAGGGTCAGCGCGTCGAGGTCGCCGTTGGGCGCGGTGGCGAGCTGGGCGATCAGCGCGCTCGTCACCTGCTGCTTCTCGCTGCCCTGGCCGATCCACGGCGTGATCACCACGCGCAGCGACGACTTCGGCCCGCCCGGGGCGCCCGCCCGGCGGAACGCGTGAAAGATGGGGCCGATCTCCTGGGAGAGCTCCATGCCGACGCTCGCGGCCGCCGTGGTGAGCTTCTTCGTGAGCGCAGCCAGCGCCTTCTCGGTGGTCGGGAGCGACGCCGGCAGGCCGAGGGTCTTGAGGGCTGCGGCCGACAGGCACACCAGGCCGTCGCCGGTCCGGCCCGCGTCGTGTACGCGGTCGATGCGCAGTGGCAGGCCAGTGCCGAGCCAGGCGAACCAGTCGGTGAGCTTCGTACCGGCGGGCCGCGGGACCTGGGCGACGTCCAGCTCCCAGCCCTCGGTGCCGTGGTCGAGTGCGACGGCCGGCCAGCGGCGCGGCGGATTCGCGGCCGGAGCGGTGCTGCGTCCGCTGCGAGCCGGGGCGCTCCGGCCGCCGGAACGCGCGGCTCCTGCGGCTGTGCGGCCGCGGAATGCGGGCGCCGGACGAGGGCTGGCGGGGTGGCGCACGGGCTGAGGGCGCGCCTGCTCGGAGGCGGGCTCCGGCTGCGGGGCAGGTTCGGGGACAGCCTGGGCCTGGGCCCGACGGGCTTCCTCTTCGGCTTCCTGCTCGGCGCGACGCCGGCTGAGGCGTTCGATCGTCGCGGCGCGGGACTCGGCGGTGCACTTCTCGGGGCAGCGCTTCCACTCCCAGAGCATCTGGCCGCCGTCGAGGTTCCATACGACGACGTAGCCAGGGCGGTCGCTGCCGATGCAGCCCACACACCCGGCGAGGCGCACCTGGGTCATCGTCTGTCCTGCCCTTCGGGTCATCTTGCAGAGGTCGTCAGGTGTTCTGGGGTACTGCGATGCCGAACATCTGCTCGGTGGGGTCGAGTTGCGCGCCGGCTTTCGCCGCCTGGGATCGGGCTTCCTGGTCTGCGGGGAGCAGGCGGTCAAGCTCTCGCTGGGCCGCAGCTCGTATCCGTGCCGGGCTGACCGACGTGCCCCCGGCCACGCCAGGGATGTCGAGCGCGATGCTGGCCAGCAGCGCGTTGATCGCGTCGCCATCTTCGCCGGCCTCGTCACCAGCTCCCGCGGCCGCGTCGGCCAGATTCACCGCCATGGTCAGGTAGTTGACCTGGCCCGACCCGGAGGCAATGAGGCGCTGGTGCAGCGGCCACTCGGAGGAGACGAGCAAGGAGCGGGCGGAACGGAAGGTCTCGGTGAGCAGTGCCGGGCATACGTACGTCCGCGTGGTCTTGCTGTTCCGGAAGCTGCGCTCCTCGTCCCGCCGGAGACTTGCCATGCGGGAGGAACTCAGGAGCGCGCCCCCGAAGAAGGCGTCATGCACGGTCCGAATGGTCTTCTGACTCGCCGGCGCCCCGATCAGGGTCAGGGTCTGCAGCACCTGCTCCCGAACGGACTTCAGGGGGCGTGTTGCAGCGGCGGCCGAGGGGCCGACGGATGTGCCCAGCAGCGCGGACCAGGCGTCTTGCGCACTCCGCAGCTGCGCGTGGAGCTCAGAGAGGCGACCGGAATCCGAGGACTCGGCCGCGGTCCGCATCTCGGTCCGGAGCCGGGACATCTGCCTCTCGATCGCATCCAGCGCCTCATTCATGCCGCACAATATACCAGGGTTTTCTCATGTATCCCTGTGTTTTCCCATATCCCTTCGTCCGGCGGTCGGTCATAACGCCGATGGGGCGGCCCGGTGTCGTCCGGGCCGCCCCATCGGCAGCTCAAGGGCAGATCGGCGGGGTCGCGCACCCCTGCCGATCAGCTGAAATAGGGGTTACCGCCCCTTGGCAGCGTCCTTGAGCTTCGAGCCCGCGGAGACCTTCACGCTGTAGCCGGCGGGGATCGTCATCGGCTGACCCGATGCGGGATTACGGCCTTCGCGGGCGGCGCGGTGGGTGCGCTCGAAGGTCAGGAAGCCGGGGATGGCGACCTTCTCGTCGCCCTTGGCGACGACCTCGCCGACGGTCTCGGCGAGCGCGGCCAGAACGGCGTCGGCGTCCTTGCGGGTCACCTCGGCGCGCTCGGACAGAGCGGCCACCAGCTCACTGCGGTTCATATGGGGCTCTCCATGTTCGTTCTGCCTGTGCGGCTGCTGCCCCTCCATGCTGCCAGGCCCCACTGACAACCCCTGCCGCGCGACGCGACCCCTCGAAAATGACCCGATTAACTTGACTCACATTTGAGATATGCATTAATTTTTTAGCGTCACCTGATCGTCTCGGTGACCCGCTCCACGCACCCACTCCCAGCCGCCTGCCCCCGGGGCCAACTTGTCCGGTTCCGTACGGCGCTTGCCCTTGGCGCAGCAACGGCACTCCCACCGCGAAGGGGACTTCGACCATGAGCTCGACCGCCATAACCCTCCTGCCCCGGCTCCGATTCACCCTGCGACTCAGGCTCCCCGCTCTTCGCGGCCGGGCCGGCCGGGCCAACGAGGGCCTTCTGCAGGACGACGCCTGGAAGGCGATCGCCTTCGCCGTCGACAACGCGGCTGCGGACGTCCTGCCGATGAGCGCCTCCGACACCGGCGATGCCGTCGCCGGAAGCCGGGTCCTTGCGTCTCTGATTGGAGGGCACTTCCTGCTCAAGCGCGTCCACCAGCGCAACGAGCAGCGCACCGAGGAGGCATGGACCCGCCGGGAGCGGCGGCAGCGACGCCGGGCATCCGAGGAACTGCACTCGTATCTGAAGGCCTTCGAGGAAGCCATCGCCTACGCCCGCCGGATCGCTGACGGCGAGCCGGCGGGCGCCGAGCTGCCGATGCTGCTGCAGGACGGTCCTCATTTCCCCCTGGTCCAGCGCTTCCGCCAGGACCGCCAGGTGCTGGCGGAGACCCGCTGGCGCCCCGCCCGTTCGCGAAAGGGCACGACGTGAGCTGCCCCGACTCTCACACCCTCCCCGACAGCTCGGCCAAGGCCCTTCGGGCCGTGTTCGACGGGGTCCGCCACGCAATCGACGCGGCCCGGACCGTCGCACTCGCCGCCATGGCCGATGCCGCCGGGGGGCACCTGCGTCAGTACAACGGAATCCCCGGCGCCCTGCACACCGTGATGGCCTCGGGCATCGGCACGGCCCGGATCGTCCCGGAGTCCCTGGGCGACCGCGCCGCTTTGGACATCCACGTCAGCCCGGCGGCCTACGAGCGGATCCGCGCGCACCTTCAGGACGAGTGCTTCCACGACGACGTCTGCGACTGCGAGCAGGACCCCTGGCCCGCTCTCGCCACTCTGCCCCGCGACGAGGAGGTCGCGATCCTCACCCTCGACGCTGAAGACCGCGGGACCGCGAAGCGCTCGCCGTTCGGCCGCGGCGACGTCGCACTCAAGTTGGACGACGAGAGCGCATTCAAGGCCGTCGAGGCTCTGCACATCGCGGTCGCGCTCGCTCCGCACATCCCGGCCCAGACGACACCCGAGACGCCCAGGCCATAAGCCTGCGTCCGGGCACCGCGCCCGCCACATCATCACGAGGAGGAATCCATCACGGTCCCGGAATCTGTCCACGCCCGCTCCAACGCCCTCGGGCGTGCTCTCGCCGACCTCTTCAACGGGTACGGCGTCGCGGGCGGCGGCTGGACCCACCGCACCTCGGAGAGGTCCCACGTCTGCTCGGCCACCCTCCTGCACCCTTCAGGACTCGGCGTCGGGCTCCGTCACCAGAACAAGCACCTCAAGGGCGAGGCGGGCCGGCGCCTGACAGTGGAGGGCGCCTACCCTTCGGGGCACTCCGGTCCGCGTGCCGATCCGATCACGGTCGGCATGGAGCAGCCACCGGCACGGATCTTCAGCGAGATCAGGCGCCGCCTGCTGCCTGAGTACCTCGCGACGATCGACGCTGCCCTGAAGGCCGCCGCCGAGGCCGCACAGCACGAGCAGGCCCGGATCGCGATGAACCGCCGCCTGGAGCAGGTGCTGCCGAGCCTCGGGCACAGCGCCATGCCGCACCGGGGGTCTGCGGGCCGGTCCAAGTCGTACTGGTCGGGCGGCGAAGAAGGCATCGAGACTCAGCCCGCCCTCGCCGCCGGCGAGGTCAAACTCAGCCACGACGCGACCAGCATGGATCTTCAGATCACGGGCGTGCCCGCCGAGTTGGGGCTGCGCATCCTTGGGCTGCTCAACCCCAGCACGGCCCCGGAGCTGGAGGGGGTCCCGGTCCCGCAGGAGGCGGCACCGCCCCAGCCGGTCACTCCCGTCCCGCGCACGGTCCTGGTCCAGGGCCAGGTCTTCGCCTATCCCGCCGCGCCGGCCGCGCGACCATGACCGGCTGTCCGCGCCCGGTCCGTACGCAGAAGGCTGAACACCCGTTGACCCTTTTAAGTTGCCTGACATCGTGTTGGCGAGTTAAGATATAAGCGTCAACCCGGCTGGGGGTGCGCTACGTACGCCCCCAGCAGGGCGACACATCGACCCGCCGTCCGGCGCCCCCCTAAGCCCGCCGGACGGCTCCTCCGACTGGCCCGCCCAACCCCCCGGGCCGGCCAGTCGGCACCCGAGCGCTGGAAGGAGCCCACGTGCCTGATCCACGAGTCCGCGAGGAGCACACCACCCACGATCTCGGGACCTACGGTCAGCTCACCATCGCCGCACGCGCCGACGTCCATTCCGGAAACGTCCTCTACCGGCTCCACGCCCCGCACGTGCGCGGCTGCGTGATGCTCTCCCCCGCCGCCGCAGCGGACGACCCCACGATGCCCAACCCGGGAACCGGCGAACTCATCATCAACCCGGACAAGTTCGCCCCCGCCTTCGCGCTTCACGAATCACGGCCGCTGTCAGTGAACAACATCGTGCTCACCGGACCGGTCCGCATCGCCGAGAGCGATTCGGACTACCGGCCCGTTCGCCGGGGCAAGACCGGACGCCCCGAGTGGCTTCCGCCTCGCACCCACCGGCACGCAAGGGCCGTCCTCGACGCCGTCCTCAAGACCTGGCGCGAGCGCGAGGACCTCGACGAACTGGCCTCCGCTGCCCGCCGGCAGGCCGCGCAGCTCTTCCTGAAGACCTACACCGCCCAGCTCAGCGCGCGTCGCGAGACTGCGCTGCGTGCTGTCACCGCCGTGGCCGACGCCGAGCGCCGTGTGACCGAACTGCACGCCCTGCTCGCCGCGTAGCCCCACCCCGTCAGCCGACGCCTCCAGAGAACGGACTCTCCATGCCCACGACCGCCCAGGCCGACCCGGCCGTCTCCGCCGTCCGTGCCGCGCTCGACGCGGCCGGACACGAACTGAGCGAACTTCTCGTCTTCCGTCCCGACCTCGGCGCGACTCACCTCGTCGTCCGGTACAACCCGCTCAGCTCCGACACATGGGACCTGGAGGAGGAGCAGAACGCGGCGTTCGCCAAGACGCTGCGGCGGGCCGGGTGGGAGAGCGCCATCGACCTCGGCGCCCTCGTGTTCATCCCCGACGTGCCCGCGCCTTCCACGGCACCGCGCACGTTCCACGCGGCCTGGCACATCGCGATCGACGACGTCGACGACGCCCAGCAGGCGGCCGACGAGGCCCGCGGGCGGCAGGTCGACCTGGGCATCACGGAGTCGCTGTGGACCGTCACCGACGCCGTGGGCCGGTCGCGGACGGTCCACTGCTCCGACCCCGACCTCTCGTAACCCGCCACGCACCCCGCCCACCAGCCATCCGCGTTCCACCGCCAGGAGGTGACCCGTGACCACCCGCCCCATCACCCGCCGGGACGACGTCCATGTGCCCGGCATGGGCACCCTGGCGATGCGCGTCACCACGCTGGAGCACGGGCACGTCCGGTACACGGTGCGCGGCCCGCACGTGCGCGGCAGCTTCGTCGTCATCCCCGAGGTTCTTCACGACCGGAGCGTTCTGCCGAGCACGGTACGGGTTCAGTTCGGGGACGACTCCGAGCCCGGGGAGGACGATCTGTCGTTCTACTCGACCCACCGGCCCGACGAGCCGGTCGTCTACAACGTCCGCCTGCACGGCTGGACCGAGCACATCGACCCCGACAGTCCGCCCTCGGGATACTTCCTCGGCCGGAACGCGACCTGTCTGCGGGACAACCGTACCCACCGCGAGCTGAGCTTCGGAGTTCGGCGCCGCACCGAAGCAGTGGTGCGCGCACTGGTACGCCACTGGGCCGCGCTCCCTCACCGTGCGGACCTGGGCATGGCCGCCGTGCGTCCCGAGGCCGAGGCCCTCGCCGCCCATGAAGCCAAGGAGGCTCAGGCGCTCGAGGACCAGATCACCGAGCTCCAGGCGCAGCGCAAGGCGGTGCGTGATCGTCTCAACGCCGTGCTCGGCGTGCTGCGCAGGCGGCTTCGTCCGGTCCGCCCGGCCGACCCGTCGCCGGTGAAGGTGCCGATCGTCGACGCCAAGGGACAGCCCCTGGGCGTCCTGGCGATCCGCGAGGTCGCCGTGAACGAGGTGGTCCCCGGGACGGTCGTATACGAGGCGACGGGGGCCCATGTGCACGGCCGGTTCACCGTCGGCCGCGACCGGTTCCGTCCACTGCCTCTGCCCGCCGGCGTGCGCGTCACCTACGGCCACCTGCGCTCCACCAGCCCGTACCCGAGCGAGCAGGAGCACGAGCCAACCGTCCACGGCGTCCGCATCACCGGCCTGTGGGACCACGAACGCGCCGACGGCATCAGCACCTCGGCTCCCGCCCGCCTGCCAGCCTCGGCCAGCAGCGGCATCAGGGCCGGGATGTCCGCGTCCCGGGCGACCGAACGGCGCGCCTCCGCGGTGCTGCGCGCCCTTGCCCTGCGCTACCTCGACCGCCCTGACGCCGCAGCTCTGCAGCTCGCCGCGGCAAAGAGTGAGGCCCCCCGGGAGCTGACCAGGTGCCGCGAGCAGCTGGCGCAGCTCAAGGCGCAACAGCGGGAGTGCGAAACGCAGGCCTTCCGGCACCGCACCCGCGAGGCGCAGTACCGGGCGCTCGGCCGCTGACCAGCCGACGCCGTTCTCCCGCGCGAACCCGGTTGCGCCCTCCCGCCACGTTCACCTCAACCCCGTCCGCTGCCGCGTCGCGGACCGCACCACCCCATCCACCGCTCCGATTCGAAGGAGGCCCTTGTGACCCAGGCTCCGCGCCAGGCCACCGCCACCGAGTCCAAGCACCTCAAGACCGCGATCGCCGACCCGGACGGGCATCTTCCCCCGCGGGTGTCCTCCCGCCTGCTGAAGGCCATGCTCGATGCCGGGTTCATCTACCGCGAGGACTCCGACGGGTACCGGCTCAGCGACTCCGAGGCCCTCGCCTACACGGGGAAGACGGCATGGCGGATCACCCTGACCGGACGCCGCGCGGTGCTGACCGAGTCCCAGTGGCGCGACCTGACCAGCCGGGTCGATGAGGACGAGGCGTTCCTGCCCAACGTCCACTGGGTCACGCGGAACGGGCTCGCCGCGCTCGGGCTGGCGGAGTACCGCGACGACTCCGGTGCCGTCCAGCCGAACGACGGGGGCTCCGGCCTCCACGGGCCCCGGTTCCGGGCTTTCCGTACCGAGCTCGGCCGCCGTGTCGCGCAGCTGGCAGACGCCGACGCTCTTCAGTGATTCCCCTGGGGGGCCGTGGCGTCGCCCATGGCCCCCGGGACCTCCCGTCCGCCCCACTGTGAGGAGAGCCGTGGGCACCCGTATCTTCACCGCTGCGGAGCTGCACGTCCTGGGCGTTCCGCTCGATCTGTCCCGACCGACCGTCGCCGATTTCCACGTGCTGAACGGGCGCGAGGCGGAGAGGCGGCGCTGCGTCTTCGCGGATCGGGACGCCTACTGGGCTGTCGACTACGACAGGCCGTTCACCGAGCGCCAGGGCGTCGTGGACCACGGCTGGGGTACCACCGTTGAGGCCACCGAGGTGGTGCCCGTTCGCATCCCGACCCGGGCGTGGGTGCCTGTCGGCGCAGGTGTCGAAGCCGATCCTGCTGTGGATGTTTGGATCGTCGAGGTGCTGCACTCGGCCGGCCGGTTCCGGTTCAGCTACCGCGACGACGAGTACGACCTGGCCCAGGACCGGCTGCGCGAGCGCCGGGAGCGCCACCCTGACGCCGAGGTTCGGCTGGTGCGGATGACCACCACGTACACCGTGGTGGAGGTCGACGAGCGTCCAGGCAAGGCGCCGTCCTGAACTCGGCAGGGGCGGCGCGGCAGTCGGGCCCGAACAAGGCTGCGCCCCGGGCCGCGTGCTCCAGAGAGCAGAGGCGGACACCGGGGCTTACCAAGCTGTGCCCCGGACAGTATGCGAGGGGGGATTCGCAGTGACTGCTACCCGGGGCGTACATCTGTCACAGTAGCCCCAACTGCTGTCGAAAGCATGCGAATTATGCCGCGCAGGGAGCAAGGTGTCCTGCCGGCTTTCCCTGCCCCTCGCCCGCCCGGCCGGGTGCCGGTCGTCGGCGGGTTCCGGGCGTGTTCCGTCAGGCGGCGGGCGGCAGTTGGATGTCGGCCTGCCGGCGGGCGGTCGCTATGCGGGCCCGGTCCCAGCCAGGCGCCTTGGGCAGGGCGCGCAGGAAGCGGCGCAGCTCGCTGGACTGGATGATGGTCACCCCCTGGCTGATGAGGCCGCCGGGAGGGACCGCGGCGTAGTGCACGGCGACTACGGCCAGGACGGGGTGGCCGAGGACGCCGGCAACACGGCTCGCCTCCCACAACACGGTGTCGATGGAGTCCTTTTGGGGATGGTTGCCGTACCAGAGCTTCCCGCTGCGCAGGTGCACCTTGGCCTTCTTCGACTTCCAGGTCTTCGTGTCCACGTACACCGGCCCGCACCTGCCCAGGACGATGTGGTCGAGGTTGGCGCGGGAGCGAGGTACCTGGCGATCGTGGAGAACCGCCCAGCGTCCGAATCCGCACCAGACGAGCGGGGCGAGGATCCAGCGGGTGCGGCGTTCGCCGGCCGCTCCGGTGGCCCAGGTGCTGCCTTTGCTGCGGTAGAGCCGGCGCAGGGCGAGGACGATGGTCACCGCGGTGACGGCGAGTCCGGCGTGCCAGTCGGTCACGGCTGCCACGAGGTAGCCGATGCCGAGCGCAGCGGGCGTCACGAGGAGCGGGAGTGCCCACGCGGCGGTGCGGTGCTGCTTGCGGCGTTCGGCCGCGCGGATCGTGTCGGCCATGGCCTGGGCGCTCGCTCCGGCGCCGGGCCGGCGCTTCGATCGCGTCGTGGGCATGCGGTCTCCTCCAAGGTCACGCGGGTGTGGAGACGGCGATGGTGCGCGTGGCGGGCTGTGGACAGAGTCCGGGCGCCGAGAACACGACGGCCCGGACTCGGGTGAGGAGTCCGGGCCGTTCTGCGGGGGACCGAGACCTGGTGTGGTGAGTTCCTGGCGGCGTGCCCGCGCCACCGTCGTGCGGTGGAGGGAGCGGGCAGGCCCGGGTTAGGGACGGTCGTGCGGCTGGGCGGGCATGGTCCCCATGGCTCGGTCGTGGGCGTCGAAGATCCGCTGGACTGCGGGTGAGTCCAGCAAGCTGTCCGCCTCGCTCAGCAGGTCGAGCATCGGGTCGTCGGCGTCGTCAGCGGTGTCACGGGGCTCGTCATCGGGTAGCTGGGACCAGCGTTCGCGTTCGGCGCGGTAGTGGGCGCACGCCTCTGGGGTCGCGAATCGGCGGATCGAGTAGCCGCCACAGTAGGAGCACCAGCGGTCTTCCAGGTCTCGGTCGCGGCGTGCGGCGCCGGGCCCGATCAGGTCGCCCAGGCCCTGGTGCCGGCGGCTGTGGCGGAGCGGGCGGAGGATCTCGACGAGTTCGGCGAGCGGCAGAATCTCGTGCTGCTGCGATGGCAGCGGGCCGAAGCCCCGGCCGCTTCGGGTGTCGGCGTGCTGGCACAGGGCGCCGTGGGAGCGGCCGCGATAGTGCCCGCGGGCGTTCGTGGCGTACACCTGCACGTCGGCGAGCGGGCCGAGCTCGGCTCCGTCGAGGAACGGTGTGAGGTCGAGGATGCTGCCGTAGTCGTCGTAGGCGCGGTGGGTGAGCTGGGCGAAGAGCATGTCGACGTCGTATGTGGTGCGGTAGTCCTCGGGCAGGGTCCGCAGGTCGGTGTCGGGGCGGATCGCGTTCCAGATCTCCCCCGGCCACGGCGTCGAACCGAAGTAGGTGTCGGTGCCGCTGATGCAGTAGCCGTGGCGGCAGTCGCACGGGGCGCTGCGGGGGCCGGGCTGCGGGTCGGCTGTGAACGGGGTGGTCGTGAGGGTGTCCACCGGGTCGCGCTTGACGGTCTTGAACGGGCCCTGGTTGTTGACCGTGATGAGCTGGTCCGGATCGCCCTGGCGGCGGTAGACGGTGACGCGGATGCTCATGCGCAGCCGGCGGGCGGCGCGCTTGGCTGCCGTGCGGAGGGCGGCTGCGCCGCCGAGCCGGGTGATGCGCGGCTCGACGAAGGCCAGGGACCAGGACGACGAGGGAGGGAGCCCTTCGGCCTCGGCTTGGGCTCGGGCCTTGACCAGGAGGCCGTGGAGGTGCTCGGCCGCCTGCTCGGCGGACATCGGCGCCTTCCGGTCCGACTTGGGGCCGATGGCGGCCATTGCGCGGGCCTGCTCGGCGTCGATGCCGGTGGCGACGTGCAGTCGGTTCACGGTGTGGTCCGGCATGTGCTCGGCGAGACTGCGGAACCGCTGCAGGGCGGATCGTCCGGGCTCCAGGCCGAGGAGTTCCATCATCCGGTGGCGGCGGACTTCGTTGGCTTCGGCCAGCCGGCCGATCCAGTCCTCCAGCGACTCGCCCGCGCGCGGCGGCACGACGTGAGCGAGGCGGGCGGGGGGCGTGAGGATCTCGGTGCGGCGCTCGATAGCGCGGCGGGCCGCCGAGAGGGAGGTACCCGGGTGGTCGGTCTGGTACTGGCGGATCGCACGGTCGATCTCGCGCTGGCTCTTGCTCGTCATGGGTGTCGCACCTTGTCCACGGTCGTCTGTCCCACGCGCTGCGACCGTCGATGGAGGACATCACGGCAGGCCAATCACCTCGCGCGAGTCTCAGACTCTTGGCCTCGGTGCCCGGGGCGGCGTGGGCGCGGTCGGGCGGGACGTCGGGCGTGGCGCGGTTGCCCTGTCCCGATCGTACCCAGCGGCCATGGGGGTCCGCGGTGGGCGCTGCCGATCCGTGAAGCGGGGTGAAGGCCGCGGTGGCGCTCAGGCCCGCTGACGCCGGGGCCGGGGAAGGGCGGTGGCGATGATGGGGGTGCGGCGGGGGCCGATCGCGCGGGCGTAGCGGTGTTCTGTAGACATACGCTGTGTTGCCCCGTGTCGTGTTGCGGCTGAGGGAGCGAAGTGGCGTACAAGTGGCGGTTGTTCTGGGTCGGTGACGGCGGGGTGCCCGCCGCCGACCGTCCGGTGGCGGGGTGGGAAGACCTGGAGGCGCGCGAGCGCGCGCTGGGTCTGCGCGAGCGGCAGCCGATCCTGGTCTCGCCGGAGGGACGAGTCGATCCCCGTCTGAGCGAGTGCTTCCGGCGCTCCGCGTTCTCCGCGAAGGCGCAGGGCACGCAGCTCACCTACGCGCCGATCTACCGGTTGTTCTTCACCTTCCTGTGGCAGCGCGGGCTGGACTGGGACGAGGCGTCGGAGGAGGACGTCGAGGACTGGGAGGCGTGGCGACGGCGGGGAGCAGAGAACCCGGCGCCGGTCGGCGGCGGGACCTGGGCGAAGGAACTGGCCGCGCTGAAGCTGCTATACGACATCGCGGCCGGGCACGGTTTCGTGCCGGCGAACCCGGTGACGCTGCCGGTGCCGTCGGACGTGAAGAGCTCGGACGTGAAGTGGCTGTCGCCCCGGGCCTTTCGGCTGTGGCGCAACGTCGGGCTCGGCGGGATGCTGCCGAGCGGGCTGGAAGATGAGGGGTGGCGCGGCCGGTGCTCCGGCCGGGACACGGCGTTCGCCGACCTGCTGTACTCCAGTGGGGTGCGGCGCCGCGAGGGCGGTACCCTGCTGACCTGCGAACTCCCCGCCCTGGGCCACCGGAACTACTACGCGGGCAAGGTCGGCCAGGCCGTGGCCAAGCGTGCCGGTTACACCTTCTACGTCGGCCATCCGGCGCTCCAGCGCATCGAGGGCTACCGGATGAGCACGCGGGCCCTGGCGGTGAACCGGGCCCGGGCGCGGGGCGTCTACGACCGGCTGCCGGGCCTGCGGGTCATCCGGGAGGTCACTCGGGCGGGACGGGTGTACTGGACGAGCCGGGACGGCGGTGTGGGCGAGAGCGCGCTGGGGCGGCTGACGGCCGCCGAGCGGATGCGGCTGTTCGTCGACGATGAGGACGGCCTGGAGCCGGCGATGCTGTGGCTCACGGAGTCCGGTTTGCCGATGGAGTACGCGAGCTGGACGAAGGTCTTCGAGCGCGCGAGCGACCGCTGCGCGGACGCGGGGCTTGAGGTCTTCGCGACCCCGAAGATGCTCCGGCACTCCATGGCCCTGCGGATGCTGATCGCGCTGCACAACGCGCTGGATCGCCGGCTCGGGCTGACGCCGGCCCAGCGCCTGCACTACGAGGAGGTGTACGGGCAGGTCTGGCTGATGGTCAAGGACATGCTGGGGCACCGCAGCGAGCAGGTGACCCGGGACGTCTACCTGGAGCCGGTGCGCGGTCTGCAGCTGGAGTCGCTGCTCAACGACGACGACAACCCGGTCAACGCGGAGAAGATCGCGGAGCTGGCGGAGCGCACCGGTCTGATCCTGGACGCGGCGTGAGCGGCCGTGGCCGCCGGGCGGCCCTGCCGCCGAGCGGCTTCCACAAGGCGCCGGTGCTTGATGCGGACGGGCTGGTGCTGCGCCCGGTCAGCGGCGACGGGAAGCCGCTCGGGGTGTGGGACTTCCGGGACGGCCCCGGGCCGGTGGACTTCCGCCGGTCCCTGGTGGCCGCGCTGGCCGCGCAGGGGCGGGGCTGGGGCAGTGAGGACACCTACCGCACCAACGCCCGGACGCTTCGGCTGTTCCTCAAGGCTGCCGCCGCGGCCGAGCCGCCCGTCACCTCGACCGGGCAGATCACGGTGGAGTGGTGGAAGAAGTGGTCCGGCGACATCCACGTCCGCCGGGTTTTGGCCGCGGTCGTGCGGCGGGCGCCCGGGGTGCCGGAGGCGACGCGGGTGTTCATGGAGACGCCGCGGCGGCGCCCGCCGGCTCGCCGCGGCCGGCGCCGCAAGGAGGCCCACACCCGCGAGGAGCTGAAGACGATCCGGACCGGGGCCGCCGCGACGGTGCGTGCCGGCCGGCTGCGGATCGCGGCGAACACCGCGGTGCTTCAGCGCTGGCGCGCAGGGGCGATCGAGCCCGGGGACGGCGACTGGGCGGTCGGCGAGGTGCTGGACGTGCTGGCCCGCACCGGCGACTTGCCACGCTACGACGACCGTTCCGTGACGGCGTACGTGAAGGGCACGTTCGGCTTCGAGGGCAACGCCGCCTCGCTGACCCGGCTCTTCGCGACGCCGGACGAGATCGGGGCAGCGGCCGTGCTGCTGATCGTGCACGAGGCGTGGAACCTGTCCGTGGTCAAGAAGATGGACGTGCCCACCTGGTGGCCGAACGCGGACCGCGCGGACCCGGCGGTGCACCAGGTGGACACGGACAAGGCCCGGCGCGGACGGCGCCGGTATTCGAGCAACACCCTCGTCGATGTCGGCGAGGGCTCCGGCGGCCGGGCCCTGCGCCACGTCCTGGAGCTCACCGCGCCAGCGCGGGCGACCCTGGAGCTGCTGGGGCGGCCCACGGCCAGGCTGCTGGTCGGCCACCGCGGCCTGGGCGGGGCGGAGAACTTGCGCGACTACGCCAACGGTAACGTCCTGGACGCGGCGATCCGGCGCTGGCAGAGCCACGCCCGCGCCGACGGCGTGGCCCTCCCGCAGCGGATCCACGCCCAGGCGCTGCGGCACAGCGCCCAGGCGCACCACGGCCGGGCCCGCAACAACACCCAGGCCACCCACGAGCGGGACTACCAACTGCTGGACGAGGGAGTTCGCGACGCCTCGCGCGGGGCAGTGGAGCTCGGGCTCACCCAGGCCCTCGACTCCGCCCGGCAGACGGTGGCCATGCGGCTGGTTGACCACGTCGACGGCAACACCGACACCGAGGCTGGCGCCGAGCTAGTGGCCAAGGAGGCCGAGGTCGATATCGAGGTGGCCCGCCGGATCGTGGCCGGCCGGCTGCGGACCCCGGTCGCCTCGTGCGCGGACTTCCTCAACTCCGACCACAGTCCGGTTGGGACGCCGTGCGCGGTGTCATTCCTGCTGTGCTTCGCCTGCCGCAACGCGGTGGCCACCGGCCGCGACCTGCCCCGCATCGCCTACCTCCACCAGGCAGTGGAGTCGCTGCGCTCGGCGGTGACCCCCGGGGTGTGGGCCGCGGACTGGGCGACCCACCACGCCCGGATCGGCGACTTCCTGACCACCTACACCACCACCGACAGCAGGCCCCGCCTGGTGGCCGCGGTGAGCGAGCCGGACCGGGAGCTGATCCACGCGATGCTGGAGCGGAGGCTCGACCCGTGACCACGCCGTCCACCGACCCGGCCGGGCCCGGGGTGATCGACCCGGCGCCCGATACGTTCGTCCTGCCCTTCGCCCGCCTGCGGCCCGGCTTCGAGACGGCGAAGCTGCCACGCTTCGGCGACCTGGCCTGGCCTCTGGCGCTGATGAGCGGCAAGGAGTCCCACCGCTCCCTGGTCATCGACTGGAGCCGGTGCCCCGCCGCGCTGCGGCCGGCGCTGATGCGCGCGGCGTTCGCCGAGCTGAACGTGCCGACTCCGGCCGTCCTGCTCCAGCAGCGGGCTTCGCGCTCGGTGACACAGCCGTCCAGCCTGCGCCACTACTTCCAGGTCTGGATCCGGTTCGCGACCTGGCTCACGGCTCGCGGTATCACCGAACTCGGGCAGGTTACGGCCGATGACCTTGAGGAGTACGCCGAGCAGCTGCGGCCCAGCGGGCGCCGCTGGCGCACCGACGCCAGAGAACTCTGGATCATCACGCGGCTGTGGGCGTACGCGCCGTTCCTTCCCGACCGCGACCGGCTGGCCATGCCGCCCTGGGAGGAACCGGCCCGGGTGATGACCGACTTCCTCGGCACCAACGACGACGCCCCCGACGGCGAGAACAACATCCCGATCGTGCACCCGGCCGTCATGGCCCCGCTGCTGGTGTGGGCCCTGCGCACCGTCCTGGACCTCTCCGACGACATCCTGGCCGCCGCCCGCGAGCACCGCCGGCTGCTCGACTCCCTGCCCGCCCGGGCCATCCCCAACGGCGTCGACACGGCCCGGAAGTATCTGCGCGACCTGCTCGCGGCCGGCCAGCCAATCCCCACCAGCACCGCCCCGGCAGCCGCCGCCGTGGCCGCGCGCTACCGCGGCCCGTTGCCGCCGATGGCTGGAACCTTCTTGGCCGCCACCATCGGCGTCACCCCCAACCAGCTCGGCGTCGCCCGCCACTCCCTGACCGACGAGCTCACCGCGGACGACTTCGGCCCCGGCCCCGTGCTCGACGTGCCGGTCTCCGGCCGGATCGGCCCTGCCCCCTGGGCACCCGGGCTCGGCTTCGACGACGTCGACACCCTGGTGCTGCACCTGTCCACCGCCGTGCTGATCTGCTGCTCGTACCTCTCGGGCATGCGGCCCGAAGAGGTCCTGGCCCTGCGTCGTGGCTGCTGCACCCGCGTGGAGCGCGAGGACGGGACCGTGCGCTACGAGGTGCGCGGCCGGCACTTCAAGGGCGTCCTCGACGAGGACGGCAACGCGATCGGCGAAGGCGAGATGCGCGCGGATCCATGGATCGTACTGGAGCCGGTCGCCCGGGCCATCGCCGTCGCGGAACAGCTCGAAGGGGGCGAGGAGTTGTTCACCCGCACCCTCTTTCGCGGCGCGAAGAGCTCGATCACCCGCACCGGGCTGTCCTCCGAAGCCGCCGCAGAACGCATCCGCGCCTTCACCGCCTGGGCCAACCGGCTCGCCGCCGTCCACGACCGCCCGCACGAGCTCATCCCGGACGACCCAGACGGCGCCGTCGCCCTGCGCCGCTTCCGCCGCACCATCGCCTGGTTCATCTACCGCCAGCCCGGCGGCCGGATCGCCCTGGCGGTGCAGTACGGCCACGCGGCCACCGCCATGTCGGAGTCGTACGCAGGCCGTTCCAAGGCCGACATGCTCGAAGTCCTCGACCAGGAGAAGGGCCTGGCCCTGGCCGAGACCCTCACCGAGGCCGGCGAGCGCATCGCCGCCGGCGAAACGGTCAGCGGACCGGCCGCCGACCGCTACCGCGCCGCGGCCGCCGAGTTCACCGACCGCTACGCCGGTGCCTACCTCGGCAAGCGCGAGCTGCGCGCGCTCGTCGACAACCCACGCCTCCAGGTCTACGAAGACCCCAAAGCCTTCCTGACCTGCAACCACGACGCGTTCACCGCGCTGTGCGACCCGGACCGCGACCGGGCACGCGCCGGCAGCCGCAGCACCCCGGACCACTCCCGCTGCCAGGCGGCGTGCACGAACATCAGCCGCACCGACAGCCAGATCACCGCCCTGCGGGCCGAGGTCACCCGGATCGACGCCGCCGCCGAGGCCGGCCTCGACCCCTACCCCATCGCGGCCCGCGAACAGCAGCGCCGGACCCACCTCACCGAGATCATCCGCCGCCACGACGTCCAGCAGCCGGGCACAGCAGACCCCGAGGAACCACAGTGAGCACTCCCAGCGACGCTGGCCCCGACCCGGGCGGCGAGGCTGCCCTGGCCCAACTCGTCGGCATAGCCCTCGCCAGCGCCCACGACGCCGACTCCGGAGACGCCGCGGAGGTGCGAGCCATCGCCGACGCCATGGTGCGCCTGCTCATCGGCACCCCGCTGCACTCCGACGGCAAACTGACTGTCGTCTCGCTGGCCGCCGAAGCCGGCCTGCGGCGCAACAAACTCACCCACAAGCACACCGGGCTCAAGGACCTCTTCTACGCCCTCGTCAAAGCCCGCGCGCCCCTCCCAGAGACTGGATCCGGGGCCGCGCGGAACCGCGCGGCCAAGGACCAGCAGGACCTGGCCCGAGTCCGCGCCGAACGCGACGACCTGCGCACACAACTCCAGCTCATGGCCCGGATCGTCCAGGTCCTAGAGGTCGAGAACCAGCAGATCAAGGAGGCCAACGCGAGCCTGCGTGGGCAGTTGGCCGCCCACGCAACAATCCCCGATCTCACCCGGCGGCGCCGAACCTGATCCCGCTCCCGCACCCGGCGACACTTGCTACCCCGTCGAGGTCGGCGCGCACCCGGCGCGGGGCCTGAAGACCTCTTACTTCAGCTTGTCCATGAACGCGGAAACGAGTTGTCTGTTGAACAGCATCCCCCCCTGGTTCCACTCCGGGTTGGGGGTGCCGACGATGGTCTCGTCGAAGTCGTCGTCCTTCAGCTCACTGGTGAAGTCTTCTGTGACCAGCTTGAGCTTGCGGGGGAGCTTGGGCCAGCCCGCCCTTTCCAGGATCTCCTCGTCCAGACTCGTGGCAGGCGGGGTGCCGTTGTAGGAGAAGTAGGTCTGGGTCTGGTGATCGACCTTTGCGTCCTCCAGCCAGACGAGGGCAAGGCGAACCGCCTGGGCGCCCTGGCCGATGCCGCCCACCGTCAGCCGACTGTCGCCTTTCCGCTTCTCGATCACCTTCAAGATCGCCTCCCGTACAACACGTGCTTGGTGATCGACCGTGGAAGCGTCGTCGAAGTAGCCGACCAGAACAGGGTCATGGCCGCGAGTGAAGTCACTCGGGACCGGATTCAGAAAGTTTGAGAGGCTTTCAATGAACGCACTGAAATCCGTGGCACCCTCACCGACTGGGCGGTCGGCAGCGAAAATGAGCGGCTTGACGAGGCCGCCGCCCCCATTCACTGAAAACACCGACGCCCCTCCGAGGTCGTCCAGATTCCATGTGTCAAGCTCCACGGGTCCTCCTGAAGAAGTGGTAGGGAACAGCGCCACCGCATGCGGCACCGCTGTCGTCGGTCTTGTCTACTGCCGCACCAAGATCGGAAATAACCGCCATCCGAGGGAAGATTGCAGGACGGCCGATCTGGAGCGCCCGCCCATCTGCCTCACGCCGCTCCACCCAGCTCCGCATTGAGGGCTACGGCGTCCGCGACGAGGACGTCACCCGCGTCGCGACGACCCCGGCTACTACGTCATTCCCGAGCCCCCGCAGAGTGGTACTACTTCGAAGACTTGGAAATGGCGCAACACGTCTGACGTCACGGCCCCCGGCCGCGAGCACGCCGCCGGGCGTTCTTAACTGGCCTGCCCACGCCGTGTGGAGCGATGCGCGGCATGCGTTACTGGTTTTGCGACGCTCCGAGCGGCTGCTGCGCCGCGTGGAACACCTGCTGCACATCATCCGTGGCGACGGTCCACGCCCTTTTCGTGTACTCCCAGGAGTCCTCGGAAAGGCCCCCCGCCGCCCTGGCGGTGGCCTCGATGCTCGCGAAGGGGGCCTTCTCGGCGGCGAAGAGGTCGGCGAGGGACGGCGTGCTGCCGGTGGTGGTGCCGGCGTTGGAGCCGAACAAGCCGCCGGTGTCGGCGTGAGCGGGAGCGGCCAGGAGCAGGGGCAGGCCCGCGGCAATCATGGCGGCACCCAGGGCTGTGCGGTTCATCTTCATGCCACCATCAACGCACCGCCCCGACCGGTGGAAACGCTTCCAATCCGGTGACACACCTGCCCTGTGCGGCTCGCGGCCTGCGGGAGAACCGGAGCCGACCAGCGCCCCACCGCCAGCTCCATCTTCTACATCGGCCGGGCAAACCAAGACCGCAAGACCGCATCGGCCAGTCCTCACCATCGCGGCGCCTGGCGCGGGACGGGTCGGTAACTGGGGGTTGCCGACCTGCCCCGCACGGGAGGCTGCACGGCCTCGGGGCGAAGGGTCCGGGCCGGGGAAACGAATGTCAGCCTTCGCTGATGTGTGCCCTGTATTCGTCCGCCTTGAGGAGATTGTCAAAGTCGGCAGCGTTCGACGGCGTGAGCTTGAAGATCCAGGACGCGTAAGGGTCCTCGTTGAGACGTTCCGGGCTGATGGACAGCTCCTCGTTTACAGCGATCACCTCGCCGCCGATCGGTGCGATGAGCTCCGACGCCCTGGTGTTCGACTCGACGGAACCGGCAGAGTCGCCAGCCGCGACAACCTTGCCGACCTCGGGCAGACCAACGAACACGAAATCGCCGAACTGCTGCTGTGCGTAGTCGCTGATCCCGACGTACATCGCACCGTCCATTGCCGGCGACACCCACTCGTCCGACTTGGCGTACCTCAGCTCAGCAGGGATGTTCGACATGCTTGCTCCTTCGGGGGGTGTGGTTGTGCGGAATCAGCGTGTCCATGAGCCCTGCGCAGGGGCAGGAACCCCGGGTATCGCTGGCGCATCGGACGTCGGCTAAGAGCGGGGTGCGCCCCGGCGCGCCGCTGGTCAGATCGGGAAGACCATCAGCCCATCGGCAGCAGCCCGCCAAGGACCCGGGCGGACACGGCAGCAAGGAGTGAGCGCGCCTAGCTCGACGATCTTCTTCATGCCCTGGCAACGACGTGTGCCACTCTGCGACACGGTCAGCCCCCGACTTAGGGATGAGATCGCGCGAGCGAAGAGCACGTGTGCCGGTTGTAAGGAGCCCCCCATGCGCCGAGTTCAGCGCTGGGCACCTTGGACGGTGGTCTACAGCCGTGACCCCCGTCGCCCTGGTACCGTCGTCAACCGAGCGGCAACACGCGGCAACCGTCCGCAGAAGCGGTGATTGCCAGCGTGGTGGACGACGGTCGCCGAGATGTCCTCAAGGGCCTGGGCGAGCCAGTCACGGCCGGATTGTCCGGGTCGGCGGGGCGATGCTCCGAATTCTGCGAGGCGGCGCTCAGCACCGCGATGTCCGACTTCGTCGCCGCGAATCTTGGCCGCAGCGCGATCGGAAGCGCGCGGGTTCGCGGATTCCTGGAGGGCTCAACCGTCGAACCCGCGCGTCGCTTCCGGGTTGAAGATCGGAGCGAGGGCGGGTTCACCTGCGCCTGCAGGGCATTTGGTGGTTTTCACAGCCCTGGGGTGCGACGGCGTATGGCGTCGGTGGCTGTCCACGGCGCGATGAGCGCGGCGGCCACGGAGGGGACGACCAGGAGGAAGAACAGCGGTCCGTAGCCGCCGAGGGGCACGGCCAGGGCGGCGCCGGCGAATGGTGCAAGGGCTGATGCTGTGTGGGCGGGCGCGGCGAGGAGTCCGGAGAGGCGGCCGTAGTGGGTGGTGCCCCAGCGGTCGGTGATGGCGGTGGCCTGGAGCAGGGTGAGGTTGCCGCGGACCATGCCGGCTACGACCGAGACGGCGATGAGGAGGCCGTACGGACCTGGGGTGGCGGCGAACGCGGCCGTCGTCAGTCCGCCGAGTGCAATGAGGACCGTAGTGCGGGTCGTGGCGGTGGTGCGGCGGGCGAGGGTGGCGTACAGGGTTCGGCCCAGGGTCTGTCCGGCGCCGCCGATGCCGAGGGCCCAGGCGGCCTGGCTGGTGGTGTACCCGCGTTCCAGCAGGAGCGGGACGAGCGCGACGACGACGGCGTACATCGCGAAGCTGGACAGGGTGAAGGTGGCTGCGAGCAGCAGGAACGGTCGGCTGCGCCTGGCATCGGCAGCGTCGGCGGCCTTATGGGCAGGGCTCGTTGGGGCCTCGGGCCAGGGCGCGCGCAGTGCCAGGGCGTGGGCCGGGATGGTGACGGCGGCGAGGATCATGGCGAGCGCGAGGTAGGTGTGGCGCCAGGACAGGTGGTCGGCGAGGGTCGCGGTCAGGGGTGCGAAGACGGTGGAGGCGAGGCCGCCGGCGAGGGTGACGATGGTCAGGGCGCGGACGTGGTCGGGGGCCCACCAGCGGGTGAGGGCGGCGAACGCGGGCTGGTAGAAGGTGGCGGCCATCGCGAGCCCGGCGAGCGCCCAACCGATGAAGAGGACCGGCAGGTTGGGAGCCGCGGCCACGATCAGCAGGCTGACGGTGCCGCACACGGAACCGGCGGTCATGACGGTGCGCGGGCCGCGCCGGTCGAGGATGCGTCCGACGCGGATCCCGGCGAGGGCGGAGATGACGAGGCCGAGGGAGAACGCCGCGGTGGTCGCCCCGGCCGGCCAGCCGGTCGCATGGGTGATCTGGGGGTTGAGGACGGGGAAGGCGTAGTAGACGATGCCCCAACTCACGATCTGCGTGGCGCAGAGGGCGGGCAGGGCGGCGCGGGGCCGCGACCGGTCCCCTGTTCCGGTCGCGGCTCCGCGCGTGGGGGTGCCCAGATCGGTCACGAGCCGCAGCAGCCGCCCGCCGGAGCCTCCTCAGCAGCCCCGATCGAGACGGGGGCGCCGAGCTGGACGAGCTGCGGCGCAGGCGCGCAGCAGCCGCCGTCGGCTTCCTGGGTGTCGGGGACGTCGAACAGGCCGGCGCCGCCGCAGACTCCTGTCTCGGGCAGGGTGAGTTCCACGCGGTCGGCGGACTCGACGTCGCCAGCGATGGCGGCGGCGACCGAGCGGACCTGCTCGTAGCCGGTCATCGCCAGGAAGGTCGGGGCGCGGCCGTAGGACTTCATGCCGACCAGGTACACCCCGGCCTCGGGGTGGGAGAGCTCGCGGTGGCCGTGGGGGTAGACGGTGCCGCAGGAGTGCTGGTTGGGGTCGATCAGCGGCGCGAGCGCGACGGGGGCCTGGAGGCGCTCGTCGAGGCCCAGGCGCAACTCGTCGAGGAAGGACAGGTCGGGGCGGAAGCCGGTCAGCACGATCACCTCGTCGACCGCGTCCAGGCGGCGCCCGTCCTCGCCGACCAGGACCAGGCGGCCGTCGGTGTCGCGCTCGACCGCCTCGGTGCGGAAGCCGGTCACGGCGTCCGCGTGACCCTCGTCGACGGCGGCCTTCGCCGCCAGGCCCAGGGCGCCGCGCGCGGGGAGCTGGTCGGCCTCGCCACCGCCGAAGGTGGACCCGGAGATACCCCGGCGCAGGACCCAGACGCCCTTCGTCCCCGCGCCGTCCTCGGTCCTGGCGAGGTCCGCGAGGTAGGCGAGGGCGGTGAACGCGGAGGCGCCGGAGCCGATCACGGCAGTGCGCTTGCCCGCATACCGGGCGCGCACGGCCGGGTCCTTCAGGTCCGGGACGCGGTAGGTGATCCGGTCCGCGGCGCCCCGCTCGCCGAGCGCAGGCAGTCCACTGCCGCCGGCCGGGGACGGGGTGGCCCAGGTGCCGGAGGCGTCGATGACGGAGCGGGCCAAGACGCGCTCCTCCCGGCCGTCGGCGCGGGTGAAGTGCACGACGAAGGGCTGCTGCTCGCGGGCGGCGTCGACGATGCGGTCCCGGCCGGCCCGGGAGACGCCGGTGACCGTCGCACCGACGCGGACGCGGTCGCCGAGGACGTCGGCGAGCGGCTGGAGGTACAGCTCAGCCCAGTCGCCGCCGGAGGGGTAGGTGGCCGGGTCGGGCCGGGTCCAGCCGGTGGGGGCGAGGAGCTTCTCGGCGGCCGGGTCGACGACCTCGCCCCAGGTGGAGAACAGGCGCACGTACGCCCACTCGCGCACCGCTGCGCCGGCCTGCTGGCCGGCTTCCAGGACCAGGGGCTCGATGCCCTGGTCGACCAGGTGGGCGGCGGCGGCCAGACCCGCGGGTCCGGCCCCGATTACGACGACGGGCAGCTCAGTGGTGGCGGGCGCGTTCACGGCGACTCCTTGCGTGGTTCGACATCTGTCGATGGCTTGCGCGGCCCAGCATGACACTTGTATCGATGAGCGTCAACATAGACAATCATCGAAACTGAGTGGTGTTCGGGTGCTGTGAAGCAGGTCGACGGTGGCGGTCAGTCCGGCGTTGTCGACACCTGCGGACGCACTGCTGCGCCGCTGGCTGCCCACTGCGGCCAGTGGTCGACACGATGCCGAGGTGGTAGGTCCTGGGCTGCGAGAAACTCACCGAGGTGGACCCGCTGGCCCCGCCGGTCCGGACGCATGCGAACCGCTACGGCCTGTTCCAGCTGAACCTGACCGCGACCGTGCCCTGCCCGCGCACCCCGGACGGTGTACGAGCCGGGCTCCCGGTGCCCTGGCGGCCTGGACGCTCAGCCCCGGTTCGCTGCCCGCTTTCGGGCGGTGCCGAGCAGGTAGTCGCCGCTGATGCGGGTGAAGGCGCCCGTGACCGCCAGGCCGTGGCGTGGCAGCTCGGCCAGGAACTCGCGTGCGGTGAACCTGTCGTGCTCAGGGTGGTCGAAGAGCCTGCGGTAGGTGGGGCGAGCCAGGGCATGTGCGGTGACCTCGTCGAAGACGAAGACCCCGCCCGGCTTCAGGACGCGGGCGATCTCGGCGACGGCGGATCGCCAGTCGGGGATGTGATGGATGATCGCGAAGTCGAACGCCGCGTCGTACGTGCCGTCCTCGGCGCCGAAGGCCGCCTTCAGGTCGGTGGCGTCCCCCGCCTCGAGGCGCACCCGCCCCGGCCGGTCGGCCAGGCGGCGCCTCGCCTTGGCCACCATGGCGGCGTCCAGGTCGAGGGCGTCGACCTTCGCGGCGCCGAAGTGGTCGAGGATCATCCGCGTGCCGAACCCGGAACCGCAGCCAATCTCGACCGCCCTCGCTCCGGCGCGAGCGGGCCGCCGGCCAGCTTCATCAGCGCCGGGACCTCGTAGAACCGTTGCAGGGCCCGGCGGGCGGGGCTGTTGACCGCCGCCGTCTCGATCCGGTTCATCAGCATGACACGACCCCCATAGATGTCATCGGCAGTTGTAGCTATCATCGTCCCATGACGATGAATAGCACGGCGGTCGGCAGTACGGCCACCACCTCGTGCGGGGCACCCTCGGCGGCGGTGGCGCTGTTCCGGTCCCTGGGTGACCCGGCCCGACTGGCGATCCTCAAACGGCTCGCGGAGGGCGAGGCCCGGGTCACCGACCTGGTCGCCTGCGTCGGGCTGGCGCAGTCCACGGTCTCGGCGCACCTGTCCTGCCTGCGCGACTGTGGCCTGATCACCTCCCGCCCGCAAGGGCGGGCCACGTTGCACTCGCTGGCCCGCCCGGAGCTGCTGGACCTGCTGGCCGCAGCCGAGCAGCTGCTCGCCGCGACCGGCGAGGCCGTCGACCTGTGCCCCGCCTACGGAACCCACCCCGCCCCCGAGGAGCCCGCCCGATGAGCACCACTCCCGCCTCCGTCCCCGATGTCACCGGGCCGGCTGCGCACCGCGCGGTGCGGTACGCGAAGTTCACCATCGGCTACAACGTGATCGAGGGCGTCATCGCCATCGCGGCCGGCACGGTCGCCGGGGCGGTCTCGCTGATCGGGTTCGGCATCGACTCCGGCATCGAGGTCGCCGCCGCGGTGGTGGTGCTGGTGCGGCTGTTGGCGGAGATCAAGGGCGGTGAGCCGGACGAGGCCAAGGAACGCCGGGCGCTGAAGTTCATCGCGATCACGTTCTTCGCGCTCGCCGCGTACGTCACCGTCGAAGGCGTCCGCGACCTGTTCGGCGGCGAGAAGCCCGACACCTCGATCGTCGGCATCGCCCTGACCGGCCTGTCCATCGTGATCATGCCGTGGCTGGCACGCGCCAAGCGCAAGGCCGGACTGGAGATGAACTCCCGCCTGGTCGTCGCGGACGCCGCCGAGACCAAGCTGTGCGCCTGGCTGTCGGTGTCCACCTTCGTCGGCCTGCTCGCGTTCGGCGCCTTCGGCTGGACCTGGATCGACCCGGTCGCCGGCTTCGTCATCGCCGCCTTCGCGATCATGGAGGGCAAGGAAGCCTGGGAAGGCGAACTCGTCTGCGACGACGGCTGCGAGGACGACGACAAGCCCGCCACCGCGACCGGCGACTCCTCCTGCTCGGACGGCTGCAAGTGACCGCCCCCACCACAGCCGTGGCCCCGTCCGGCGCCCTCAAGCGCCGGACGGGGCTGCTGGCCCTGGCCGCCGCCCTGGCCGGAACGGACCTGGGCATCAAGGCATGGGCGGAGCGCGCCCTGCCGGGCTCCCCTATCGAGGGCGGACCGCTCGATATGGAACTCGCCTTCAACTCCGGGGTCGCGTTCTCCTTCGCCGCCGACGCCCCGGCCTGGACCGTCGTCGCCGTCACTGCCCTGATCACGACGGCGGTCGCGGTCGTGCTGTGGCGGACCGCTGCAACGTCCCGCCGGCCATGGGGCATCGCGCTCGCCGCCGTTCTCGGCGGCGCCCTCGCCAACCTCATCGACCGCGCCCCGGACGGGCGGGTCACCGACTACCTGCACACCGGCTGGTGGCCCACCTTCAACCTCGCCGACGTCTTCATCGTCTGCGGCGGCCTGCTGCTCGTGGCCCTGTCCTGGCGCGAGGACCGGCCCGGGCCCGGGGCGAAACAGAACAGCTCCACACCGCAGTAGCCGGGAATCCCTGCCACAGTGACATCACATCCCACGGGGTACCGGGGTGGGGTCAGGCGGCCACGCGCAGCAGGGTCTCCTGGAACGAGACCGCACTCTTGGGCGGCTGGTTGTGGGGGAGTTTGGCCAGGGCTGCGGACATGCCGCAGGTGTTGGTTGCGCCGGAGAAGACGAGTCCGGCGCCGATCGCCCCGGACAGCCAGTGCGCGGGCGTCCAGGCGAGACCGCCGAGGAAGCCGGCGAGGACCAGGGTGCCGGCGGCGAGGCGGACCTGGCGGTCCATGGGCCAGGTCGCGCGGGCCCCCGTCGGGCGCTCGGTCTCCCGGCCGGCGGCGGTCCAGGCGGTGGTGCCGCCTTCGAGGGTGGTGGCGTCGATGCCCTGGGCGGCCAGCTTCTCGCAGCCCTTGGCGGAGCGGGCTCCGGAGGCGCAGACGATAAGGAGCGGGGCGCGCTGGGCGGCCTTCTTCAGGGCGTCGGTGGCCTCGTCGAGGCGGTCCAGGGGGATGTTGTGGGCGCCGGGCAGGTGTCCGGTGGCGTACTCGCCGGGGGTGCGGACGTCGATCACGGTGAACTCGCCGAAGCGGGCGGCGGCCTGGGCGGGGGCGAGTGCGGTGGGAGTGGTCATGGAATGGTTCGCCTTTCTGAGCGGTTCCCCACGGTAGGATACCCACGGGGGTATGTGAGGAGGTTGGTGTGCAACTCGACATGAGTGCCGAGGAGCTGAAGTCGGCGCTGAACCGGCTGCGGCGGGCGCAGGGTCAGCTCGCGGGAGTGATCAAGATGATCGAGGAGGGCCGGGACTGCGAGGACGTCGTCACGCAGTTGTCGGCGGTCTCCAAGGCGCTGGACCGGGCCGGGTTCTCGATCATCGCGACCGGTCTGCAGCAGTGCATGACCAGTGACGATCCCGAGGTGCGGGATTCCGCGCAGATGCGGGCCCGGCTGGAGAAGCTGTTCCTTTCACTGGCCTGAAAAACTTTCGTCCCCCCGTGGGGCCTGGGTGCACGCACCGATGGTGCGTGCACGGCAGGCCCCACGGGTGTGTCACAGCAGGGTGCCCGTCGCCATCACCGCGGCGACTGCCAGCAGCAGGGTGCCGAAGGCCCGCTGCAGGGTGGCTGGCCTGACCTTCGCGGACAGGCGTTTGCCGTCCCAGGCGCCCAGGACCGCCGTCGCGATGAACGGCATGATCAGGGCCCAGTCCAGGCTGACCTCGGTCGTCGCGCGGGCCGCGAGAGCGACCAGCGCGTTGGCGATGATGACCAGCAGGCTCGTGCCGACGGCCGCGCTCATCGGCACCGCCAGTGCCGCCACCAGGGCGGGTACGGCGAGGAAGCCGCCGCCGACCCCGAGGAACCCGGTCACCGCGCCCAGTGCGGCTCCCGCCCCCGTGGCGCGGGGCACGGAGGCGGGCGCTGTCACGTCTTCGGACGGTGTCCTGCGGCGCAGCATGCGCAGTCCGGCGAGGACCGCGAGGGCGGCGAAGGCCAGGGTCAGCACGGCGGCGGGGATGTGCGCGGACAGCAGGCCGGCCGCCGCGGCAGGGCCCAGCCCGGCCGCGGCGAAGAGCAGGCCGGCCCGCCAGCGCACCGTCCCGGCCCGGGCGTGGGCCAGCAGCGCGGTGAGCGAGGTGACGATCACGATGATCAGGCTGGCGGTGGTGGCCTCGGCCGGACTGAAGCCGAGCAGGTAGATCAGGGCGGGGACGGTCAGGATGCTGCCGCCCGCCCCGAGCGATCCCAGAGCGAGGCCGACCAGCGCCCCGGCGAGCAGGGCGAGAAGGAGCGCGGTCATATGACGCTGCCCGCCGCCCCGTGCGCGTCCTGCACGGGCAGGCCCTCGGCCACCCAGGCGCGCATCCCGCCGGTGACGTCGACCGCTGTGACACCGCGGTCGGCGAGCAGCCGGGCGGCCTGCTGGGAGCGGTGCCCGGAGCGGCAGATCAGCAGCAGGTCACGGCCGTCCATCCGGCTGGGCAGGTCCGCGCCCCCGGCCAGCCGGGACAGCGGCAGGAAGAAGGCCGCAGGGGCGTGACCGGCCTGGAACTCGTCCTCCTCGCGGACGTCGGCGAGCAGTGCGGAGCCGTCCTCGACGGCGCGGTGGGCCTGTGCCGGTGTGACGCGGCCGGGGCCGCATTCGGGCAAGAGCATGGTGCTTCCTCTGGTGCCTGTGACCCGGCCGGCTCTGGTGGCCCGGCGGGGATCGGGTGGTGCGGTCAGTGCTGGGCGGGCGTGACGAGGGTGAGGCCGGCGTCGGCGGCCGCGGTGTAGCCGTCGTCTACGGCGACGACGTCACGTCCCGAGGCGTCCAGGACGGAGGCGGCGATCGCCGCGCGCATGCCGCCCGCGCAGTGCACCCACACCGTCCCGGCGGGCACCTCGTGAAGGCGCTGGTGGACCTGGTGGACCGGGATGTGCACGCTGCCCTCGATCCAGCCACCGGCTCGCTCGCCGTCGCGGCGCACGTCCAGCACCACCGGCTCCTCGCCCCGCTCGCGTGCGGCAGCCAGGTCGGCGAACGTCGCCCGCGGGAACGAAGCGAGCGGCGCCCCCTCACCGGCCCAGTCGGCCGGGGAACCCACGGCTGCGGCGGCGGGGCGGTCGATGCCGACCCGGGCGAGCTCACGCTGGGCACGGGCGAGGTCCTCGGCGCTCTGTGCGAGCAGGGTGACCGGCTTGCCCCACGGCATCATCCACGCCAGGTAGGTGGCGAGCTGGCCCTCGACCTCGAAGTTGAACGAGCCCGCCACATGGCCCTGCGAGAACGCCACACGGCTGCGCAGGTCCACGACCCACTCCCCGGCCGCCAGACGGCGCGCGATCTCCCCCGCGTCCGCGCGCTCCGGGGCGGTCAGGTCCACCGGGACGGGGCCCGCGGCGTTGGCCGGGCCCATGTGTGCGTAGTAGGCCGGAACGTCGTCCAGCCCGGCCAGCAGCTCCTTGACGAACGTCTCCACGTCCTTCAGGAGCGCCGGGTTGGCCGCCTTCTCCGTGCCGATGGTGCTGTGCTCGCCGCCACTCTGGCCGGCGGAGCAGAAGCTGCCGAACCCGTGCGTCGGCATCACCGGCACCTCATCGGCCAGCTCGGCGGCGAGCCGGTGCGCGGAGGCGTGCTGGGCCCGGGCCAGCTGTTCGGTGAGTCGCGGCTCCACCAGATCGGGGCGGCCCACGCTGCCGATCAGCAGCGAGCCGCCGGTGAACGCGGCGACCGCTCGCCCGTTCTCCTCCAGTACGTAGGAGGTGTGGTGCGGGGTGTGACCGGGGGTGGCCACGGCCCGCAGCACCAGGCCCTCGTCGATCTCCTCGACATCGCCGTCGGCCACCGCGACCCGGGCGTACGCCACCGACGCACCGGCGGGCACCAGGTAGCGGGCGCCGGTCAGCCGGGCCAGCTCCAGGCCGCCGGTGACGTAGTCGTTGTGCACGTGCGTCTCCGCGACGGCCGCGATCCTGACCCCGCGCCGGGCCGCTGCCGCGATCACCCGGTCGATGTCCCGCGGCGGATCCACCACCACCGCCGCCCGGGCCCTGCCGGCCAGATAGCTGCGGTTGCCCAAACCTTCCGTCTCAAGGATCTCGGCAAAGAACACGGCTCACACTCTCCTCACAACACGATTACCCCCCGGGGTATCTCAATCCACCGTAACAGAGATACCTAGGGGGGTATCGAGGGGAGCGTGACGACTGCCGCTCAGGCCGTCGACTTATAGGGAGTGGCCTACGCAAACGACCCTTCGCCTAAGCGGAATCAGCGACGGGTGGGCCTGCTGGTTCGACGCGTGTCAACATAGACGCATGTCGAATGCGAAGGTGCTGCCGCTGCTTGAGCCCGCCGACGGCCAGGGGGTGGTGCCGTGCTGCCCGCCGCTGAGCGAGCGCCCGATGACCGCCGAGGAGGCCGAGACGGCCTCGCGGATGTTCAAGGCCCTCGGTGACCCGGTGCGGCTGCGGCTGTTCTCCGCCGTGGCCTCCCACGAGGGCGGGGAGGCATGCGTGTGCGACATCTCCGACGTCGGCGTCTCCCAACCCACCGTCTCCCACCACCTGAAGAAACTGAAGGAAGCCGGGCTGCTCACCTCCGAGCGACGCGGCACCTGGGTGTACTACCGGGTTGAGCCGTCCGTGCTGGCGGCGATGGGCAACCTGCTGACCCCGCCGGCTGCGGCCTGACCGGGACAGGGAAGGGCGTCGTGGCGAGCGGATCTGCGAGCGCGGTGGCGTTCATCGGGCAGCGCCCTGGATGCGCCCCCCGGCGAGGACCTGCCGCGACGCGCTGACCTTCTTCACCAGCATCACAACGCCGACGTTCGGGCCAAGAAGACGCCCCGAGGTGCCCGGCCACGTCATCAGCCGACAGTGCGCCGCGCAGATCGCGGCATCAATCTTCGCCAACCTGCCCGATCCCTGACCGTCGCGGCCTGTCGCGGAAGCGAGCCCGGTCTCAGCCCAGGGCCTCGATCAGTTCGTTGCAGGCGCTCTCGCAGGAGCGGCAGGCTTCGGCGCAGACGCGGCAGTGCTCGTGCATGTCGGCGTGGGATGCGCACTCGTCGCCGCACGCCTTGCAGACCATGGCGCACGCCTGGAGCATCGTGCGGGTGATGTTGGCGTCGTAGCCGGTGTGGCGGGAGAGCACCGAGGCGGTGGCGGTGCAGATGTCGGCGCAGTCCATGTCGGTGCGGATGCACTTGGTCAGATCGCCCACCATGCCCTCCGACAGGCAGGCGTCCGCGCATGCCGTACACGCCTGTGCGCAGGCGATGCATGCTTCGATGCAGGTAGCGAGCTTGGCCTGGTCGATGTCGCCGAGGTCGGCCGGGTAGGTGGCGAGCATGTCCTTGACGGTGCTGGACATCACGTGTGCCTCCTTGGTGCCGCGGGGCCGGCGACTCCGGCAAGCCGCCTCGCGAGCCCCCGGTACCCCTCCAGCTAACCCCCGCCGGCGCGAACGCGCCCGGCGCACCATGCGGTGCGCCGGGCGGCCGGGGTCAGTGGTAGGCGTGGACGACAGCGTGGCCCTTGCCGCGGCCGATCATCCACTTGTTCACCGGCGTGGTGATCACGAAGGCGACCGCGAAGCCGCCCAGGAGCGCCGACCAGAACAGCCCGTCGGAGAGGTGGGCGTCCATCGCGCCGGGGGTGAGGGCGATGATGCCGTTGTCGACGAGCTCCATCACCGCGATCGAGACGGTGTCGGCGGCGAGCGCGACCTTGATCGCGGTCTTGAAGTCCAGGCCGGCCCGGCGGACCGCGAACAGGGTGAAGGAATAGCCGAAGACGAACGCGAGCGTGATCGCCAGGACCATGGTCTCCACGTTGCCCCACATCAGGGCGGTACCGATGACCATGCCGAGGATCTCGCCGATGGCGCAGCCGGTCAGGCAGTGCAGCGTCGCCTTCGCCGCCGTCGGCCAGGACGCCCCGGCCGCATGGCCGCCGTGGTCGTGACCGTGATGTGCCTGGTGGGCGGTGTGGTCGTCGGTGTGGTGAGCGGTGTGGTCCATGACGTTCATCCCCATTCCCGTCCTGTGTGGCCCGTTCCCGGATCCCACATCCAGAACAATATACCCCCCAGGGGTATTCCTCTAGTGGTTGTCGGCGGCTGCGGAGGGGCGGTGGAGGACGGCCCAGGTGCGGCCGGCGTCGGTGGACTCGTAGACGGTGTCGGTGCTGTCGGCGGCCAGCAGGCGCTGCGCGGTCACCGCCGTGAGCACGGTGGGCTCGCCGTCTTCGGGCAGGCGGCCGCTCTCGGTCCACGTCTGGCCGCCGCGGCTGCTGACGACGCGGCCGTCCGCGGCCAGCGCGATGAGGAGTCCGGGCTCCGGCTCGTCGACGGCGACCAGCCCCGGGGCGGCGGGGACGGCCCGGAAGGTGCGCCCGGCGTCCGTGCTGTGCTCAAGCCCCCTTCCGGTGGCCGCCCAGACCGTGTGGGGGTTCTGGGGGTGGGCGGCGAGGTCGAGCAGAGGCAGGGCGGCGCGTTGGTCCCAGCTGCGGCCGCCGTCGGTGCTGGCCCACAGCTTCCCGCTCTGGCTGTCGAACCCGTACAGCGTGCTGCCGGCCTGTTCGAGGGCGTGGAAGTCTGCTTCGCCTTCGGCGGACAGCGTGCTCCAGGTCCGGCCGGCGTCCGTGCTGCGTATCAGGCCCAGGTGCGGTGACCGGGCTTCCGGGTCGGCCGGGGAGGGGTGGCCGCTGGCCAGGAAGGTGGACGGGCCGGTGACGGTGAAGCCCATGGTGTCCTGGTAGCGGTCGGCCACGCGGGCCGCCTTCTTGCCGGTGAGGCGGAAGACGCCGTGGTGGCCGGCGGCGTAGACGGCGTTGTCGGCCGGGTCGACGCCGAGCCCGTGCAGGTGACCGGTTCCGGGGTCTGCGGCGGCGGTGGTGTTCTGGTCGGGTCCTGAGGTGGAGCAGGCGGCAAGCAGTGCAAAGGCTGCTGCCAGGAGGGCGGCCGTCCGGCCGCGGCGCTGGAGTTTGCGGGCAGGGGTGATCACGTCGGGTCCAAGCTGTCGGCGGGGAAACCAGGCGGGGGGTGCCGCGGCGGGTGGGCGCCGGACGGCGCCCACCCGCACCTGCGGTGTCCGGTCAGTTCTTGCCGAGCAGCTTGTTCATCTGGGTGATCTCGCTGGTCTGGGAGGTGACGATCGCTGCGGCCATGGTCTTGGCGGGCTCGTAGGCGCCGTCGGCCTGCTCGGTCTTGGCCATCGCCACCGCACCTTCGTGGTGCTTGATCATCATTTCCATGAAGGCGGTGTCGAACGCCTTGCCCGAGGAGTTCTTGAGCTTGTCCATCTCCTCGGCGCTCATCATGCCGCTCGTGCCGTGCATGGAGTGGTCCATGGCGCCGTCGGCGGGCACCTCCTCGCCCCAGGACGTCAGCCAGCCGGACATGGTCTTGATCTCCGGGTCCTGGGCCTTCCTGATGTCCTCCGCGAGCTTCTTCACCTGCGCCGAATCGGCCCTGGTGGGGGCGAGGTCGGCCATCTCCACGGCCTGGCGGTGGTGGGGAATCATGCCCTTGGCGAAGGCGACGTCGGCGGCGTTGTGCCGGCCCTGGGAGGCCGACGCCGATGCGGACGGGGACGCGGTGGTGTGGCCATCGTGTCCGGCCGAGCTGTCGCCGTTGCCGCCGCAGGCTGCCAGGACGAGCGCGGCCGCACCCGCGGCGGCCCCGGCGGCGGTACGACGGACGAGAGAACGCTTGCTGATCATGGTGATGCAACTCCTTGAGCGCGCACCCACGACAGGGCGCACGCATGTTCATGGGATGAGGGCGTGCCGAAGCGCGACACCGGCTACCGGGGAACAAACCGGCCAGGGTGCCGTGCGGGTCGCTCTAGATCCGAAGAAGTTGCAGCTCAGACAAGTCCGGCGGATCCCGCCCGGTCTCGGCCAAGGCAGCAGCCGGCACCAGCGAGGCAGGGATGAGGGGCGTGCCCGGCAGGGCGCCGGCCAGCGGGGGAGGCGCGTAGGCGGAACCGATTCCGGCCGCCGCACAGGACCCGTCCGCGTGCTCAAGGTGACTCGTCCCGCCGTCCGTGTGCGAGCATCCCGCGCTCGCGTGCGAAGCATCGGGGGACACGGCCATCACCATGTCGTGGCCCGCCTCCGCACGCACTGGCGGCGCTCCGCCGGGGCCGAGGGCATGCATGCCCAGCAGGCCGGCGAGCACCGCCAGCACCAGCAGCGCGAACAGCCGCCCCGCAGGGCGGCGGCTCGACAGCTGCACAGAGGAGGTCACGCGCTCATCGTACGGTCCGGCTCCCGCTGCGGCCTTCTCCCGCTCCAAGGATCCGCCCGGTGGACAGCTGCCCGGCGATGTGACGGACCGTGTCCCCGGCCGGGCGCCCCACCCCGATCAGGGTGGCAGAGGCGGGCCCGGTCCAGTCGCCGTAGCCGAGCAGATGCAGCCGCGGCTCGCCAACAGCCCGTGTGCCATCGGTGGGGATGCCTCCCCGCGGCCCGCGCAGGTTGAGCGGGGCGAGGTGGGACAGCGCCGGGCGGAAGCCGGTGCACCAGACGATCGCGTCCGCATCGCTCTGGCTGCCGTCGGACCATCGGACACCGGTAGCGGTGAGCCGGGCGAACATCGGCTTCACGTGCAGAAGCCCGGCGTCCCGGGCGGCGCGGACCGCCGGCACGGCCACGATGTCGCCGAGGGAGGCGACGCCGCCGGTGTCCGTGCGGCCGGCGTCGAGGGCGCGGCGGCGGGCGGTGGCGACGTCGAACAGAGCGCGGCCGTCGATGTCGTCGGGGAGAAACCGCGGCGGGCGCTGCGTCGCCCACGTCACCTCGGCATGGCCGTCGAGGGTGAGGTCGGCGGCGATCTGGGCGCCGGAGTTCCCGCCGCCGACCACCATCACGTGCTGGCCGGCGAAGTCGGCCGGTGAGCGGTAGTTCACCGTGTGGAACTGTCGGCCGGTGAAGAGACCGCGGCCGGGGACGGCGGGAAGGAAGGGCCGCGTCCAGGTGCCGGTGGCGCTGATGACCGCGCGGGCTCGCCAGGTGCCTGAGTCGGCCTCGACCAGGAGCTTCGCGCCGTCGCGGCGTACGGCGGTCACGCGGGTGCCGTGCTGGACAGGCAATCCGTAGCGCTTCTCGTAGTCGGTGAGGTAGTCCACCACGTGCCCGGCATCCGGGTACGTCTCGCCGGGCTGGGCGGGCATGAGCCGGCCGGGCAGCGAGGAATAGGCGGCCGGGGAGAACAGGTGCAGGGAGTCCCACATGTGCTGCCAGGACCCGCCCGGTGCCGCCTCCCCGTCCAGGATCACGAAGTCGAGGCCGCGCCGGCGCAGGTGGTAGCCGGCGGCGAGCCCGGCTTGGCCGCCGCCGACCACCACCACATCCGTGTGCTGTGTCACGGGGCCGTGGTCACCGCCCCGGGGGCGAACTTCTTACGCCAGGCGAGCGCGACGTAGACCAGGCCGATCAGCACCGGGACCTCGATGAGCGGTCCGACGACGCCGGACAGGGCCTGGCCGGAGGTGACGCCGAAGGTGGCGATGGCGACCGCGATGGCCAGCTCGAAGTTGTTGCCCGCCGCCGTGAACGCCAGCGTCGTGGTGCGGTCGTAGGCCAGGCCCAGGCCCTTGCCGAGCAGGAACGTCCCGAAGAACATGATCGCGAAGTACACCAGGAGCGGCAGCGCGATCCGCACGACGTCAAGCGGCTGCGAGGTGATCGTCTTGCCCTGGAGGGCGAAGAGGATGACGATCGTGAACAGCAGCCCGTACAGGGCCCAGGGGCCGATCTTCGGCAGGAACTTCGCCTCGTAGTCGGCGCGGCCCATCTTCTGCTCGCCGATGCGGCGGGTGAGGAAGCCCGCCAGCAGCGGGATGCCGAGGAAGATGACGACGTTCAGCGCGATGTGCCATACGGACACGTCCAGGCCCTGGCCGTCACCGAGGTTCATCCAACGCGGAAGGAGGTCGAGGTAGAACCAGCCCAGCAGGCCGAACGCGAACACCTGGAACACCGAGTTCAGCGCGACCAGGACGGCTGCTGCCTCCCGGTCGCCGCAGGCGAGGTCGTTCCAGATGATCACCATCGCGATGCATCGGGCGAGGCCGACGATGATGAGCCCGGTGCGGTATTCGGGCAGGTCAGGCAGGAAGATCCAGGCGAGGGCAAACATCACCGCCGGCCCGATGATCCAGTTGATGACCAGCGAGGAGATGAGCAGCTTGCGGTCACTGGTCACGCGGTCGAGCCGGTCGTAGCGGACCTTGGCGAGGACCGGGTACATCATCACGAGCAGGCCGAGCGCGATCGGCAGGGAGATCCCGCCGATCTCGATCTTCGCGAGGGCGTCGTTCATCCCCGGGATGAGCCGTCCGAGGCCCAGACCGACGGCCATGGCGAGCAGGATCCACACCGCGAGGTAGCGGTCGAGGGTGGAGAGCTTCTTGACGATCGAGTCGTCCCCGGTCGGGCCGGAGCCCTGGACGGTGGTGGGCTCGGTGGAGGTCACGGGCAGGCCCTCTTGTTCTCGGAAGCGGTGCGGGCGGAGTCGGCCAGTGCGGCGAACTGCTCGGACAGCCCGGCCAGGACCTCGGGCTTGAGCTTGTAGTAGGTGAAGCGGCCGCAGGGCTCGGTCTCCACGATCCCGGCCTCGCGCAGCACCTTCATGTGGTTGGACAGGTTGGTCTGCTTGGCTCCGGTCTCCTCGACCAGGTGCGTCGTGCACAGCGTCTCGCGCGCCAGCAGGGTCACGATCTGGAGGCGGAGCGGATCGCCCAGCACCCGGATCACATCAGGATCGACTGAAGTCAGCATGCACTGATACTTTCACATCACCACCCGCTGATACCAGCAGGGGCTGAAGTCATTGGCGGCCGGGTTCCGCCATGCGACGAGAGAGAACGATCACCATGGCCGACAAGCCGTCCGTCCTGTTCGTCTGCGTCCACAACGCCGGCCGCTCCCAGATGGCCGCCGCCTGGCTGACCCACCTGGCCGGAGACCGCGTCGAGGTCCGCTCCGCCGGCTCCAACCCCGGCGACCAGGTCAACCCGGCCGCCGTCGAGGCCATGGCCGAGGTCGGCATCGACATCTCCGCCGAGACCCCCAAGGTCCTCACCGTCGACGCGGTCCGCGAGTCGGACGTCTGCATCACGATGGGCTGCGGCGACACCTGCCCCGTCTTCCCCGGCAAGCGCTACCTCGACTGGAAGCTGGAGGACCCGGCCGGGCAGGGCGTGGCGGCCGTGCGCCCGATCCGCGACGAGATCAAGACCCTCGTCGAGGGCCTGATCGCGGAGATCGCCCCGGCGAAGCCGGAGGCGACGGCGTGAGCGAGATACGCGAGGTCGTCATCATCGGCTCCGGCCCCGCCGGATACACCGCCGCCCTCTACACCGCCCGCGCCCAGCTCCGCCCGCTGCTGTTCGGCAGCAGCATCTTCGTCGGCGGGTCCCTGACGACCACGACCGAGGTCGAGAACTTCCCCGGCTTCCCTGACGGCGTCGACGGCCCGGTCCTCATGGAGAACATGCGGGCGCAGGCCGAGAAGTTCGGCGCCGAGATGATCGACGACGACATCGTGGCCGTCGACCTGACCGGTGACATCAAGCTCCTCACTGACTCGGCCGGCACCGTGCACCGCGCCAGGACGGTGATCATCGCGACCGGCTCCGGCTACCGCAAGCTCGGCCTGTCCAACGAGGATGAGCTGTCCGGCCGGGGCGTCTCGTGGTGTGCGACCTGCGACGGATTCTTCTTCAAGGGCCGCGACATCGTCGTGGTCGGCGGCGGCGACACCGCCATGGAGGAAGCCACCTTCCTCACCCGCTTCGCCCGCTCCGTCACCGTCGTCCACCGCCGCTCCACCCTGCGCGCCTCCAAGGTCATGCAGGACCGGGCCTTCGCTGATGACAAGATCTCCTTCGCCTTCGATCATGAGATCGCCGAGATCAAGGAGGCCAACGGCATGCTCGCCGGCGTCGTCCTGCGCGACGTCTTCACCGGCGCCACCCGCGAGCTGGACGTGACGGGGCTGTTCATCGCCATCGGCCACGACCCCCGCACCGAGCTGTTCACCGGCCAGCTCGACCTCGATGCCGAGGGCTACGTCACCGTCGCCGCCCCGACGACGCGCACCAGCCTTCCCGGCGTGTTCGCGGCCGGCGACGTCGTCGACCACACCTACCGCCAGGCCATCACCGCCGCCGGCACCGGTGCGGCCGCGGCCCTGGACGCCGAGCGCTACCTCGCCGCCCGCGGCGCGGCTGAAGCCGTACCGGAGACCGCTGCCGTCCCGGCCTGAGCAGCACTCGCAGGCGGGGTCGTCCGGGAAGCCCCGGGCGGCCCCGCCTCTTTCGTACTTGCACCGGCCGTCAGCGGGGAAGCTGGGAAGTCCGCTCCGGGTGGGCGACGCCGACGTAGTGCATGGCGGTCTTCTCCGTGATGCCGAACAGGCGCATGAGCTTCAGAGGGTCGCCGGTCTCGAACGCCTCGTTGAGGATCCGGTCCTGGCGGAGGCCGTCCAGCGTGAACCCCTTGGGCAGGTGCCTGTGGAGCATGGTCATGCTGACCGGCGGGTGGTCGGAGTCGAGCGCGGTGCGCTGGCTGACGAGCAGGTGGGGGTTGGTCGAAGCGGGCCAGCGGCGATGGCGGTAGATGAGCCACTCATCGGCGAGGGCACGGGTGAACTCCTCGATGTAGAGGGTGTGGCGCAGCAGGCCGCGGCGGGCTTCGAGGGTGCCGTGGGCGAGGTTGAGGTCGCAGGTCAGCAGCGTGGGGATCTCGTGACCGGGCAGGGCATGAACGGCGGTCAGGGCGATGACAAGCCGGCCGAGCGGGGTCGTGGCGCGGTCGAGGAGCCCGGCGAGGAGGTCGGAGGGCACGGACTTCGGGATGCCCTTGAGGTCGCCGACGGGAAGGTTGCGGGTGGGGTCGCGGAAGACGACGCGTTCCTGGCGCAGGGCTTTGAACAGGCTGCGCAGGCTGATGGCGAGCTGTCGGCGGGGGCTCCCGGTCAGGTCGTCGATGGCGGTGGTGGCGTGGTCGCTGGTGATCTGCCGCAGCGTGGTGATGCCGCTGCTGGTCCAGGCGGTGAGGATCGGATCGAGGGCGAAGAGGTAGCGGCGGATGCCGTCGTAGCCGCGGGCCTCGTGCTCGCGCCGGCCTTGGCCGCGCAGGACCTGTACCCACAGACGGACCTCGTCAGCGACGGTCGGCGGCAGCGTGCCGATGGTGGCTTCGATCCACACCTGGTCCGTGTCCCGGTGCAGTTCGGGTGCTTCGACCAATAGGCCGCGGGCGGCGAGGAACTGGCAGACCCGCTTGGCCCCGAGGTTGGGGTCGAGCAGGGCGAGGTCGTGGACATCCCGCTCCTGGAAGACCGTCTCGGCACCGAGCCAGTACACCAGGATCGTCAGGGTGCGGATGTCCTTGCGGTACGCGGGGTCCTGCCGGCCGCGGCGCAGCCGGTCCAGTTCCTCAGTCAGTGCACGGGCCGCGGTGGTCAACGGCAGGTCCCTGTAGCTGCGACGGCGCAGGCGGGCCATGACCGGCGACCAGTCGCGCCGCATTGCGAAGAGCGGCTCCTGCCCGCGGGCGGCATGGAGGGCGGACACGGCCTTGTCCTCGTCTTCTGCCGGCGCGGGTTCGGCGGTCGGGATCAACTGGGCCTGGCCGGGAGCCCCGTGCGGAAGGTCGATGACCAGCTGGGTGGCGCGCACTGCGGCGGGGCCCGAGTCGTCCAGGTGCTGGTAGAGGCGGCAGGTGCGGCACCGACTGCCGCGCAGCGGCAGGTCGCTCCGCAGGCACCGTACGCACTGGCCCACGGGGTGCAGCTCGCGCCAGTGACGGCACGGATTGCAGCGGGATCCTCGCTTTCCGCTGGCCATCCAGGCATCGCAGTCGCGGCATGACCGTGCCACCGGCAGCGGCAAAGGCGCCGGAGCGGTGATGTAGGTGGTGGTGGGCTGGTTGGTGGTGGAGAACCGCATCGGCTCCGGTGCCTGGTCGAGCAGACCGGCCCGCAGCAGGACCAGGCGCACCGCGTCCCCGTTGGACGGCAGGTCCCGCAGTATCGCCTCGGGCAGCTGTACGGCGCCCTCCGCCTCCCGCACGGCCAGCGCGAGGCGAACCATCTCGGCGATTGCCCGCTGCCAGCCCACGGACAGGCCGTGCTCGGCCGCCATCACCTCGATCACCAAGCGGCATTCCTCCCACCCGGCGACCGGCCGGCCGACGATCGCGCTGACCGTGGCGTCGGTCAGCAACCTGGGCACCGTGAAGAGCGCAAGCTGACCGCACACCTGCGCCTGCAACACCGGCGGCCCGGCCGGGGCGGCCCGCTGCTTCCGCAGCTTGATCCACCACTGCTGCCCTACCTTGAGCCCGGACTTCGCGGGCCGGCGCAGCGGCCGGGCGTCCGCCGACCGGTCGCCGTACATCCCGCCGACGATCAGCTGGACCGGCTGCGGCCGTGCCTCCTGTAGACCCAGGGCCCACTCGGCGTCCTCCTCGGCCCGAATCGCCATCAGACAGGGCTTGCACAGCCCGTCCGTGTTCAGATGGCCCTCGTGCCGACACCGCGGGCACACCCCGACCTCGGGGTACCTCCTCGCCCAGGGCCGGCACCCGTCGCACACCCGATACCAGTGCACCACCAGCCAACCCAGGCACACCGGACAGCTCCGCGCCAACCCCTGACCACGATCCTTCGCCACCGCCGGCCCCCCTCAGTTCGGCGGGAGCGAGCGCGGCCCGGCGCCCCGACGGCTGCGCGGCACCGGCCGGACCGGGCCCGCCGTCGGCCCCTCCTCGGCACCGACCGCCCGTTGGCCGGGCTCCGGCACCCCCTGGGCATCGGCAAGCGGCTCGGCCTGGAGCAGGTCGGCGACCGTGCAGTTCAGCGCGGCGCACATCTTGTCCAGGTCCTCCAGGCGCACGGTGACCGGCGTACCGCCCCACAGGGCCGCGACCTTGCTCAGCGAGGGGTTGAACCCCACCTGCTGGAAGGCGGCCAGCACCTCGGTCGGCCGCCACAGGTCCCGTTGGGCGGCCACCATCCGAAGGTTCCACTTCACCGTAGGTTCCCCTTGTCCATCACCAGTCGTTGAGCCGCCCGGGAGCTCGCGGTCAGGTTCGCGTGCTCAGGGTCGGCGTGAGCGGTCGCCATGTACCGAAGTGTCGTGGTTGCCCAGTCATGTCCGAGGACCTTCTGCACCTCCCACAACGTCATTCCGCGCTCGTAGTTGTGGGTCGCGCAGGCATGACGCAGCAGGTGCGGAAAGAGATCGGTGACCGGGCCGGTCAGGTAGCTCGCGGCCGCCGTGTGCAACGCCTTGCGGAACGTGGACGGCACGATCGTCGGTGCGATCGGCAGGTTCAGCGAGGAGACTGCGGTCGGCTTGCGCTCTGAGGGCCACAGCGGTGCCCGCGGGTGCTCGATGTCGTCGCCGAACTCGCCCCGGATCTCCTCGATGTACCACCACAAGAGGGCGCGGCCCTCCTGGAACATGTATGCCTCGCGCGGCCGCGGCCCCGAACCGTGAGCGCCCTTGCCCAGCACGACGAAGCGGCCCCACTGGCCGTGCTCCCAGTGCAGATCGCCCATGCACACGCCGCACAACTCCGCGGCCCGGACGCCGGAGAGGTAGGCCACCTTGGTCATCACGTAGTCGCGGCAGGCGACCAGATACTTCCGCGCGTTGGGCAGGTCCTCGCGCCACCGGCCCAGGAAGTCCCGCATCGCCGCCTGTGACGGCGGGATCCGCAGGCCGAAGTCTCCGCGATGCCGCGGCCGGTTGAACGGGTCGATCGGCGACTCCACGGCCGCCCCGAAGCGCCGCATGATCTCGCCCGCGTATCGCTGCTCGAGGAACGCGAAGTACGCGTCGATCTTGTTGATCTTCCCGCGCAGTGTCGATGGCGCCCGCTTGCCCGGCCCGGCGAAGTAGCGGTCGACCTCCCGCGGGGAGAGCTGCCACGGCACGGTGCCGTAGTACTCACAGACTTCCACCACGGGCTTGAGCAGGCCGTCGAGCGTCGTCGGCGCCAGGCCGGCAGCGTCCCGGGCCCACTGGTACTCCGAGAGCGTGTCGAGGAAGAAGCTCTCCTCATCGACGGCGGAGATGCGGGCCTGGCGGCGCCGCTGCAGGGTGACGACGTCCGCCAACCCCGACTCCACCGACACCGCGGCCGGGTCCACCACCGCGCTGGCATCGGCGCCTGGACGCACCAGCGTCAGCACGCGACTTTCGGAATCTGACACGAACCGGGAAATTACAGGGACTACCCGCAGAATCTGCGAGTTACTGCCGAGATCTCACACCAACGAGTGAACGCCGCCGAAGGCGCGATCTGCCTGCTGAAATGCCGCTTCACCGGGTCGGGCAGCGGCAGACGAACCCGCACGTACTCCACTAGAAAGCACCGTGGCGTCGGGCAGGACGGTGAGGCGTCGGGGACGGGTGCGTCCCAGGTACACGAAGTCCTGGGCCGCGTACACGTGCCCGATATGGCCGGGGCTGAGGAGCTCGGTGCCGCCGTCGGGGGTACGCCGGACCCGCGGGTGCGGGTCGGAATGGGCTACGACGCCGCGTATGCCGTGGCGGGCGGCCGCGGTGAACGCCCGTGCGCAGAACCAGGATTCGGCGTTGGACTCGGCTCTGTCGAGCAGGACGAGCCGGTTGAGTTCGAGGGTCTCGGCGTATCTGCGGGTCCCCTCGAACACGTCGAGCACGGCGCCGTTCATCGGGATGCCGAGGGAGAGGACTCCCAGGAGCCGGCCGCCCGGGGGCTCCCCGGGGCCGGGCGGCTCGTCGGTGCGCTGCAGGCCGTAGACGAAGCGAACGGCGGGCCAGGATCCGCTGTAATGATGACGTTCGACGAAGCGGCGCGCCGGCCCCTCCGGGATGGCGATGACGCGGTGCAGATCAGGATTGAACCCGCCCTCACTGGTCCGGCGCCACGTCGGTGTGCGCTCGTGCCACCTCTGGCACAGGTCCTCGGCGCCGGGCAGGTGCAGGGCCTGCTGCTCGGGCGCGGTCAGGGTGAGTCTGCGGGGCCGACCCTGGAGGGGGGTCACTCCCCCTCCTCACGCTTGGCGGCCGGCAGCGGCGCCCACCAGATGACCGTGCCCCGGCGGCACTGGAAGTGCGTCCTCCCGCCGGCGTCCGGGATGCTCAGGTCGTACAGGCCCTCGGTGTTGTAGATGACGTCCACGAGGGTTTCCTCGGTCGGCTCGGCCGCACCGCGGAGGGCCTTCCCACCGAACATGATCCGCAGGTTCCTGGAACGCGCACTCGCCCCGGTCTCCGCGAGCGGGGTCTTGCGCCACTGGCTCATGTCCGGCTCGGGGGTACGGGCGATGTGCCCCGTGCCGGGGTAGAGCATGACCCAGTTGGAGCGCTCGGGTACGGCCTCCAGCGCGCCGACGTAAACGAGCCAGCCCTCCTGGGTGCCGCTGCCGTGCTGCCCGGTCTTGCGCTGGGGCGCGGCCAGCAGATAGCCGGCGCGGGTCACCTGGTGGCCGCGGGTGTCCGCGCCGGTGGCGAGAACGTGGTCGCCCACGGACAGGCTGGCGACTGTGCTCTCCAGGTCGAGGTGCATGGCAGAACTCCTTGGTGGTGAGGGCAGTTGAGATCGCGTGCGTAGGCATCGCCTCGCCGTGGCGTGCACGCGGACAGATCGGTGCCCGGGTCGCGGTGGCGCGGTACGTGCCCGGTGCCGCCAGCCGCTGTGCTCGATGCGGCCGGCGGGCTTTCCGCGGGCGGGCGAAGGGGTGCGTGAAACGTCCGGGCTGAGCGTCTTCAGGTCGGTGGCGAGCCAGAGCGCCGTCGCCGAGGACGGGCAGGTCCCGAGCCGGGTACTGCAAGGCGGCCGCCCAGGCGGTGCCGGACGGCACCGCCTGGGCTGGGCGGGTACTACTGCTGCGGGAGGCTGAAGACCACGATCGTCGGGGTCTTCGACTGCGCCGCCGCGGCGATCGCCGCGGTCACCGCCTCGTGCAGGGTGCTCGGCTCGGTTGCCTGGCCCTGGTCGAGCTGGGTCGCCGTGACGGGGCTGGGCGCCGTCGCGGAGGCGTCGGGCTGGGCGTCGTGGATGACGCGGAGGAGATCGCGGACGAGGCGTTCGGAGTGAGCGCCCAGCTGGGTGGCCGTCCGTCCTGCGGGCCTGATGCGGCGTGCGATGGCCGTCATCTGGCGGGTGGTGAGGCTGTCGATCAGGTCCATGGTCAGGCGACCGTCGAACTTGTTCCAGAACGCGTCGAAGGCGATCGGGATCGCCTGGCGAAGGTCCTGGGTGAAGTCCGCGACCCACGCGGGCTGGTGAACGCTGCGGCCGCGGCCCGAGGGCTGAGCCGAGTGAAGGGCGAGCAGGATCTCGACGATCAGGTCTCCGGTCGGACTGCCGTCGGGCCGCACCGTCGGGGCCTTCTCGTTGATCCGGCGTGCTGCGAGCGCCATGTGCTCGTGGGTGAGGGTGCTGACCTCGCGCGTCGTGATGATGCCGCCGAAGTGGCTGGTCCGCAGCTCCTCGGCGGTGAGGAGTGCCTTGCGGACCCGGTTGTGGAACTCGTGCGGGTTGTGGATCTCCTTGTCGAGATCCTGGGCGAGGGGCAGGTGAATCATGGAACTCCCAGGCTTGGGTTGCGAGAGGGGAACCCCCTCGCGTGACCCTTATAGATTACGCTACAATGCGCCACTCAGTCAACTTATTAGCGTCGATCGAGAGATGGAAGCCTCCTTGCCCCTCGGACGACTGACCATGTTCGACCGCACCGCACCCTGCAGCAGCACTCACCCGTCGGCCCAGCCCGGCACGACCCCACGGGAGTTCCTATGACGTACACGACGCAGCACGCACCCAGGAGAGCGCGCCCGGGATTCTTCATGCTGCCCTTCGCCCTGGCAGCGCGCGTCTTCCGCCCGTCACGGCCCGGCCGGCTCACCGACGGGGCGATCGAGTCTGCCCAGCTGGCCCGGACGGTCATCGGGATCGCGGCGACAATATGGATGATCTACGCGTACCCGATGCAGGAGTCGATGTCCTCCTTCGCGAAGGACAAGCTCGCCGAGATCCTCATCAGCACCGGCGTGCTGGTCATCGTCGGACCCCTGACGCTCGTGCTCTTCGTGGCCGCGGCGCGGGCCCCGGGCCGCGCGGTGTACGCACGCCGGCTATCCGCACCGATGACGGGCTTCGGCGCGCTGTTCGCGTCCGTGCTCGTCCTCTTTCTCCTGCTGCAGAACAGCGGAGGAGCCCGCCTCGCGCCGCAGTTCGGAGCCTTCCAGATCGTCTTCCTGCTCGTCGCCCTGGCGGTGGTGCTCTTCGCCGTCCCCTTCGGCCTCGCATCCGCGTTCCTGTGTGTCCACTACGTCTTCCGAACCGGCGACGTCCACGAGGTCCTCCCGCCGCTGCTCTCGCCCCTGCTGGTCTGGGTGATGTTCGGATTCCAGCTCGCAGACGGATCACCCGTGGCGGCGCCGCAAACAGTCCAGCTGCTCTTCCTGGTCGGGCCACCGCTGTCCGTCACCCTGCTCTCGGCGTGGGAACTGCGGCGGCTACGCACGAAGTTCGGCGTCACCATTCTCGGAGCACTGCACCGCGGACGCCGACCGACGTACGGATAGGGCCGGCTCGCTGCCGTCGCCTCTGTTGTGCCGACCGGCGGTCGCCGCCACCCTCTGCATGACACAGTGACTCCAGCCGCACAGCTCGAACTCCTCCCTGAAATCCGAATCTGGAGACTGCGCATGTCTGAAGAGCAGAGGGCAGGCACCACACCCGCGACGGCCGCTCCCGCCCGCAGGCACATGCCCCTCTTCTTCGGGATCACCAAGGGCGGCGAACCGAAGAGGGACCAGCCCGGCGCACCTGGAACGCTCTCCCAGATGCTCGCCCTTCACTTCGCCGCCCAGGGGACCCGCGTCCTGGTGGTGGACCACGACGGATCGGATCAGCTCGACCGCCGGGCAGGCCGGTAGCCCACCACCCTCCGCTCTCGCTCCGAAGTGCCGCCGGGCCGCCGGTCAGGCGACCCGCTGCCACGCGGACTCAGTCTGCAGCTCGCGCTCCGCGCGCCCCTTGAGCCAAGCGTGCGTTCGAGCGTCAAACTCGGCCTGGTTCCTGTAGTCGTCCTCAGCCGTCCACTGACCAGCGTGAACCCTTCGGTGATACACGACCTCGGGAAGTAGTTCCCCGGCCGACCGCGCAACGACGCCCATCACGTACGAGTAGTCCTCTCCCTTGTGAAGGCCGCCGTGCCCGACCGCCTGCGCGAGACGTGTGTCGGTCAGGAGCATGCAATGACCCAGCGGCGGCTTGCTGGCCTGCGGGTCCGGCCAGTGCGTCCAGACGTCGCCGGCCGCGTGCCGCCCGACGGGGGTCGGGCACATCCACGTGGACAGGCTCCCCACCTCGGGATCCCAGTCGGCAGACCACCCCGCTACCCAGCGCAGACCGGTCGCAAGGGCGCGTTCGTTTCGCACCGCCAACCCCCGGGGCGGAATCCGGTCGTCATCGTCCGCGAAGGCACATCGGGGGGCGCGGACGTAGTTCAAGGCCGTGTTGCGTGCGGGCGCCGGGCCAGGGTCGGGCCGTGCGCAGAGTCTGACCCGCGGATCCCTGGTGATCGCCCGAGGGATGAGGCCGGGGTCGGCATCGGGACCGTTGGGCGCCACGATCCATTCCCAGGTCACGTCCTCCTGGGCGCAGAGGCTGTCGTAGAGCTCGACCAGGAAGGGAAGGCGGCTCGGGCTCAGGCCGGTCGGGGTGATCACGGCAACGGCTGGCTGGTCGTTGTGGCTCAAGGACTTCTCCGTACGGGTGGGAAGGGGGCGGTGATGTTCGTGCGGCGGTCTCTACGCGGCGCGGCGCGGCGGGTGGGGCCGGGTGGCGCCGGGCCTTTGTGACCACGGTCCGATGACGTGCCGGGCGGGCAGGTCAATCAGGTGGAGGCCGGGCGGCAGCGACGCCCGGTAGGCCTGGAGCTCGGCGTGGTCGGGCGGGGCGGCGGGCGCTCGGGCGGCTGCGGCCTCGAGGAGCGCCGGCGCCTGGGCCTGCTCGCTCGGGGGGCCGGTCCAGCGCAGGACGAGCATGCCGTGGCTCGTGTCGGCCTGCTGCTCGGGCAGGCCCGGAACGGCGGGCCGGAACCACCGGTGGACCGGGTCGAGGACAACGATCGGATAGATCGCGCCGAACCCGTAGCACGCGGCCTGTACTTCAGGCTGGGTCAACTCCTCGCTCCTGGCGGTGCAGGCGAGCGCGGCGGGCGGCAGGTGGCGGGCGGTGTTCATGGTGGTTGCCTCCAGTTCGGGATGACGGGGTTGTGCGGTGGACGGGTCAGGGGCGGAGTCCGGACGGGGTTTCGGTGTGTGTGTCGTCGGGTGGTGCTGGGGTGCGGCCGGGGGTGCGCAGGTCGAAGCGGGTGATGGCGAAGCGGAAGATCGCGTAATAGAGGGCGCCGTAGGCGAGGGCGAGTGGCAGCAGCAGCAACGGGCGTTGCGAGATCGAGTAGTTGAGGACGTAGTCGATCGCGCCGGCGCTGAAGACGAAGCCCGAGTGGATGTCGAGGAGATTGACGATCGCGAGGCTGAGCCCGGTGAGTACGGCGTGCACGATGTAGAGCGGGAAGGCCACGAATGCGAAGGTCAGCTCGATCGGTTCGGTGACGCCGGCGAGGCAGCAGATCGCGGCGGCCGGCAGCAGCAGGGCGCCGACGCGGCGGCGATGTTCGGGGAGGGCGCTGCGCCACATGGCCAGGGCGGCGGCCGGTAGGCCGGCCATGTAGACGGGGAAGAAGCCGCCCATGAACACGCCGGCGTCCGGGTCGTGTTGCTGGATGAAGCAGGGCACATCGCCCTTGATGCCGTCTCCGCAGTCGCCGGTCAGGTACCAGACGACGGCGTTGAGGGGTTGGTGGAGGCCGATGGGTCCCAGGATTCGGTTGAGGAACCCGAAGATGCCTCCGCCGAGGACCGCGTTGTCCGACACGGCGGCCGCAGCTGCGGTGAGCACCCGCTCGACTGCGGGGTAGGCGAGCCCGAGCAGGGATCCGGCGGCGATGGCGGCGACGGCGACGATCCCGTACGCGGCGAACGGAGGCACGCGGCGGCGGCCGGTGGTGACTCGTTTCCAGATCGCCAGGGCGAGCAGAGCACCGACGATGCCCGCCAGAGCGCCGTAGGGCCACCGCGCCGGCGGGGCGTCGAGCTGATCGGCGGGCAGCGGGTTGAGGACGAGGACCACCTTGGCCAGGACCAGGTAGGAGATGAGGCAGGCCAGGACCGGGCCCGCGACGTCCTTGGTGCGGTTCAGGCCCAGGGCGATGCCGACGGCGAACAGCGCCGGGAGGTAGTCGAGGACGGCCGCGCCCGCTCCGGAGATGACCGCGGCTGCGGTGTGCAGGTGCTCGTAGCGCCCGAGAAGGTCGTCTTGTCCCAGGCGTAGCAGGAGTCCGGCGGCGGGCATCGCGGCGATCGGGAGCGCGATGCCCTGTCCCATGCGGCGCAGGCGGGCCACGTGGGTGGTCGGGTCCTCGGGGGACGCGGCCTCTTCGGACGCAGCGGCGGCCTTGGTCCGGGTGAACGGCAGGGTCACCACGTTGTCGGCCTCCGGTCGGCGGGTGCGGAGCGAAGGCGCCGGGGGGCTGTGGCGGCCTGGGCGCGGGGCATGTCAGCGGCTCCTGGTCCTTGTGCGGGGTCGGTGTCGGGTCAGCGCACGCAGGCGGTGGTGCGGATGGGGGATGCGATGTGGACGGTGAGGTGATTGCGGACGTGGTCGAGCCGGGTCTGGCAGGCGTCGGGGGTGGGGCCGCTGACCACGGCGTGGGCGACGCGGTCGTTGATGGTGCTGTGCGGGGCGGCGTTCACGAGGTCACCCCGGTCGTGTGTCCAGACCAGGCGTTCGAGCCAGTCGGCGCTGAGCGCGTCGGCGTGAGCCGTCTGCACGGGGCCGGTGGCGGTCGGGTAGTGGAACTCGACGGCCGCGCTCTGCCGTACGGAGGCGGTCAGCTCCGGGGTGTCTCCGGTGGCCAGTGCGGCCTGGGCCTGCGGGAGGGAAACGCCGGTCGCGAGGTGGACGAGGCGGGGTATGAGGTCGCCCCCGAGGCGTGCGTTGAGCTCGATGATGCGCGGGCCCTGGCTGGTGAGGCGTACCTCGACGTGGAGGATGCCGGCGGTGAACCCGACGGCCTTGATCGCTTCGGTGACGACGTGATGGAGGGCCGGGTCGTCGAGGAGCGGGTCGGAGGCGTCGACGAAGTGGCCGGTCTCCAGGAAGGCCGGTTCGGTGCCGAGCCGTTTACGGGTGACGGCCGCCAGGTGCACGTCGCCGCGGCTGCGTACCAGGCACTCGACGCTGATTTCGGGCCCGCGGAGGTACTCCTCGACGAGGACTCCGGGGACGGCGCTGTCCTCCAGGCCGATCAGAGTCGCGGCGGCGGCCTCCTCGTAGTAGGCGGTGACGTGCTGGCGGTAGTCGGCGCGGCGGACGCCGGCGCTGCCGCCCAGGCCGCGGGGTTTGACGACGACGGGGTAGCCGATGGCGTCGGCGGCGGCGGCCGCCTCCTCGGCGTCGTCGACGAGGACGGAGCGGGCTGAGGGCACGCCGTGCTCGGCGAGGAGTTGGCGAGTGCGGGCCTTGTCGCGGCACGCCGCGACGGCCTCCGGGTCCGCGCCGGGCAGACCGAGTCCCTTGGCCAGCTGGGCCGCGAGCTCGACGTGATGCTCGAGGTAGGTGGTGACCCCGGAGATCGGCTGCCGCAGGGCGATCTCCGTGATCACGCGGCTGACCGCTTGGTGATCGTGCAGGTCGACGTGGACCGCGTCGGTGACGTAGGGCCGGGTCCATGCGGGCGGCCGGTTGTCGAGGAGAACGAGATGGTGTCGAGCGGCGAACTCCTGCAGGAGAAAGGAGCGGTAGGCGCGATCGCCGGCGCCCAGGACGAGCAGCACGGGCTGGTGGTGGGACATGCGGTTGCTCCCGGTCAGTCGTGGGTGGGTTCGGGTTGGGTGCGGCGGACGAACGCGGCGAGGGGCCAGGACAGGGCGGCGCCGAGGAGGCCGACGGTGAAGGTGGTGATCGCGGCCAGTTGGCCGCCGCCGTGCGTGATGGCCCATCCGGCGAGCGCGGGGGCGATGATGACGGCGCCGGCCAGCGTCGTGCCCCAGATCCCCGCGTACAGGCCTCGGGCGTGTGGTGGCGAGAGCCGGTTGAGGAGGTCGGACGCGGCGACGAACACGACGATCTCGCCGGGGACGGCGAGGGCGGCGGTGGCGGAGTAGCCGAGGGTGGTGGAGGCGAATCCGGCGGCGCCCATGCTGGCGCCCAGGACGATGGAGCTCGCGGCGAACAGGCCGGTCATCGGCTTGGGGCCGTCGGCCTGGCGGCTGAGCCAACGGTTGAGGAGCGGGGAGAGCAGCAGGACCGCTCCGGCGTTCGCGGTCTGGGTCCAGCCGTAGTCCGCGGCGGCGAGTCCATCTTCGGCCATGAGCATCGGCATGGAGGAGAAGAGGCTCGCGGCGCAGGTGAGGGCGCAGAGGCTGGCCAGGAGCAGCACCCACAGGCCCCGGTCGCCCATCGCGGCACGGTAGTTGCCTGATCGGACTTCGCCGCCGTGGGGGTGGGGTTGATGGTCGGCGGGGGGCAGGAAGCGCCACACGAGGAGGGCGAAGAGTGCGCATGCAGCGGCGTTGATCCAGATCAGGGCCGAGATGCCGATCGGGCCGGCGAGCATGCCGCCGGCGGTTCCGGCGACGGCAGCGCCGACGTTGACAGCGAAGTGACGCCACGCGTTGACGGAGGCGCGTACCCCGTCCTCGGGAAAGGTGTCGGCGATCGCCGCGGTGAAGACCGGGCGGGAGGCGTCGTAGACGATGCCGGCGGTGAAGCTCGCGGCGAACAGCGCGGGGACGGCCTGGGCCTGGGCGAGCAGGGGCAGGGCGGCCGTGGCGAGCAGCATGGCGGTGATGAGGGTGGCGCGGTGGCCGATCCGGTCGGCGAGCCAGCCGCACAGTATGGAACCCAGCAGCCAGCCGGCGCCGAAGACGGCCAGGATGGTGCTGACGGTGCGGGTGGACAGGTGCAGGTCGTTGAGGTGGTACGGCAGGAACGGATACGTGAATCCGAGGCCCCGGACGAGGAAGGTTCCGACCATCAGCGTCCAGATCGCCGCCGGCCATCGGCGTGTGGTTCCGTTCCCGGCCTGGTCGGGGCGGCCGACCGGCACGGCAGTGGTGGACACACAAACTCCAGCTGGGGTTGCGGCGCTGATGGGCTGCGCCGTGCAGAGAAGAAGGGGCGGGGGTGCCGCCGGCGCGGGTGGCGGCACCCCCTGGTGGGCCGGGACGGTCCCGCTCACTCGGAGGACGGGGCGGGACGAGCGCCGCTTCGGGGGCGTGAAGGGCGGTCCTCGGCCGGTCCCGGCCGGGCAGGGGGTAGTGCCCGGCCGGGAGTTCACGGTCGCGTCGGCTCGGGGCCGTGCGCCGGGGTGGGGCGGGTCAGTCGAGCTGCATGTAGACGCACTGCTCGAGGTAGTTCTTGTGGACCCAGCCGATGGTGCCCGTCTTGATACCGGTCTTGGACTTGTGGTCGAGCTTGAGCTTGATCCAGGAGCCGCTGCTGGAGAGCTTCGTGCCCGAGTCGGACCAGCGGTAGAGCAGTCCCTTCGACGCGTACCCGGTGCCCGGTCCGCTGCGGAAGTTGACGGCCTTGCCGGTCACCGACCAGGTGGGGCACGTGTTCTTCGCGGCGAGGGTGGTCGGCGCCTGCGCGGGGGAGCTCGCCAGTGCGGCCGGCGCGGCCGCCAGGGTGGCCGCGGCTCCCATGGCGATCGTGGCGACCGCGATGCCCGCTCGGCCTATGGACTTGGTCTGCATTCGTCGTCTCCTGAGCAGTGGGCTGCATTTCCGAATGCGCCGTCCGAATACGCAAGCAGGACGAGTCACGACGTCCCACCTGCGCGGCGGAAAGCACACGCCCAGAAAGCTAGAAGGAGTGCCCTGTGGATAAGTTCCGGCGATTTCCGACCCCTTGGGCGACGCCTTGAGGGAGGGAGCGGAGGTGCTTATACCTGCTGGATGTTCTTCCTGAACAGGGAGAATTCAGGCACGTTGCGGGGGGTGTCGTGCAGCGCACGGCGACAATTAGAACTCTGAGACCTGATGGGCCGCGGGTCACGCGCAATCAGGTCCGGGACCTCTCAGAATTCGCGCCGTGGCTTCCACGTCCACCAGTCGAATGTATTCGGTTTCCGTGTGGGTCGGATCGGGGGCAGCGTGTGCGCCGTTCAGCGCTGCTCGCAGTTCCAGTTGCGGGCGAAACGGTGCATGTACGTGTGCGTCTCGAGGGTCTCGGCGGGCTCGGCGAGGACCTGCCCATCACGGATTCCTGCGGGCTACGCAGTGCCGGTGATCATGTTGTCGGCGAGTCTCCGGACTCGTGGCGCAGGGCTTCGCTCACGCGTGCGTGCAGGTTCTGCAGGAGTTCGCGCTCAGTCTGCTCGGCTCGGGAGAGCTGGTTCCACGCGGTGACGTCGTCGATCAGGGCCTCGATCGCGTCGCTGAGCCTGCGGCGCAGCAGGCCGGGGCTGAGCGCCTCGACCTCGACCGCGCCCATGGGGTCGATTCCTTCGGCGCGGCATTCGTGCTCGTACCGCCTGAAGTTGACGTCTGCAGTGTTCACGTAGTGGCTGGTGAACTGGCCGGAGCGGACATCGTCGGCGGTGACGGCGATCTGCCGGAAGGCGAGGTCGAGCTGACCGTTCCCGTAGCGCTCCATGCGTTCGACGACCGACCGGGGAACAGAGCGGCCGCTCGGGTCCCAGTCGCCGACGAAGCACACGGTCAGAGGCTTCGGCTCTCGCAGGTAGTCGACGACCGCTTCGTGGACGTACGTCTTGGAGGACTGCCCCCGACATGAGTAGAGGCCGACGCCCCAGGCCGAGGTGATCGGCAGCAGGACGCCGGCGACCGAGTCGCTCTCACACCAGACTTCGACGCGTCGGCTCTGTGAGGTCCAGAGGTTGCGCCGGTACGTCTCCATGGCGTGCGCGAGGGCGTCCTCGACACTGTCGAACTGCTCGTCCTGGCGGACCAGGCGAGTTCCATCTGTAATCCACTCCCATGGGATCGCGCCGGTCTCTCGCATGCGCCCGAGCTCGCGGACGACCACGGAGTAGTTCCGGCGGGACCGGCCGGCATCCTTGTCCCACAGGCGCCCGATGCCCAGGTAGTAGATGTGCCGCGCGCTGCAGGGCCGAGCGGCCTCGGCGATGGCGTACAGGTCGGCACGCAGCGCCTCGACCTGGGTCTTCGTGCGTCGCGGGCGTTTTATGGGGCTAGCGCTGTAACCCATGGCCTCAGTGAACGCCGTGCCTGTGCCGCTGTCACCCCCGTGGCGGCCACCGTCCCGAATCAGGGTCATCCGACGGTAGAGCGCCCGGGCGTACAAGTGAGCCGGCCGAAACACCAGCCTCCGGGGCGGGACCGTCACGGTCTTGTCCTCCCGCCCCGGAGGTTGGTCCGCTGTGCCGGGCGCTACAGGCGCCGCATGACAGCGGTGACCTTGCCGAGGATGGTGGCCTCACGGCCACAGATCGGCTGGTAGTCCTTATTCTCCGGTATCAGCCAGACCTCGGCGCCGTTTCGCTTGAACCGCTTCACCGTGGCTTCCCCGTCGATCATCGCGGCGACGATGTCGCCGTTGTTGGCGTCGGGCTGCGAGCGAACGACGACCTGGTCGCCGTCGGTGATCTGTGCGTCGATCATGGAGTTGCCGGACACGGTGAGGATGAAGAGGTCACCGTCGCCGACGATCCGGCGGGGCAGGGCGAACACGTCGTCCACGTGCTGCTCTGCGGTGATCGGCGCGCCAGCGGCAATGCGGCCGACCAGCGGCGCGTGCACGACGTCAGGGAAGGGTCCGATCGTCGAAGCGTCGGTCGAGGACGTTGCGGTCCTGGCAACGACGTAGGCCCGGGGGCGGTGCGGGTCTCGCCGCAAGGCGCCCTTGCGTTCCATGGCGGTCAGCTGGTGGGCGACGGACGAGGTACTCGACAGCCCCACCGCCTGGCCGATCTCGCGCATCGACGGCGGGTATCCCCTGGCCTCGGTCGACTCTGCGATGAAGTTCCGGATGCGCCGCTGGCGATCGGTCAGTCCGTCGTCACCGGTCCGGATGCCCGGTGGGCGCCCGCTGCGGCTCGTTGTGGTGACAGCCTCCATGGCGCCCTCCCCTTGATGATCTACACGTATCGACCGTATCTGCTGACACTCACAGATGCGTACAGGTATTCGATATCGCGCGTCTCACTTTGCATAGTGCACTGCGTTTCCCGCCTGCGGCCGGTTTCACACTCGCCTACCTCCGGGCGCGCGTCGCCATATCGCGCTGTCATCGCGCGATCTGGTCGGCCTCCTGGGTTGAGGCGCCGGCTGAGGCGGCTTCGAGCTCGTCAGGTCCGGGGCTGTCGCCGTACTCCCCGAAAGGGCCGATCTCGCCGGGAGCGCTCGCGCCGAGGAGCGGCGCGCCGCCCTTCTGCCGGTGGAAGTCAAGAATCACGGGGTTCACCGTACGACGGCACGCTGACACCGCGGCGGCGGTGGCGCGCACTTTGCAAAGTACGTCCTGATTACGTCGTGACTGGTCAGAATGCGGCGTCGATGGTGAACGCCCGCGCTGCCGGCCTCTTGCCGGGGGCAGCGGTGTAGACGAACGGCAGGAACGCGCGAGCGCCGCCGGCCAGGTAGAGGCCGACGCCGGGATGGCGCGCCGAGGAGGACGAGGAGTATCCGTACGCGCTGGTGATCTCCGGGGCGTGTGCGGCCATGAAGACTGCCGCCAGGTACTGCTCGGCGCGGGCTGCCGTGATCTTCCCGGCGTTGTCGAAGAGCGCGGGCAGTGGCGGCACGGCGGATGCGGCCGCGGAGGGCTCGGAGGCGGTGGCGCCTGCGGTGGTGACCCCGGTCCACAAGCGGGCGCCGCTGCTGAAGGTGATCACGAGGCCGCTCGGGCGCCCGGTCTCCGTCCAGCGCTCCAAGGACGTGATGTCGGGGCCCTTGGCCAGGATCTCGGTGCCCAGTTCCTGTACCTGTTCGGGGCCCACTGCTTCCGCCTCTCCGGTTGTGGTGCGCGCGTGCGATCAGATCAGCCTAGGCCGGGGGTCTGACATCGCGGCGGCGCGCGGCCGGCGGCGGCGCGAGGGCGGCGGAGCGTACGGCGGTGGAGCCGAATCGGTTGCGTGCCTGGTCGGCGGCGGCTTCGAGCAGGCGGGCCTTGTGGTCGGCAGGGTCGAAGGTGAGTTGGTGGTGGGCGCCGTCGGCGGGGCCGAGGGCTTCGGCGCGGAGTGCGAAGCCGCGTACCCGGGCTCGTTGGAGGGCGAGGGTGGCGTAGAGGTCGTAGGCCGTGCGGGCGAGCTGCACGGTGTGGTTGGTGGCTTCGGGCAGGGTGCGGGTGCGGTGAGTGCTGCTGTGGTCGGCGTAGCGGACGGTCAGCGCGAGGCGCCGGGTGACCTGGTCTTCGCCGCGCATGCGGAAGCCGAGCTGTTCGGCAAGGTGCCGGACGGCTTGGCGGTGGTGGTCGGGGTCGAGTTCGTCGTGGGGGAAGTCGATGCCGGCGGAGCAGGACTGTTCGGGCTGCAGGCGCAGTACGGGGCGCGGGTCGATGCCGTGGGCGCGCTCGTGCAGGAGGCGGCCGGTGGCTGTGCCGAGGATCTTCTGCACGGTCAGGAGCGGGGTGTCGGCGAGCTGGCCGATGGTGGTGATGCCGTAGCGGATGAAGGTCGCCGCGGTGGTGGGGCCCGCGCCGTACAGGGCGGCGATCGGACGGGGGCGGAGGAAGGCGTGGGTAGCGGGGTCGGTGGGGTCGATGCAGGTGAGGGCTCCGGGGGCGGTGGCGTCTGCGGCCATGGCCGCGATCATGCGGGATCTGCCGCCTCCGATGGTCACGTTGAGGCCGAGGAGGGCCAGGGTCCGCAGCCGGACGAGCTGGGCGAGTCCGTGAGCGGTGCGGTCGAAGAAGCGCAGGGCGCTGCCGATCTCGATGTCGGCGGCGTCGGGCTGCAGGGCCTGGACGGTGGGGGTGATGGTCTCCAGGAGGTCGAGGAGCTGAGGGTAGAGGTCGACGTCGGTGTTGGGGGGCAGGTGGGCGTGGACGCGCAGGACGTAGGGCGGAGGCATGGTGTTCACCCGGCCGATCCGGGGCTGGCGTAGGCCTTGAGGTTCGCGGTGCGCTCGCCCGCGGGCACCAGGTCGGCCCATGCCTGGAGTTGCGCGCCGTTGGGCAGCTGGAGGACTCGGGCCGGAGGAGCGGGGGCCGAAGACGGGGCCGGTTCGCCGAGGAGTTGATGGACCGCTTCGGGGCCATGGTCGCGGCGGGCGGCGGCCAGGGCTTCGAGGTCCCAGGCTCGCTCGCCGACCACGGTGGCGCGCTGGCCGCGCCGCTGGACCTTGCCGCGGACCAGGAGGAGCGAGCTGTGGAAGACGGTGTGGGCGACCGCATCGTGGGCGGAGTCGAAGAAGGCGATGTCGGTCATGCCGCTGCCGTCGTCGAGGGACGCGAAGATCACGCGCTTTCCGCTGGCGATCGGGGGCGTTTGCGTGGCGCCTCGGACGCCGGCGACGAGGACCGGCTGGCCGGGGCGGAGGGTGGGCAGGCGGCGGGCGCTGGTGACGGCGAGTTCGCGTAGGAGTTGGTGGTGGTGCTCCATGAGGTGGGCGGAGACGTCGATGCCGAGGACGTCGAGTTCGGCGGCGAGACGTTGGCGGGAGGTCATTTCGGGCAGGCCGGACGGTGCGGCGGTCAGCGGGGCGCCGTGGTCGAGGGGGAGCTGGCCGTCGTCGAGTGGGCGGTGGCGGGTCTGGCGGTGGAGTTCGGCGATCTGCAGTAGCAGGTCGCGGCGGCTGGCGGTGCCGCGCAGGGTGTCCAGGGCCCCGATGTTGACCAGGTTCTCGGCGACCGGGCGGGCGGGGCGGGCGCGCTGCCACAGGTCCTGCACGCTCGCGTAGGGCTGGTTGTCGACGATGCGCTGGATCTGCTCGTCGGTGATGCCGCGGACCTCGGCGAGGGAGAGGCGCACTGCGAAAGTGCCGTCGTCGGCGGGTTCGATGCGGTGGGCGGCGGCGGAGTGGTTGATGTCGACGTTACGTACCTGGATGCCGTGGCGTCGGGCGTCGGCGACGACGATGCGTTTGGGCCACATGCCCGGGTCGTGCTGGAGGACTCCGGCATACAGCGCGGCCGGGAAGTGCGCCTTCAAGTAGGCGGATTGCAGGGCGGGTACGGCGAAGGCGACAGCGTGCGCGCGGGCGAATCCGTACGCGCCGAAGGCTTTGAGCTTCTCCCAGACCTGTGTCACCACGCGTTCGCCGTAGCCGCGGGCCAGGGCCTGGCGGCGGAACCACTCCCCCACCCGCGGCAGCCGGTCGGCGTCGCCGAGGGCCCGGCGGGCGAGCTCGGCGAGCGCGTCGTCGCAGCCGCACATGAGCGCCACGATCTTGATGATCTGTTCGTGCCAGATCAGGACGCCGTGGGTGTCGGCGAGGACCGGTTCCAGGTCGGGGTGCGGGTAGGCCGGCGGCTCGCCGTGGCGGGCGGCGATGTACTCGGCGGGCATGCCGCCGGCGACCGGGCCGGGGCGGAAAAGGCTGATGTCGGCAATGACGTCCTGGACGTCGCGCGGCTGCAAACGAGACAAAAGGTCCATTTGCCCGGGGCTCTCCAGCTGGAAGACGCCGATGGTGCGGGCGTCCTGGATGAGCTTGAAGGCGAAGTAATCGTCCAGCGGGACCTCGTCGAGGTCGAGGTCCTGGCCGGTGGCGCGCTTGATCTCGGCGACAGCGTGGGCCATGGCGGACTGCATTCGCACCCCGAGCACATCGAGCTTGATCAAGCCGAGATCCTCGACGTCCTTCTTGTCCGCCATCAACATGTCGTAGTTGCCCCCCGGCGTGGGCTGTACGGGCAGGCGGGTGCGCAGCGTGGCGTCGGAGATCACGACGCCGCAGGGATGCATGGCGATGCCGCGCGGCAAGGCGTCGAGTTCTTCGGCGAGCTCGAACAGCGGCCCGTAGCGGTGCGCCTGGGCGGCGAGGGGCTTGAGCTCGGGCAGTTCGGCGAGGGCAGCGCGGATGCCGCGCGCGCGGATGTGCGGGAATGCCTTGGCGATGCGGTCGACCTCGCCGGGGGCGATGCCCAGGGCGAGTCCGGTGTCGCGCAGTGCGTGCCGGGCCCGGTAGGTCTCGGGCATGGCGGTGACGCCGACGCGGTCGGTGCCGTATCTCGCGAAGATCTTGTCGTAGACCTCGAGTCGGCGGTCCGCTTCGACGTCGAGGTCGATGTCGGGCAGGTCGGTCCGGCGCATCGAGAGATAGCGGGCGAAGACGAGGTTGTGGTCGAGCGGATTGGCCGCGGCGATGCCGAGTACGTGGTTGGTCATGGAGCCGGCGCCGGAACCGCGGGCCGCGACCCGGATGCCCAGCTCCCGTACGTCGTCGACGACTTGCGCCACGGTGAGGTGGTACGTGTCGTACTGGAGCCGGCCGATGATCTCCAGCTCCTCGTCCAGACGCGCACGCGCCTCCTTGGAGTGGTGGAGGCCGCGGCGGATCAGGCCGGCCTCGCAGCGCTCGCGCAGGAGCCGGGCGGCGTCCGCGGCGTCGGCGGCGCCCACGACGTGCGGCTCGGGCAGGTGCGGGCGGCCCAGGCCGAGGTCGGCACGCGGGTCCAGGGCACACTGCTGCGCGACGGCGGCCGTGTCGGCGAGCAGCTGGCGGGCGCGCCGGGGGTCCGCGCCGGCGGCGAGCGCGATGTGGTCGGCGGCCGCGGCCATCTGCAGGGGGTCCTTGAGCCAGCGCTGCCCGGAGTCCAGGCGGCGCCGGTCGATGGGGCGGAGCAGGCGGGCGGCGTCGAGGACGTCGGCGATCCGGTGCTGCTTGGGGCTCGCGTATCTGACGGCGTTGGTGAGGACGGCCGGGATGCCGGACTCGTCAGCGAGGCCGACGGTGCGGGCGGCCAGCCGCAGCGAGCCCGGCCCGGTCCCGTTCAGGCCGTGCCAGACGGCGGCCAGCCGCAGGCCGGGGCCGAAAACGTCACGCCAGGGGTGAAGCAGCTGCTGGGCGAGGTCCGGGCGGCCGGCCGACAGGGCACGGGCGGGTTCGGATGCGGGACCGAGCAGGGCGGTCAGACCGTCGCCGGCATGCGCGCGCAGCAGGTCCCAGGTCGCCACGGGGTAGCCGTCGGTCGGCGCGGCGTGCGCGGCGGACAGCAGGCGGCACAGCCGCGTCCAGCCGTCGCGGCTGTGCGCGAGGAGTTGGACGCGCAACTGCGGTTCGCGGACGTGGGCACCGCCGCGCACCGGGGTGCGGCGGCGCTTCTCGCGCTCTTCGGTCAGGGGGGCGACGGCCATGTCGACACCGAGGACGGGCCGGACGCCATGTTGTTCGCAGGCCTTGGCGAAGCGGACGAATCCGGTGACGGTGTCCCGGTCAGTCAGCGCGAGGACCTGCATGCCGCGCTCGGCGGCGGCTTCGACGAGGGCGGCCGGGGACGAGGCGCCGTACCGGGGTGAATAACCGGAGGCGACGTGCAGGTGGGCGTAGCCCTCCATGGCGTCCTCCGATCGTGCCTTGTCCCACTGGTGTGCTCGCACCCCTCCCGGTTATCGAACATTAGTACGATGACTGTAACGCGAGAGTTCGTGTGGCGGAAAAGGGGAAGCCGAGCATTCACCCGTAAGGCGGCATGTGCTCGCGCTGTCCGTCCTGCCGGCGGCACGCAGGTCTCGCCGAGGGTGGGTGCTCCGCGGGGGCGCAGGGGCCGGCCCTGCGGAGGCGGACAGGGCCGGCCGGGTTCCCGCTGGCTGGGAGGTGGACGGCGGACCGGGACGGGACTTCTTACCGGTGCGCCGGTGCCGGGTAGGCCAACACGGCCGTGTAGGGGTCGAGATGCGGTGGCTGGCTGACCGGGTGCGCCTCTTCTTCCGTGGCGGGCGCCACCAGTGCCTGCGCGACGGCATGGGGCTCCGGGACCAGGTCGGCCGGCAGGAGCCGCCGGACCGCTCCGAACCCAGTGACCGACCAGCCGCGGTCGCTGAACCACATCATCAGCACGGAGTCCGTCGCGAAGGTGCGGAGCACGGCTTCGCCTCCAAGGGCGAAGTGCGCTCCCAGGACGCCTTGCTCGTCGAAGTCGAGTTCGTAGCCATCAGGGGTGTCATTCGCGATGACGGTGAAGCCGGCGTCAGCCACGGCGGCGACGACGTGCTGAATGTAGGCGTCCTGGGGCCCCTCGGCGCACCTGACTGGGGAGGTCGGCTGGGCGGGGGCGTGAGCGGCGGTCCACTCCAGGATCTCGCTGCGGGACACCTCCGGGCCGGTCCGCGCCTGGAGCCGGCGAAGGAACGTCGCGGCGAACAGGTCCGTGGGAAGCGGGCGCAGGCCGGTGCCCCGGCATCCCCCGCAGATGCACACGTGGCCGCCGTCCGGCCGGTAGGCGGGAACATGCGCGTCGTGCTCCGGGTCCAGAGCGGTCAGCCATCCGTTGCCGTGGCACGCTCCGCAGGAGGCGCGGCTGGTCGGCGCGGCGCCGCCGAGTGCGTGTGCGAGGACTGCGCGGGCCAGGTCTTCGCGGCCGTGGGGGGTCTCGCAGGTGAAGTATCCGGTGGTGGTCGGTGTGCTCCAGGGGCGGGGGAACGGGACGTCCTCGATGAGCAGTCCGTCGACGGTGTGGACGGTGACCTGCCGGTGCGACGGGGACTTCGGCGCCTTCCGCGCCCGGTAGGTCACGTCGTCCTGCCGCGGGCGTGATCCGTACGGACGCCGCAGGAGGTGGCGGAGCGGGCCCGTGAGCGCGTCGACGACAGCGCCCAGGTAGTCGGGGGCGCTCCCCTTGTTCAGTGCGTCACGGATGTGGTTGAGCGGGAAGTACCGGAGCGCCGGGGGGATGCCCGGCAGGACCTCGTCCGGGGCGGGGACGCCGCTCAGCCGGTAGAGGTCCTCGCACAGTGAGATGGCGTCGTTCATGGTGGGCCAGCCGGCCTGGTCGGCGGCGGCCAGATGTCCCTGGAGGCAGTCGCGCCAGGACACGGCGATGTCGTGTGCTTCGGCGAGCGCCCGGAGCGCCTTGCGTGCCTGGTCCGGGTGAAGTTGACGGCTGCGGGCGGCGTGCAGCGCCTGCCCGTACGGGAGGTGGGTTCCGGGGGCGTGCTGGATCTGTCGGGCCCGCTGCTGGGCGGTGGTGCGGTTCTTCGGCATGGCTCGTTCCTCGGCCGCAGCGCGCTGGGCGCCCACATCGTGCCGCGGCGGGGGAGTGCGAGGGACGGACGGCACCACGACGCAGCACGGGGTCCGGAAACCCTTGCCGTCAGCGAAGCCGCGCGGATGTGGACGAGCGGCGGACGGCCGTGGCGGTACGTGTCTGGCCAGGTCGCCATCGTAGAAGCGTCGCGTCCGCCGTGGGGCCCACTGCGCCGTATTCACCCCCGTGCGCCCCCGGCGATCCGCCGCATCCATTCGTCCAGCGCGACGTCGAGGGTCTCCACCCCGGTCCGAGGCGTGGAGGGGCGGAACTCTGGGCTGCGGGGCCGCCGGTCGCTACGCGGCGAGCGCGGCGGGCTCTCCCAGGTGGGCGGCCGCCGTCCGCCACGCCGTGGTCACCGCGGTCCGGGCCCGCGCCGTCTGTACGGTGCGGTCGCCGGTCAGCGCGAGGGGTGCACCCACATGGACATGCAGTTCCGGCCGGCGCAAGGGCGCGGTGGCAAGGCCTGCGAGCTGCTTGTTGGTGCTGCCCGAGGTGACCCGGCGGGCCCCGGCCTGGCCGACGGGAACGACGGGGGCACCGGTGCGCGCGGCGAGCCGGGCCAGGCCACTGCGGAAGGTCTCGGGGGCGGCTTCCGCGGCGTCCCGGCGTCGGGGGAGCCCTCCCTCGGCGTAGATGAGGATCATCCGTCCCTGCTCCAGGGCGTCGGCTGCTACATCCAGTGCGTCCGCGGCGCGCCGGTCCCCGCGGATGACGGGGACGTGCCCTTCCCGGGCGAGGGCGCGGCCAAGCAGTGGGACGCGCCACAGCCCGGCGGCGGCCATGATGACTGGCTCGGCGCCGAGGCGGCGAAGGGCGGCGATGACGATGGCGGGGTCGGCGAGGGAGGTGTGGTTCGCGGCGATGATGCTGCCCGGAGCCAGCTCGGCGCGCGGGTCGGCGGTCACTGACAGGCGGCCGACGGCGGGGACCAGAAGGTCGGCGATGCGGCTGAGCATGAGCGGTCTCCCGGCTTCGGCGATGTTGATCTTCATCGTCGGTGGTGGCCGCGGGCCGGGCGTGAGTCGGCGTACTCATCTTCTGGCCGCCGGGCTACCCAGTGCTGCAGGGGCAGAGCCGCCGTCGAGCCCCCTGCCACACGCCCGACCCGATGAACCGCCGCCGGCAGCGGCCTCGATCGGGCAGGATGCCGCTCGATGACGGTGCTGATGGACAACCTGCGCGGCACGACCTTCGTCGTGATCGACTTCGAGGCGCTCACGCCGGCGGGCCGACCGGCCGAACCCACCGAGGTCGCGGCCCTCGCCTTGGTCGTCCGCGACGGCCGGCTGGTCGAGGACGGCCGTTTCGAGTCCTTGATCCAGCCGTCGGCGGAAGTGCCGATCACCCCGCGGGACCTGGTCCACGGTATGAGCGAAGCCGCCCTGCGCCGCGCCCCCGGACCAGCCGCGGTACTCGCCGGGCTCGACCAGTGCCTGACCGCTCCGCCCTACCGGCTCGTGGCCCAGCACGCCTCGACCGAGGCAGGGCTGACCGCCCGCCAGCGCCAGCACTGCCCCGTCCTCGGTTCCACCCCGTTCCTGAACACCCTCAAGATGGCCAAGCAGGTCATCCGCGGCATGTCCTCGTACGGGCTGGACGCACTGCTGCGCTACTACGGCATTGCCCAGCCGCCCGGCCGGCACCGGGCGATGCCGGATGTCGAGGTCACCGCCGACCTGTTCGGACGGCTGCTCCGCGACGGAGCTGTCGCCGGCCACTGGTCCACGCTGCTCGACCTCGATGCCGCTGCCGGCCTTCGGCCGAAGCCGGAGACGTCCGTCGACGTCTCGGTACAGGAAAGCCTCTTCGGCGTCCAGGAGACGTAGTCGCAGTTCAGACGCCAGTCCCTGCCTCTGCCGCCCGCCACGCTGCCCATGCGGCGGTCGGCGCGCGGCGCAGCGGCGGGGGCCGCAGGCTGGTGGCGTGGAGTTCCCCGTGGCGGTGGCGCTCGCCCAGGCCGTGCCGGAGCTGCCGGCGGGCCGGGGCTGGTGGTTCGAGCCGAAACTGGACGGGCACAGAACGATCTTGTGGTGCGAGGCGGGCAGGGTGCGGCTGCAGTCCCGATCAGGACGGGACGTGAGCGCGGTCTGGGCTGACCTGGCGCGCGCCGGCCAGCGGCTCCCGGTCGGGACGGTCCTGGACGGCGAAGCCGTCGTCTACGTCGACGGCCGCGTCGACTTCGGGGCGGCCCAGGCGCGCGCCGCGTCCTCCCCCGCCCGCGCCGCGCAGCTGGCGGCCCGGCATCCCGCCTCGTTCGCCGCCTGGGACATCCTGGTCCACTCCGAGCTCGGGGACGTCCGGTCCCGCCCCTACGTGGAACGCCGGGCGCTGCTCCTGGACGTCCTGCAGGACGTGGGCCCGCCGTTGCAGGCTGTGCCGGCGACGGACGACCGCGAGACCGCACTGGTCTGGTACGAGGCGCTGCGCCCGCAGGGTGTGGAGGGCCTGGTCGCCAAGCACGCCGCTTCGCCGTACCGGGCGTCGAGGATCTGGCGGAAGGTGCGTCACGCGGAGACGGTGGACGTGGACGTCGTCGGCTTCACCGGTTCCCGCGCGCGGCCGCGGGCTCTGGCCGTGCGGCTGCCGGAGGGGCCGACGGTCCTGTCTCAGCCGGTGAGCGCGCCGGTAGCGCGCGCGGTGGCGGTGCGGCTGGCCGGTGCGGGCCCCGGGCGGTCCGCGCGTACGGCGTCCGGGGCGGCGTACAGCGCGGTGGAGACCGGGCTGGTCGCCGAGGTCCTGGCGGGTACCACGCGCCATGGGGTGGTGACGGTGACCCGGCTGCGGTGACGTGTCCAGGCACCTGGTGGTGCGCGCCCGCCGCGCCACGGACCGCGCGGGGCGTCACACAGGAAAGTCCTCCAGCCAGGCGATCCAGCCACCGTCGGACGCCCGGCCGAGATGGAGGGCCGGCATGTGCCCGGCCTCGCGGGCGCAGATCCGGCCGTAGGTCCCGTGGCGAGCGGGGCAGAGCAGGGACGCTGCTTCGGCAGTGAGGATGGTGAGGTCCTCCGGAAGGCGCCGTCCTGCGGCGGTGGCGCGGGCCTGCGCGCCACGGCGGCGCTCGACCACGTCCAGGTGTGAGGCGGTCAGGCGGAGCCAGCGCAGGTCGGAGTCGTCCTGATCGCCACCGGGGGTATAGACGCACTGCTGGGATCCGTGCTCGTCAAGCTGGTCGACGAGGATCATGCCGAGCGACTCCAGTAGACGGCGCGAGCGGGCGTTGGTCGCCTGGGTGACGGCGACGACCGGACCGCCGTCGGGCACCGTCGCTGTCCACCAGCTGACGACGGCGCCGACCGCCTCCCGTCCCAGGCCGCCGCCCCAGGCGGAGGGCAGGAGCTGGTAGGAGACTTCGGCCCGGCCTTCGCACCGCGGGTCGGCGCCGATGCTCGCCAGTCCGACCGCTCGGCCGTCGGCGACTCGGACGATGGCCCAGGCACCGGGCGTCTGCGGGTACGCGGCCTGGCGGGCGGCGACGCGCTCGGGGGACGCGGGGCCGCCCAGGTAGGCGCGGACCCTTACGTCGGTCAGCAGCTCGCGGACGACGTCGGCGTCCTGGGGGGTGACCGGTCGCAGGAGCAGCCGGTCGGTGCGCAGTTCAGCGGGCCAGATGCTGTCCAGGGCGACGTCGACGATGTTCATGCGCTCAGCCTCGCAGACGAGGGTGCCGCCCTGGCCGGCTCCGCATCACGGTGCTCGGCCGGGAGGGGAGATCGGCTCCGGTACTTCCGGCGGGTCGAGCTTCCCGGCCCGCCCGGCATTGGTCGGCTCGTCTTCATCGGTGGGCGGCGGGAACCGGCAGGGCCTGGCCCTGCCGTGCGCTGCGTTCACACTGAAGAGCGACGTTGAGGTGGTGGAGGGCGACGAGGGGAAGCAGGCCGCCCAGCCGCGCCGCGGCCCGCAGGTGCTCAGCGGCCGCCTCCAGGGCGGCTGCGGCCTCGCCCCGGTTGAGGCGGTCTTGTGGAACGTGACCTGCCACCTGGGCAAGTTGGCCGGCGAGCTCGGCGATTCCCGGGTCGTCGAGCACGGCACAGCCCCACTTCTCCGTGGCCTCCGCCAGTTCCTCGACTGCTCGGGAGCGGGCGGGCGAGCAGCGGGCGTTCATGAGCCATCGTCACCCGGTCCGCATCGTGACGTGGGAAGTTGACCGAATCCGCTGCGGGGCGGCGCTGCTGGCGCCGCGGTGTACGGCGAGGTACTGAGCTGCGCGAACGCCCGGTGCCGCCGATACCTCGCTCCCAGTGGCCCCGTACGCCGGTAGCGTGGCGGCGCAACGAACGGCACAGAGCAAGGCGGGTTGAAGTATGAGGCACGGCCAGAGCCGTCTGCCGTCACTGGACCGAGTCGAGTTGCGGCGCCTGGACATCGACCTGCCGGCGGTCGTAGAGGCGAAGGTCAAGCTCGTACGTGCCGGAACGGGGAAGTGGCACGTCCCGGTTCCGGAGGGCAAGTCCTGGGGGCACTGTCAGCACGCGGCCAGGCTGGCGGGACGAGCCCCGGATCAGGTCGTGGTGCTGGATGCGCTGGCCGAGCTGTGCTCCGGCTGCGTCGGCGCTGTGGAACTGCCGGAGGGGGCAGGGGTGTTGTGGCAGGCGCTGGAGGAGATTCTGCGGGCCGATGCCCGCGCGACCGAACTGGCCGGCGCGAGCGGACCCCGTACCTGGCCGTCGTACGCCCAGGCGCTGGAACGGGCGGCCCGGCACGACGATGCCGCGGTGCGAGCCCTCCTCAAGCCGGTCCTCGATCATGCCGAGCTCGGCGCCCAAGGGTGGCGGGCACTGCGGGCGTGGACCGCCGTGGTCGAGCGGTCGGACGAGGCGCTGGCCGCGTACCGGGCGGCCGCGCCGTCCGCGACGGCCACGGCATAGGTGACCGCTGCTTGTGACGCGGTCGCGGCTGATCGCAAGGTGCACGCGGAGTCCAGCGCCTTGGGCGCCGTGATCGGCACCGGCTACGGATACGGGTACGGGCGGCCGTCGCTGGAATTGTGGGCGATGGTCCGCGCGGCCTGGACGCGGGCGCGTGAGCAGGGGCGGGGCGCGGGCGGCGCGCTCGACTACGCCTCCGCCGTGGTGACCCAGGAGTGGGGCAGGGCCCGGGTGCGGGATGTGACCGCGCTGCCGCTGCCGGCGATGACCTGCGCGGCGGGGCACGCCTCGCCGGCCGCCTGGGCGGAGGCCGAGTTCCACCATCAGTGGCACTCCTTCGTGCAGCGCTGGTGTGCCCGCTTGGAGGCCGAGCTTGCCGGGGCGTCGCAGGGCTCGGACAAGCAGCAGTTGCTGCTGGTGTGCGGCTGGCCGCTGACCGGACCGCACGACCGCGATCTTGCGTTCCTGGCCCAGTACGAGCAGATCGGCCCGCGCGTTCCGTGGGGCGGCGCGGAACAGCGCTACAACCCCTACGGCAAGAGCCTGACCGCGGACGCGGTGGTCCTGGCCGTGCCCGAGTTCGCCGCCGAGCGTGCGCTCGCCCACACCGCTCGCCAACGGGACCGTCTGATCGCCGGTGAGCAACTCGCCGAGGACGGTCTCACGCCGCAGGAGCCTGCTCCCGCGGTGCTCGGTGCGGCCCGCGCTCTGCTGCGAACCGCCTTTCCTCTGCTGGCCGAGGATGTCGCCGAGGACGGCCGTCGTCCCCGCCCTTCCGAGCAGGTGCGGCAGGCCCGCGCGCTGCTGCGCGGGCGGCGCGGGTCCGAACCGCCGGTGCACTGGGCGCCCCAGCGTCAGGAGGACTCCCGGTGGCAGTGGAGGCAGACGTTCGAGATGGGCCAGTGGATCTGGGTCCCGGACGACACCGCTGGTGGTCCGGCCGGCCAGGAGCTGCGGGAGCTGACCGAGCCTCACCCTCCGCGCGGCGTCATGCGGCTCATCGTCGAGACCGGCGTCCGCGGCGACACGGCAATGCACGTCTTGTACGGGGCCGTCGGCGGCTGGGATCTGCGCCGTCGCGTGCTCACCTTCACCGCCCGCGACACCGGGCACGAGCTGAGTGCGCCCGTGCACCGGATCGTGGGTCTGACCGGCGATCGGGAGCGCCGGTCCCATGACGGCCCACTTTGGGAGGAGTACACGCCGCCCTCTCCTCACCAGTTCCGCTACTGGTGATCTGACCTGCTGACGCCGTCAGCAGCCGTACCGGTCGAGGATCTCGCGGGCGGCGGCGTCGGCGGGGACCAGGTTCTTCAGGCCGCCGTCGAGCGCGTGGTCCAGGCGGAGCGCGGGCAGGCCGTCGGCGATGGGGTCGATGACCATCTGGCCGGGGTGTTCATCCGCGTAGGTGGTCTGGGCGCGGTCGAGGTTGTACGGCGTGCCGTGCAGGCACTGTCCCGGCCCGCCGAGCTCCCTTTCGTACCGGTCGTCGGCCCGGGGGAACAGCGCCTGTGCCCAGTCGGGCGCCGATCCCATGATGGCCAGGAGGAGGACGCTGGCGAGGACGCTCTGCCACAGGTAGAGGCCGATGCGGGCGAGCAGGCGGCGGGTGATCGTGTAGAAGGCGAGCGCCGGCAGGACGGCGCCGGCGAACACGGCGGCCAGGGCGAGGTGCTGGTGGTTGTGCCAGAGCTTGGAGTACAGGGCCAGGTAGAAGCCGGTGAACATGAAGACGAGCGCGGTGCAGGACGCGAGGATCGCCGCGGGCGGCCGGTAGTCGGGTCGGCCGTCGAGGGTGCGTGGCGGATCGAGCCGGCGCAGGAACGCAGGGATCTGGCTGCGTTCCGAAGGCCCGGCGGGACCTGCGGTGTGGTTCACGTGCTCGTCCTGTCGTTGTTCCGGGGCCGCGGTGCCGCGGCGACCCCGGTCGTGGCGGTGTTCAGCTGGCTCGTGAGTCTGCCGTACGGGCTCCAGTCACCGATGTCGACGGTCGCGCGCGTTCCCGGCGGCTGATCCGGCGATGCCAGCGGCCGGCGGGGGGCAGTGCGTCGGCGCAGGCCCGCTCCAGTACGGCAAGGAACTCCTCGGGGTGCTGCGTGGGCAGCCGGTGTCCGCCGCCGGCGACGACGTGGAGCTGCGAAGTGGAGATCTGCGCGGCGAGCCGCAACGCGTGGATGGGCGGGATGGTCTGGTCGTTCTCTCCGACGAGGATGTGGACCGGGATGCGCCGGAGGGCGTCGAGCTGGTCGGCGACGTCGTGCCGCATGAGGGCCTTGAACCAGCGGGCGGCGTGGTCGATCGGCGGCTGGGCGTAGGGGCGCGGACGGACGAGTTCGCGGATGCGGTGGGCCGGCAGCGGGGCGTGGATGCATGCCGCGGCCATGACGTGGCGGGTGAGCCCGACCAGGCGCTTCAGCGGCGGGTGTTGGGGGCCCCAGAGGTCGAGGCCGCCGCCGGTGGTCGCGGCGAGGAGGACGGCGGTGACCTTGTCGCCGATGAGGTGCGGGTGCTGGGCGGCGAGCGCGAGGACGGCCATGCCACCCATGGAGTGCCCGGCCAGCAGGACGGGCAGCCGGCCGGGGGCGGTGGCGGCGATGACGGCCTTGAGGTCGTCGGCGAGCAGCGGGATGGACGGCAGGGCTCTGCCGCCGGTGGAGTTGCCGTGCCCGCGCTGGTCGTAGCGGACGATGCGGGTGCGCGGCCGCGGGAAGTGGCGGACGTGCTCGTTCCAGACGGATGCGGCTGCCTGCCATCCGTGGGCCATGACCAGGACGAGGTCGGGGTCGCTGGGCCCGTCGACGTAGAGGGCGAGGCGGGCGCCATCGGGTCGGTGGAGCTCGGTGTGGGGCGTGGGAAGCGGTGCCATGGTCAACTCCGTTCGGGCAGGGGAAGGGTGACGTCGATGACGCCGGCGCTGGCGGTGGGGACGGTGACATCGCGGCGGCGCAGGATGCGCAGGGCGCGCCTGTTGGTGGCGCCGAACATCGCCACGACGGCGTCGCAGCGGGGGTCGGCCATCGCCGAGTGGAGGGCGTAGTCGGTGAGCCAGGAGCCCAGGCCCCGGCCCTGCCACGGGTCGCCGACCAGGACGGCGAGCTCGAAGACGCCTTGGGTGCGCGTCTTCAGCAGGTGCGTGACGGCGACGGCGGTCTCGCGGTCGTCGCGCAGTGTGGTGATCCAGCTGGTGCCTGCGGCGGGGTGGACGAGCCTGGCGAACTCGGACATCTTCAACTCCCGGCGCCCCGAGGCGTATCGGGCATAGCGGGTGTCGAGCGAGCAGCGGTGGTGCAGGGCGTTCACCCGGGCGAGGTCCCCCAGGTCCGCCCGGCGGGTGGTGAATGGCGGCTCGGGCTCCGAGGTCCGCTCAGCCGGGGATGGCGTCATGGTGCTCGGCGTGGACAATCCGCTGCTCCTTCGTCTGGTCGGGGGCGCGCCGGGACGGAGGCGTGCCGAAGCAGGGAAAGGGTCCGGGCCGGGTCCTGTGGATAGAGGCCGCGACCGTCCGCTACTGGCGGGTTACCTATCTCTGGGCGGAGTTGCGCTTTCCGCGCTGTTTGCGCGCTATGGCACGGCGGGTTTCCCGGTTCGCCGCCGGCAGCTCCTCGTTCCAGGTGTCGTCGTCGACGACGACCTCCGTGGAGGTCAGGACGGTCTCCCAGCGGGTTCCTCGGGTTCCGGGGCGCTCGCCCCGCGGGGCGCTGCTCGGTCCGTTCACGTCGTGGCTCCTTGTCCTGGTCAGGTGGTCCGGCCGGCACGGTCGCGGGCGGCTTTGCCTTCGGCGCGGCGGCAGTACTCGGCGGTTTTGCAGGGCCGGCAGGGGTCCTGGCCGGCCCGCAGGTGGCGGCGGTAGGCAGCGGGGGTCCCGCAGGGCTTGAGGTGGGTCTTGTGGCCGCGTCCGCGCCAGCCGGCCGGCGGGTGGCCGGCCGCGGCACGTTCTGCGCTGGTCTCTCCGCCCCAGGTCCCCCACTCCCGGTTGTCGCGGGCCTGCGTGCGGCAGTGGGCGGCGAGCGGGCAGCCGGCGCACAGCCTTCTGGCGACGGATGCCTTGGCGTCGTCGTGGAAGATCTCGGGGTCGGCATCCGCGCAGGGGGTGGCGGCTTCCGGATAGGCGAGGGTCGGGCTGCTCATGCCGCCGCTCCGGCACCTCGGACGCTGGCCAACCGGCGCAGCAGCGCGTCGCGCTGGTCGTAGAGGGCGTCGAGTTCGGGATCGGTGATGGTGGAGGCGGTCTTCCTGCCGCGGCGGTCCACGCCGGAGGCGTCGGCGGGGGCGTCGGCGGGGGCCTGGTGCTCGGTGTTGGTGGACTTCACGGGTGTGCTGCTTTCGTTCGTGCGCGTCGGGTGCGAGAGGGCTCGCGGCGGCGTAGTCATGTGGGACGGGCCCGGCCGCGGCTCTTGCCCTCCAGGAGCGCGCGTCGGGTGAGCTGGAATCCGGTGGAGGCCGTCTCGCGGGTACGGACAGACGCGTCTGCCGTACCGCGGGCGGGGACGGGGGCGCCGACCTGGGCGAGCGCCTGGCGGTAGCCGTCGCATCCGTCGTCCCGGGTGCGGACCGGCGTCTGGCCGGCGGTGGTGGGAGCGGACGTGCTCTTCAGCAGGGCACGGACCTGCTGGTAGCCGTCGCATCCGTCCTCGCGGGTGCGGACCGGCCCTTCGGGCGGGGCTGCGGGGGTGGTCGCCATCGAGGCCCGCGCGCGCTGGTAGCCGGCCGAGGCGTTCTCCCGGGTGCGGATCTCACCGCTCGGGGCCGCCTCGGCGGGCGCGGGGGTGGGCTCGGCGGGCGCCGAGGTCCGTGCGGCCCGCGAGCCGACCGGGAGGACCCGGATCTGGCGGACCGCTTCGGTGCCGACCGCGGCGTTGGCCTGGCGGATGAGCTGGGCGCTGATCAGGCGGGCCTGCGTCGCCCAGGCGTGGGTGGCCGGGGCGAGGTCGAGCCGTCCGGTGTCCTTGTCGAAGGCCACGGCCCGCAGCTGGTCGGCGACCTCCGGCGTGGCGATCGTCTGCCACTGGTCCATCACGGACCCGCCGGCCGCAGGGGTCTCCCAGCCGCGCTCGGCGACGAGCTGGGCCAGGGCGCCGCCGAGCCCCAAGGGGTCGCGGCCGTCGCGGCGGGCAGACGGCCGACGCTTCGGGGTCCGCTTGGGCGACGTGGTGGCGCCGCGCTCCTTGGCGGCCTTCTTCGCAGCGGCCAGGGCGACGCGTGCGAGGTCCACGCCCGTGGGCTCGTCGGTGCTCACGCCGGCCTCCAACCGTGGACGACGGTGCGGCCGAGGCGGGTGAGGCGCTGGACCTGGTCGACGAGGGAGGAGGTGAACAGGCGCCGGGCGTAGGTCTCGCCGCAGGTGCGGACGGTGGCGCGGATGAGGGCGGGGTCCTTGAGCGCGGCGGCGCGCAGTTCGATGACCTCGTCGCGGGTGAGCTGCTCGAGGGCGACCAGACCGTCGTCGCCGACGGCGAGTTCACGCTCGTCGGGCCCCGGGGCGTCCGGCTGCTGCAGCTGGGCGAAGACGGCATCGACCTCGCGCGCCACGGCGCGGCTGGTGGGCCGGCGGCAGTCGCCCTCCCACCATTCGGCGTGCCGGTCGTGCTCGGCGTGGCGTGAGTCCCGCCAGTGGTCGAGGATCGCGGTCCGCTTGGCGGGCGTGTCGTACAGCAGGTGGGCGCCCTTGAGGCGGTTGGCGAGGAAGCCGGAGGGACGGTGGACACGGCGGGCCGGGGCTTCGAGGCCGATGACGGCGATGACCTCGGCGGTGCTCCATCCGGCGTCGGCGACGTGCCGCACGATCCAGGCGATCCGCGGGACGGCAGCGCGGTGGAGCCAGCCGACCTGCTGGATGAGCTCGGCGGCGAGCTGGTAGCGGCGGCCGATGGTGTTGAGCTTGCGGCGGGTGGGCTTCTTCGGGGAGGGGGACTTGTGCTGCCCGCTGGCGAGCTTGCTCTCAGAGGGAGAGGAGGTATCACCCGCAGTAGAAGAACTAGAAGTACTAACCACCATTGGGGTGCAAGACGAGGTCGCCGAAGGGGTCCTACCCGAACGGCGGTTGGACCGCTTTGTCCGCTTCCTGCGACGGGGTGGGCGGGCGGCTGCGTGGAGCTCCTGGAGCAGCGGCGTCTTCTCCGGGGAGAAGCCGTGCACGGCGCGGATGAGCTTGTCCGAGGGCCCGGTGCGCAGCCCTGCGGCGTCGTCGAAGACCTGGGGGATGGTGCGTACGAACTCGCTGGCCCGCCCGCCGGAGCCGGAGACGCGGGTGCCCTTGGAGCGATAAGTGAGGAGGCCGCTCTCCCGGAGCATGGCGAGGTGGTACTTGACCGTGCGCTCGGAGATCTTGAGCCACTCGACGAGGTTGCCGACGCTGGGGCGGCACTCGGTGAGGTGAGCGATCGCCTTCGCCATGCGCAGGGTGGTGCCGCCGAACTTCTTCGGCCCGTGGGGGCGCGCGGCCGCGTAGGGGCCGTACTTGTAGAACCAGTAGACGGCTTCGAGCCATGCCTCGCCGTTCGGCGCGATGCGTCCGTCGGTCGTGGACATCCACTGACCGCTGGAGGGCACGCGATGGCCGGCGACGTCGTGCTCCGCAGCCGGCGGCGCCGTGGACGGCCGGGGTGGTGCAAGGGTCGTGGACAACGGAGTTCCTGGTTTTCGGGTGCGCGAAGTAGACCCGTGGCGGGACGGGCCTGAAGGACGGGTGGCGCCGTGGTGGGCGGCGCCGGTTCAGCAGTCGATCGAGAAGGTCATCTGGACGGGCTCGGCCGTCTCCTCCCGCTCACGGGGACGGGACGCGTCTGCGGGGGCCGGCTGGCCAGCCGCTCCGGGGAGGTTCTCGGCGCGGGAGGCGAGGCGCTCGCGAGCCTGGGCCGTGGCGTTGGCCCGGGCGGCCTGACTACGGGCGCGCAGGTCCTGCGCCCGGGCCGATGTGCGGCACACAATGCGCGGGGCGGCCGGGTTCATCGCCTCTTCGGCGACGAGGTTCTGCAGTCGGCGTACGTTCTTGGGAGACAGGCCGGTGGCGTGGCGGACCCGGAGGTAGCTGGCGCCGCGGGTGAGCATCTCGATGGCGATGAGCTCGGCGCGGGCGCGGTCGACGTTGTAGACCGGCCAGGGCCGTGCCGGCAGCACGGTGACCTTCTCGGTCGCCTCCTCTGGCGGGTCGGTGTCTTCGGCCACTAGGCACCGCCCTTGGCGGAGGCGAGGTCGGCTTCGACGACAACCCTCCTGGAGTGGCCGGTGGCCGGCCAGCAGGTGACGAGGGTGAGCTTCGCCTTGGTGGGGGTAGCGTCGGGGCGGCCGGGGACCTGGGCGATAACGTCAACGTCGGTCGGAGCGACGGTGTGCACGCGGGTGACGGTGTAGGTGTAGGTGATCCTGTGCGCCGTGGTCACCTGGATCAGGGCGCCGGTCTTGATGCGGTCGATGTTGCGGAAGGCTGGATCAGCAACGCCGGAGCGGTGGCCGGCCAGCGCGAAGTTCCCGATCTGGCCCGGCTGTTCGGTGGTCGGGAAGTGGCCGACACCGGCGCGCAGCTGCTTGTCGCCGACGCCGTCGTAGACGGGCTGGGCCCAGTCCTTGCCGAGGGCGGGGATGCGCAGAACCTCGCCGATGCGGCCGCCGGGGCCGCTTCCGGCCTTCCCGCCCACCGCGTGCTCGCCGGTGGCGGCCGGGTTGTCGGCATTCCACTCGGAGAGAGTGCGGGCGGCGGCCACACGGGACTTGCCGGTGTTGTCCCCCTTCTTCGCATCCCCGTCGTCGGGCGTGGCGGAGTCGGTCAGCGGGTCGGGGGTCTGTGCGGCGGCCGAGGACGCGGCGACCGAGGGTGCGGCGGAGGACTTCGAGACGGCCGGGGTGCTGGCGTCGGAGCCCTGGCAGTGCTGCGCCCACAGCAGGGCGGCGAACGTGAGGCCCGTGGCGGCCACCGCAGCGATCGTGAGGCGGTGCCGGCCGGAACGGGTGGAGGCGGACTCGCGGGAGGCAGGGGCGTCGTTGGACTCGGAGGTGCTGGTGGTGCGGGGCATCGGTGGTTCCTGCGAGTGAGTGCGGCGCGGGCCGGGCGGCGGGGTGGTGGCCGGCTGAGAGCTGGTCACCACCCCGCCGCCGCTCCGCGAGGGACGCGGTGCGCAGCGGCGGTCAGGCGCCGGTCTGCGGCAGGACGGGGATGGTGACCGGGCGCGGCTTCGGCTTCGGCTGCTCGGGGATCTTGACGTCCTTGACCGCGACGTCGGCCGTCTTGCCGTCGGTGACGGTTGCCTTCTGGTCAGCGGCGAGCTGGTAGCCCTCGACGGCCTTCACCTCGTGCACCGTGTACGTGCCGGGGGTCAGGTCGTTCGCCTCCCAGGTGCCCTGGGCGTCGGTCTTGCCCGTGGCGACGGTCTTGCCGGCGCTGTTCTTGACCGCGAACTCGACGCCGGACAGCGGCTTCTTGGTGTCTGCCGCGGTCTTGGTGACGACCAGGCCGCCCTTGGGGCTCTCGGTCTTGAGCTGCACCTCGGCCTGGGCGCTCGAGGCGCCGCCGGCCAGCAGGAGACGCTGGGCCTTGGCGTCGTTCGGGGTGAGAGCGCGCAGCTGGGTGGCGGGCAGCGTCTTGGCCTGGGCCTTGAGGTCGACCGTGCCGTCCTTGGCGGGAGTGATGGTCGCGGTGGCCACACCGTCGGCGTTGGTCGTGATGCTCCCGGCTCCGGCGGCCGCGCCGGAGACGTCGAGGTCGAGCTTGACGCCGGGCACCTTGTGGCCGGAGGCGGAGGTGACGTCGAGGGTGACGGACGTCTTCACCCCGGGCTTGAGCGTGCCGTCGACCGGCTTGATGTTCACCTTGTAGGGGCCGGCGAACATGGCTGCTTCATTGAGGTAGCCGGTGGCCCACTTCTTCACCGACGGCGGGACGTTGGAGTAGCCAAGGCGCTCCAGGGCCCGCTTGCCGTCGGGCAGGGCGTACGTCGAGCCGGGTTCGAGGTAGGAGTAGACGACGGCGTCGACCGCGGCCGCCTGCTCGTCGCTCTTCGTCTGCCCGTACTTGCCGAGCACGTAGGCGGCGCGGGCGAGGTCCTCGGCGGACGCGGTCTTGCCGGTGGCCTTGGAGGTCCAGGAGGTGACGGGCAGCGCCGGCGCGTAGCCGCCGGCCGCGTCGGGGCCGGCGAGCTCGGGGTCTCCGCAGTAGGCCACACCATCGACGCCGGGGACGTTGTAGGCCCCGATGTGAGACGAGTCCGGCTTGCCGGAGCTGTCCGGTATCAGGTAGCCGGGTCCCCACTTGTCCGCAGCGACCGCCTGCGGCGCGAGCAGGATGCCCGCACCCAGCGCCACCGCCGTGCCAAGCACGACCGGATACCGATTTCGGCGGGGGGCCTGCGGGCGGGGGCGGGTTGATGCCACACTCATCCAGATCTCCGTATCGGGGATAATGCACCGGACCCGACCACGTAATGGCCTAGGAACCTCGATGGCCGGGTCCGGTGGACCCGTCCCTCACGGAACGGGTAGTTCAGGGGTCAACAAAGAGGGCATAAGATCCGCATTGGGATCCAGCCACTCGATCACCAGATGGAAGGTATCTTCTTCCAGTGATCTGATCAAGTGGCTAGAGTGTCCCCGCCCACCCCGAGCACGCTTCTGGAGTCCTCCCATGCCCGAACGAATCTTCAACGCCCAGAAGTTCCGGGCCGCGATTCAGGCAAGTGGGCTCAAACAGTCGGAAGTTGGCGAACCTCCCGTCAGTCTGGGCGAGTCGGTCATCTCCCGGTATGGCAGTGGTGCGGTCACCCCGCCGCCGGAGAAGCTGCCGGCCCTCGCCGCGCGGGTCGGTCTGCCGCTCGACGTCCTGGCCCCGCGCAGAGGGCTTCCCGACCTGAAGGACCTGCGCTGCGACGCCGGCATCCAGCAGAAGGACACCCCGCAGTACACCGGAACGAAGTCGGCGATGCCCGTGCGGGCCGCCGAGAACGGAATGCGCCGGCTGAAGGACGAGTTCGTCGCTCCGCTGGCAGAGGCGTACGGCGTGAGGGTGGAGGAGCTCAGAGCCGCCCAGGAGCGGTCGTTCGGCAATATGGTGCCGGCCGTGCGCAAGCCGGCGCCGCCGCGTACCGCGGCGCCGGGCGCTCCGCAGACCGTCGCGGAGAAGATCACCTACCTGCTCGAGAGAACGTACGCGCGGCACGAGCGGCCTACCGACGCCGAGTTGGCCGACCGCGGCAACCAGAAGACCGGCCGGCCGATCCTCGATGAAGTCCTGGTGCGCGCGCTGCGGACAGGCAAGGAGAGCACCGGCGACGAGGCGATTCTCGGTGCGCTCGCCGCCGCCCTTGACGCGCCGCTGGTGTTCTTCACCAGCGACAGCCCCGACGAGGCCGCGCGGATCGTCGCCGGCATCCGCACGGTCCAGAACGGCGTCCGGGCCGCCCGGCACGGCGACGGCCCCCTGCCCCCCGAATGGCTCGACTTCATCGAGGCGTCCATCCGGGAAATCACCGGAGGCAAGTCGCCGGACGGTCCGGACAGCCAAGGCTGACCCGCCCCGAGTCAGAGCGTGACCGCGAGTTCTATCGTCTCCGTCCCTGCCCGCGCAGCCAGGGCCGCGTCCCACATGCGGCGGGCGCTCGGCGGGATCTCCTCGTCGGTGATGTCCTCGGGCCGGCTGAAGCGGAAAGCGCCGAGCTCGCTCAGCTGGAGCCGGATCGCCTGCTGCCGAGCCGCGGACAGTACGCCCCCGTCGAAAACGAAGTACTCGTGCGGCTCCCGTCCCGGCACCGACACAGTGGCGTGCACGAGCAGGCGGCCGATCTCCAGGTCGAGCCCCAACTCCTCCAGCACCTCACGGCGGCAGGCGTCCTTCGCATTCTCCCCCGCCTCCACTCCCCCGCCGGGAAGGTTCCAGTACGGCTTGTAGACCGGGTCGACGATCAGCACCCGTCCCTGCTCATCGCAGATGACGGCGCCGGCGGACACGCTGGGGCGGTCGGTGGACTGGCTCATGTGCTGGCTCCTGGAGGTGGTTCGCGTACGGGTGTTCAGGCCTGGGCCGGGGCGCCGTGCTGGGAAGCGCCTTCGAGGATCTCCCAGCCCTCGTCCGCGCTGGTGCGGGTGTAAGCCGCGGCCACGGCACGGAAGTGGGGCACCTCGACGGCAAGGTTCTTGCCGAAGTCGAAGGGGAGCGGGGCCGGCGCGCCCACGGGCTGGGTGAGGTAGGCCGCGCTGGCGGCACGGATCCACAGCGCTTCGGCCGTGATCCTCTTCCGCTCGGGCGTGCTGCCGTCGGCGCGCTGCCGGGCGAGTTCAGCCAGGTCGTGGGGCGCGTGGCGGCTGAGTTCGAGGATGACGTCCAGGATCTCGGTGATGTAGCGGTGCAGGCGAGCGGCCGGCGAGTCGTCGTAGCTGCTGTGCAGGTCACGCATCTTGTTGAGCTGCGCCATCGGGCCGAACCGCTCCAGCAGACGCCGGGGCCTCTGCCTGATGCGGCTCGGCTCGATTTGTGCGAGGTCACGCCACAAAGGGTGGATGGCCGCGAGGTGGGTCATCGTGTGCACGCGGTCGTTGGCGGCGCGGAAAGCCGGGGCGATCGCGCCGAAGCCCCACAGGAGGAAGGTCGTGTAGAGCAAAGTGTCGGTGACTGCTTCCTGGGCGAGGGAGAAGTCCTCGGACACCGGGGTGACGGTGATCAGGATGACGTAGGCGATGCGCAGCAGGGCGTACACGACGGCCAGCACCATCGCGACGGCCATCATCCCCATGCCGATCTTCACGGCGCGCTGGGGTATCTGCTTGACCGCGCCGCCCCACTGCACGGCGCACACCGCGGCCGCGGCCGCAGTGTAGAGGTAGAAGAGGGACATGTAGATCGCCAGTCCCGGATCGCCGGCGTGCCGGCCCATGAAGTACGGGACATCGGCGACCACGTCGTCGAGCACGAAGGTGAACACCAGGGCCATCACGATGACGGTGCCCAGGGACGCCCGGGCCGCGATGCGGTGGACCAGCCGGGAGACACGGACCGTGCGCGGCACGTGTGCGGAGGGCTCGGCGGTGGCGTAGACTGCGGTGATGTAGCGCAGCAGCACGCAGATGCCGGTGATGGCGAGCACGTGCTTGACCAGGTATGCCAGGTCGGGGATGCCGAGGTCATTGATGAAGGTGCGTCCCAGGGTGGTCCTGGCGATCCATGCTGCGGACAGCGCAGCGAAGGCTCCCCACAGCGACCTCTTGCGCCTCCGCCCCTTGAGCGCTGAGGGGGCTCTCATCAGTGCCTGCACCATCAGGAGAGCTGCGATGGCGTAGGCGAACGCGTCAGACATGTTTGTCCCAGGAGTTGCTAGGGCGGCCGAGGGGGTAACCGAAGTCCTCGGCGAGCCGGCGAGCGGTGGTGTCTTCGATGAACTCGGTCGTTCCGACGAGCTCGTGGATGCGGGCGGCCGCAGCCTCGGTGCGGATCTCCTTGTGGCTGCCGTAGTCGCGACGGGCCGACAGCTGGCCGTTCGCGATCATCCGCTCGACCATCTCGACCATTAGGCCGCCGCGGAGTTCGTCCAGCTCTCCGTCGGTGACGCCGTCGGCGTCGTCGACCCAGAGGTGGACGAGTTCGTGAAAGATGATCTGGCGACCGTGGAAGGTTTCGCGGGTTCCCGCGTGGAAAATGATGTCGAACGGCTGCGTCCGGTGCTTGATCCACAGACCGCAGACGCCGATCAGCCCGAGAAGCCGAGCCGGAATGGGTATGAGGTGGATTCGGCGCCCGCGGGCCTGCTCGATGTTGGCGATGAAGACGTCAAGGTCGAACGGGGTGGGGATGGGCATCGATCCGACGATCTGCGCCGTCTCTTGCCTGAGCGCCCGTCGCTGTCGCCTGCCCTGGCCACACGGGAGACCGATATTGCCGGTTCCTGCGGATATCCGTCGTGGAACCCACCTCGTCACCTTTCCTCCTCGCCCCTGCCCCGTTGTGCCGCGGGGCCACCCCGAGCAACCCAAACACGTGTTCTATTTCCGTGTCGAGTCGATAGGTGCGGCACCCGTCGCCCGCCGAGGCGACCCCCTTACCGCCATCGCCGAGAGTGACGATCTGACGGCGACCGTATGCAGTGGGCTGATCGCGCAGCGCACCGAGCGCGCCCACTATGTCCGGCCCTGCCGATCAAACGCAAGCATGAATTTCTTTTTCCCAGACGGAGGCGTCATTCCCGCACAGCTTCTTCCACAACGGCGGAATCCGACATCAGGTTCAACCCGGAAAGGGTGGAGCACCTCGGCGAAAGAGACGGAACAGGGATGTTTCCGCAGGTCATAAGGACCGCGAGCATCTGCTGTACACCGTCGGGCCTGTGGGTCGACCGAGACGATGCGCATACTTCTCCCCGCCGCGGAAAGCCGTCCGAGTGGCACCGGGCGCCCGCTCGTTCGCCGACTGGCGACAAACGCGCGGCGTCTCGACGGATTCCCCTGCGAGGCCTTCCGGAATGTGGACTTTCGCCGAGGACTTGCCCGAGGGATGGGTACTCTGCGTAATATCCCGACCGGCATCGGCATCGGATGCCGAAGCGGTACGGGCGGTAGCGTCTGGCGCGACCTGAAGCGGCCGGAGCCATTCGGCCCGCCGTCTGCGCATCACGGTGCACCCCTGAAGTTCATGGTCCGGGGTCCACCTCAAGCGGAGGCTCCCCTTCTTGCCAGGTGAACCTAACCGCCTGCCACCGTTGCGTCAACTATAGTTTAGCTACTTCCGAGAGAGAGCAGCACATCGTGGCCCAAGCAGACGAGACGGCGGAGGGCGAGCCCCCCAAGCCGGCGCCTCCGGTTCCCGTTCCCGGCCCCGGTGCCAGCTTCGCCGACCGTCTGAACTACTTGTTCGACCGGGTGAGGCCGCCGGGGGCAGAAGAGTTCAGCAACGCGCACGTGGCCCGGACGATCTGCTCGTACGGTGAGGCAAGCATCACAGGCGCGTACATCGGGCAGCTCCGCAAAGGAGTCAAACTCCCCGGCTACCCGCTGCTCAAGCCGTTCGCGGATTTCTTCGGGGTCAAGCCCTCGTTCTTCGTCGACGACGAGACAACCCGTAGGGTTACTGGCCAGTTCGAGTTGTTGCGTGAGCTCAGTCAGGCGGGCGTGAAGCAGGTCGCACTCCGTGCGATCGGGCTCTCCCCGCAGAGCCTCAACGAGGTGATGAAGAAGATCGAGGCCGTACGAGAGCAGGAAGGTCTGCCTCCCGCCCCGGACGAAGATCTTCCCTGACCTGCCACTACGCTTCGGCTCCAGGGGCTTTCGAGAGGAACACGCATGTGGCATGGCCGTCGTGCGCGCCGAACCGTGAACAAGGCTGCGGAGGTCGAACGGGTCAGCCGGGCCTTCGTGGAGGGCCTGGAGCTGCCGGCCGTCGACAGCGTCCTGGACCTGGCCCCGTTCATGGAGCAGATCACTGGCCGCGAGATCCGGCTCATGCCCTTCACACCGGACCTTTCGGACCCCGACTCCCTGGAGCCAGCCGCAGCCTGCGGCGCCTGGATGGCCACGGCCACGGCGGACTACCTCTTCTACGACGAGGGCGTCAGCCCCGCGTACACGGATGTCGTCGCCGGCCACGAGTTCGGGCACATGCTCCGCCACCGGGGCTCGAAGAAGTCCCTGGACGTCTCCAGCCTCGGCGGCCTCATCACGGACATCGACCCTGCCACTGCCCAGCTGGTCCTCGGCCGCACCCGCTTCACGGAGCCGGACGAGTACGAAGCCGAGATGATCGGCTCCCTCCTGCAGGAGCACGTCCGTAAGTCCCGAGCCGCGGCCGCCCGCGCGGCGAAGGCCGACGACCCCATCGCCCGCACGCTGCTGCGCTGACCGGAACAAGGCACCTTGAAAGACATACTTCACCCGCTCTGTCTGGCCATCGCCGGCACCGGGTTCCTTCTCCTGCTCCGCGACCTGGGCAAGCACCGGCGCAACCCCGCACTGGTCGCCCTGGCCTTCACCTACGGATTCTCGGCGCTCAGCTACGTCACGTCGATCACCTGGGTGTGGGTACGCATCGACGGCTTCTTCGGCATCACGAACGTGGCCGTCCCAATCGCCCAGAGCTGCGTGGTCCTGGTCCTGGCGCTGCAGGCCAGCGTCCTGGCCCACTGGTCCATGCCCGTCGAAGCCGCCCGCCGGCGTACCCGGCACCTGCTCATCGCGGCCGGTGTCGTCATCGCCGCGATGGCGGTGCTCTTCACCCTGCTGACCCCCACAGCGCAGCGCCCCGCGGACTTCTCGCTGTACTACGCCCACGACCCGTACTTCCAGGCCTACCTGCTGCTCTACATGGTGGCGTACAGCGTCGCCGAGGTGTACCTCGCCTGGTCCTGCTGGAAGTACGCCCGCACCACGTCGAACCGCTCGATCTCCACCGGCCTGCGGCTCGTCGCGATCGGCGCGACCATCACCCTCGGCTACAGCGGGATCCGCATGGCCGGCGTGTTCGGCGGCATGCTCGACTTCAGCGTGAAGGGCCTCGACCCATACGCCTGGATCTGCGGCGACGTGGGCGCCACCTTGACCCAAATCGGTTATTTCCTGCCGACACTGGCCCTGCGCCTGTCCTCGCTCCGCAACTGGATCAACACACACCTCACCTACCGGCGGCTGCGGCATCTGTGGGCCGCCCTCACCCAGGCCAACCCAGGCATCGCCCTCCTCCAGCCGGACCGGCAGCACGAAGCCATCCTCCAGGGCCGCAGCGTCAACTTCCCCCTGCTGCGTCGTAGCACCGAGATCCGCCACGGCCAGAAGCTGCTCCGCCGTTACCTGGACCCCGCGGTACTCATTGAGTCCGAAGCCCGGCGTCAGCGTGAAGGGCTCACCGGCGACGAGCTGGCAGCGGCCGTCACCGCCGACCAGATCAGCGCGGCCCTCGTGCGCCTCGCCGAGGACACGGCAGTCGACGCCCCGGCGGACTACGCCGACTCGAACCTGTCCTTGCCCGCCTACGAGGACGAGCTCCACCACCTCGAACGCGTCGCAGAGTTCTTCACCGCGCCCCGGACAGAAGCAACCGCCACCGATCCCACCAGCACCACATCAGGAGCCCGTACGTGATACTCCGTCGGACCGTGCTCGCCGCTGCGACGGCCCTCGCCGCGGCAACCGCCATGACCAGCCCGGCCAGCGCACGTCAGCGCGCCGTCAAAGACGCGCGTACTGCACCAATGCGCACGAGGTCCGCGAACGAGCAGCTTGCCGCTCTGCGTGAGCGCCGGATCACCAGCCGCGAGCTGCTGGAGCAGCACCTCAAACACATCGCCAAGGCGAACCCGCAGGTGAACGCCGTCGTCACCCTCGACGCCGACGGCGCCCGCGCGGCTGCCGACAAGGCCGACCGCCATCTCGCCTCGACCGGCAAGACGCTCGGCCCACTCCACGGCCTGCCGATGACAGTGAAGGACGCCCTCGAGGTCGAAGGGATCCGCACCACCTGCGGATCCCCCGCCCTGACCGACCACGTTCCCGACCGCGACGCCGACGTCATCGCGCTCCTCCGCGACGCCGGCGCGATCATCATCGGCCACACGAATGTGCCGACCATGTGCCAGGACATTCAGACGTCGAACCCCCTATTCGGCACGACCTCGAACCCCTTCGACGCCACCAAGACCGCCGGCGGCTCCTCCGGCGGCCCGGCAGCCGCTGTCGCCGCAGGGTTCACCAGCCTCGAAATCGGCTCCGACCTCGCCGGCTCGCTGCGCCTTCCCGCCGCGTACTGCGGGGTCTACGCCCTGCGCACCTCCCGCGGCCCCAGCCCGATCGTGCCCACCCGCGGTCACATCCCCCGCCTGCCCGGCTGGGCCACCAGCAGCGACATGATCACCCTCGGCCCGATCGCCCGCACCGTCGAGGACCTCAGCCTCCTCCTGGACGTCATCGCAGCCCCCTCCCCCGCAGACCGGCCTGGCTGGAAGATCGACCTGCCGGCCCCGGCCAAGACGAAGCTCGGCCAGTACCGGGTCGGCATCTGGGCCGACGACGCGTACTGCCGCGTTGACGCCGACACCCGCGCTCTCCTCGGCCAGGTCGCCGACCTCGTACGCGGTCTCGGCGCCACAGTCGACGACTCCACCAGGCCCGTCGACTTCACCGAGAGCGACAAGCTGTTCCAGCGCCTGATGTACGCCACGGCCTCGGCCACCGCCACCGACGAAGCCTTCGCGGCCGACGTCGCGACGGCCGAGAAGATCCCCGCCGACGACCCGAGCGGCCTGTACCTGCACTCACGGACCATGCGCCACCGCGACTGGTGCGTCGCCGACGAAGCACGCCAGAAGCTCCGGGCAACCTGGGACACCTACTTCGACGAGCACGACATCCTCATCACCCCGGCCACGCCCACTGCCGCAGTCCCCGACCAGACGAAAACCCCGGCTCCACAGCGGTACATCACCGTCGACGGCCAGAAGCGCTCCTTCTACGACCAGACCAGCTGGCTCAACCTCACCAGCCCCGTCGGCCTTCCCTCCCTGGTCCTCCCCGCCGGCGTCACCCGCACCGGACTGCCACTGGCCATCCAGATCATCGGCCCCTACTTGGGTGAGCGCACCGTCCTCAACGCAGCCCAGCAACTAGCACGGCGACTGCCCAAGCCGACCCAACCTCCTGCATTCACAGTCTGACGCTGGTCCGCTGTCCCGTCCGCCGATAGGCCGAGACCCGAGACCGAGGGCCCGGCTCTTGCGGACACCTCCGACTGACTGCCGCACTCAACTACGAAGCCATGTGGTCTGCATAGAGGCGAACAGATCGGGGATGCACATCACAGCGGCTGGCCTCAGCACCCATGAGGCCAGCCGCCGGTCTTCATCTGCTTTGCCTCACGCCAGGAGGTAGTCCAGGTCGCCGGCGATCGCGCCGTCGATGAGGGCCTTCAGTTCTCCCTTCGAGTACACCTGGGGGGCGTCCTCCCGGCGGAAGGTGTCACGTACGACGATCCACTCGCCGGCGCGGCCGAACTCGAAGCAGTTGTCGTTGCCCCCGGTGAAGGAGGTCGTCTTCCACGTGACCGCCGTGAGGTCGAGTTCGGCGGCGGCGGGCTTGGAGAACTCATTAGTCCCGGCAGGGGACGTGCTACTCACTGGTGTAGCTCCTTGATCACTTTCTCGATGCGGCTGACAGCTTCCGCAGGCGGAAGTGCCTTCTTGCAAAGGCCGTTGAAGGCCTCGTCGTAGGGTTCTACACGTTCCCGGTCCTCGAAGTACAAGGAGTGGGCCAGACCCTCAACCCAGACGATGCTCGGGTTGGGCGCAGGGAAGTCCATGACCATGAACGATCCGTACAGACCAGCGTGGACGCCTGTCTCCAGCGGGAGCAGCCGGACCGAGACGCGGTCATGCTCTGCCATGCTGAGGAGGTGCTCCATCTGGCGCTTCATGAGGTCGGGCGGCCCTACAGGACGTCGCAGAGCGGCCTCATCGATGACAGCTTCGAGAGTGGCTCCGTCGGCGCCGAGCAGCCACTCCTGTCGCTTCATCCGTACCTTGACAAGGGCGCGGACCTCACCGGCAGTCAGGTCGGGACGCATCGGGCGGATCACAGCCTCGGCATACTCGTCCGTCTGCAGGAGGCCAGTCACAAGCGCCAGTTCATAGGCTTTGAGCTTCCGCGCGCTCCGTTCGAGTCGGAGGTACCCACCAATCTGCGTGCTGGCCAGCAGAGCTCTGTGCCGTGGGTGGGGCTCTTCCTTAACTGAGTCGGCTCGCACGAGGTCGAGGATCTGCATTCGGCTGACGTCCGTCACAAGGTCGGTGTAGGCCTTGTCGAGCAGGTCCTGGACCAACCTCTCGGTGGTGGCGCGCTGTCCCCGCTCGATCCGGCTCAGGTGCCCGTGGTGGACACCAACGAGCTTTCCTACCTCTGCCAGGGTGAGGCCGGACTCCTTGCGCAAGTCCTTCAGCCTGAGGCCGAGTTCCCTGCGAAATACCGAGGCCGGCACCTCGTTCGTCGGCGCCATGGCCGCCAGTGTGCCGTCTGTCCGGCCGCGGAACAACCTTCTTGGGTTCAATGTGCCCAGACACATTGCCTGGGAGGGCCGCAACCGGCATCCTGGCTACGTCACGACGCGTGTCGCCTCGGTAGCACCCCGTGGCATATGCCCCTGCTCAAGTACAGACGCTCCCCTGCAGAGCTGCTCCCGAGCGTGATGCGCTCCGGAGCCTCAATAAGGCTGCAGGCCCGGGACGGAGGCCGCAATCATGTCACGCACGGCCGCTGCTCCTACCCTGTTTCGCGTCCTGTGCCAGGAGCGACGGTGGACCACCTGGGAGACCTTCGCGATCCACTTCGACAAGGCGGCCTCGGCCGCCATGTTGGATCACCCGTTGCGAAGGCCGAGGCCGGTCACCGTTGCCCGACGTACGTTCGATCGCTGGTTCACGGGAACATGGTGTGGCCTTCCGCGCCCCGACACCTGCCGCGTGCTTGAGCAACTGTTCGGCTTTGCAGCAGAGGAACTCTTCCGGCCCGCACCGGCCGTCCTGCGCCCGGCGGCCGTGCCGGCAGGACCAGAACAGATCCGGGCCGCCCAAAACATCGAGGCCAGATGGGCCACATCTCGCCTGTCGCTTACTGCGGCCGCCGGCCGTGGAGGGGACACGTGGGAGCTCGACGGTCGACGTGTGTTCGACGGCACATCCCTGGCGGTTCACCTTCTGGTAGCGGATTTCCGTGGCAGCAGCGCCCGCCTGCCGGTCACTGAGCCCGAGCAGCTCAAGGAGTTTCTCCGCCCGGTACGGCGCGGGCTCGTCTTAGGCACTCACACCAACGACGCGGAACACCAGGTGTTCGTCCTGGACGCCCTGACGGCCCGAAGCCAGCTCCCCATCGAACCCGGTGCCGACTTCAACCTGGTCGTGCCCGACGCTCATCGCCTCGACGATCTGACGTACGGGATCATCTGGGCCATCGCGAACACCGACGACGCCCTCCTCGCGGACGATCAGCTGATCCACGCCGAGCACGACGCGCTCAACACCTACCTGGCCCTCCCGCGGACCGCGCCAAGCCGCGCTTCGATCCCGGGCCTGACGGCAGTCGGCGCGGCTTGGATCGGCTCCTACTTCTGCTACCGGCACATCACCCGCCATCTTGCTGACGCCTCGAGCCTCCCCGTCTTCTGGACACGCGAGCAGTACGGCGAGTCCTCCGTTGGATGGCTCCTCTGGGCCCACAAGCACCAGTACCTACGTGAGATCGAAGACCGCTTCGCCACCCAGCCGGGCCGAGAGGTCAGCCGCACCTTCTGCCTGCCCGAGGCCGCGGTCAAGGAGAGCGAGCCGTACGAACTCATCCTCCTGTTCCTGTCCATCGCGTTGATGGAGATGCACCGCGTCAAGGTGCATATCAGCGACGAGCCAGAAATGACGACCGTCGACGGATTTGTCCTCGTCCCGGGCCAGCGCGCGGTCATCGCCAACTGGGTTCGTACCGAGGGAATCTGGCAGGCCGCCACCAGCAGCAGTCATGCGTCGATGCGTGACTACGCCGACGCTGCCGGCCACGCGGCACGCCACAGCGTGGCGTCCGGCGCGACCTCCCCTGAGCGCCTTCAGGCTCTTGCCTCATACCTCGGGCTCGATTGGGCCTGGCTGACACACCGCTGCCGGTCACTTGGCGAACAGGGCGTTGCCAGGATGATCCGCCCTCGGAGCCGCCTGATCGCCCTCGACGAGCTCGAATCCACACTTCGCTTCGTCGGAGACCTGGCGAACTAGGTCCTCCCGTTCCCCTCGAAAGGCGCTGCCCTGTGTCACACCGTCCGGAAGTTCACCTGCTCGCCTTGGGCGGCACCATCGCTATGGCGCCTTCCAGCGACGAGATGCAGGGTGTGAAGCCCCAGCTGGGTGCGGCCGACCTCCTGGCCGCCGTTCCCGAACTGTCCGGTTCGGACGTGTCTCTCAGCTTCACCGACGTCTTGAAGAAGCCAGGAGCGTCGCTGTCGGTAGACGACATTGCGGCACTTGCGCAGGTGATCGCCGAGCGCGAGCAAGAAGGCGCTTCGGGATTCGTCGTGACGCAGGGCACCGACACGATCGAGGAGACGGCCTACCTCCTCGACCTCTTCCATACGGGTCAGGCGCCCGTGGTCGTCACCGGGGCGATGAGGCATCACTCCATGCCCAGTGCGGACGGTCCGGCGAACCTGCTGGCGGCCGTGCAGACGGCCGCCAGCGCTGGCAGTCGTGGAATGGGGTGCCTTGTCGTGTTCTCGGACCGTATTCACGCCGGCAGGTTCGTACGCAAGGAGCACGCAACCGCTCCGGGAGCATTCGCATCGCCGCACACCGGGCCGATCGGGTACATCACCGAAGGTGCACCTCGTCTCCTTCTGACGCCCGCTCCGCAACAGCACGTGCCGCTGCCCCTGCTCAGGCCCGCACGCGTCGCTCTCATCACCGCAGGCCTCGGGGACGACGGAGAGCTGCTCCAAGGTCTCGGTGACCGTTTCGACGGCGTAGTCATCGCCGCATTCGGCGCAGGACACGTTCCGGAGACCTGGGCCGACCCGCTGGAGAAGATGGCCGAACAGATCCCCGTCGTCTTCGCGTCGCGCACCGGAGCCGGCAGCACCACCCGCAACACCTATGGTTTCCCCGGCTCGGAGCGCGATCTGCTGCGCCGCGGGCTGGTTGCCGCCAGAGACCTCGACCCGTACAAGGCGCGGCTCCTCCTTCTCGCCCACCTTCGCGCCGGCAGCGACCGCAATGGCATTGCCGCCGCCTTCGCCTGATCCCGGCCACCTGGAGACGTCAACCTGATGCGTGCCACCCCACTGACCATCGGCCGGACCTTCGGCGTCGCCTTCGACGACGGGGACGACTTCCTCCCGCAGCTCGGAGCGTTCTGCACCGAGTACGGGATCCGCTCCGCCTACATCCCTATGTTCCTTGGCGGCTTCCATTCCGTGCAGTTGGTCGGCACCTGCGATCCGATCGAGGACCCCAGTGCGCCGGTCTGGGCCGCCACGGAGTACTCGACGCTGGAGGCGCTCGGCAGCGGAACGATCGCCTGGGAAGAAGAAGGCGACGCCCTGGCCCCCCATATCCACGTCGCGGTCGGGCTCAAAGGTCAGGCCGCGGAGGGGAGGACCAGTCACCTTCTAGGAGGGCGCGTGCAGTTCATCTCGGAGCTGTTCGTCGTGGAAGTTACCGACCCGCTCATGACCAGGCCCAAGCTCGGCCGCCACGCAGTACCGACCCTTCAGTTCACTCAGCCCTTGCGCTCAGCCGAGAGCCAGTAAGGAGGGACCTGCGATGCCAGCGCGCACCACAAACTTCCGCACCATCGTGCAAGAGCGGCGCTGGACGTATGAGGCCTTCTGCATCCAGTGGAAGCGTGCCTGCGAGGAACTGGCCGAACGAGACAGAGACCCCCGCCTTGCCACCGTTCCGATGTCGCGCCGAACCTTCGACCGATGGATGAAGGGCGACCTCACGGAGCGGGGCCCTCGCCCGGACACCGCCCGAGTCGTCGAGTACCTCTTCGGCATTCCCGTTGGACAGGTCTTCGCCCAGTCCGATGAGGGCCCCGCCGAGGAGCCGGACCAGGCTGAAGCCGTCCGCCGGAGACTCGAAGGAACTCTGACCAGCGGACACATAAACGAGGCCGGACTCGCATCGTGGGAGGAGACGGTGGCCTGGCACGGCCGGGCCACCCGGTTCCGTCCCGAGGGCGACCTCCTGCGGGATTTACGCCGCGATCTCGACGCACTCAGCAGGGCGCTCGACCAGCGGCAATCGCTTGGAGCTATGCGTCGCCTCACAAGGTTTTCCGCCCAGATGGCCGGGCTCATGTGCCTTGTCCTGGTCCGCCAAGGCGATGATCATCAGGCGAATGCCTGGCTGCGCGTCGCCAGGGTCGCAGCGGAGGAAGCCGCGGACAGCGATGTCCGAGCGTGGATCCTCGCCGAAGGGGCGTATGCGCTGTTCTACTCCGGCGATCTCACCGGAGCGGCCCGCGCCGCCCGCCGGGCCCAAACCGTCAGTGCCCAGCCCACCGTCGGCGCCGCCCTGTCCGCTCCGCTGGAAGCTCGGGCTCACGCTGTCATGGGAGACCGCCGCGAAGCCGAGGCCGCCCTCGGCCGGGCAGAGAATGCGCTGGCTCATCTGGACGGAGACGACACCTCCGAGTCTGCCTTCGGCTACAACGAGGCCCAGCTGCGCTTCCACCAGGGCAACGTACTCACCCACCTCGGTCAGACGGACCGCGCCCGGGAAGCGCAGCAGCGAGCGCTCCAGCTCTATCCGGCGGACGAACACCTCGACAGGGCCCTGATCGACCTGGACGCCGCTGTGTGCCTGCTCCTGGACGGAGAGGCGGACGCAGCCGCCGACAGCACGGCGGAGATCCTTCGGAAGCTCCCGGCGCAGCACCGCTCCGGGATTATCTTGACCAGGGCCTGCCAACTTGAAGGGCTGCTCTCCACCCTCCCTAGCAGCCCCCGGCCCGTCCGAATGCTCCGCGATGTGCTTGCCCCACTCCAGCAGCGCACTGCTGCCGACCACGAAGGAAAGGCGTCATGAGCGAACTCACCGTGTCGAGTGCCGAGTCGGCCGACGTGACGTGCATCGCGGAACTCGTAGCAGAGATCGAGCAGTACTACGGCGGGGCAGTCGAAGGGGAACTGTCCGATCGTGCCGGCCGGCTGCGGGACATGCTCTTCGGACCGCACCCGGCAGCGACCGTCCTTCTGGCGCGCATCGGCGGCGACGTAGTCGGGATGGCCTCCTTCTCGCTGCTCTGGCCGGCCGCCGGTGACAGCCACTCGCTGTACCTCAAGGAGCTGTTCGTACGAGACGCCCACCGCCGTCACGGAGTGGCAAGTGCCCTGATGGCGCAACTTCACGAGGTTGCCGCCCAGCTCGGATGCAGCCGGATCGAATGGACGGCCGACCGAGACAACCCCGAAGCCCTGAAGTTCTATGAGGCCCTCGGCGCGACACCGCGGGACACCAAGGTCTTCTACCGTCAGACCGTCCCGCCGCGATAAACGCTTCAACCGGACGTCGCTTTCAGGCCGACTTTCGATAAGCGCAGGCAAGAAGAAGGCGGCCAGCCGCACTCTGTTCGGCCAGAGCCAGGATGAGGAGGGAATCGGCAGTGGTCATGCGTACCAACTACTTTCGGGTACTGGTCCAGGAACGACGCTGGACCTACGAGGCCCTGTGCATCCAGTGGAAGAGAGCGCGCGCAGAACTGGCGGAGAAGGACGGCGATCCGCGCCTGGCTGGTGTCGACCTCCCCCGACGAACCTTCGACCGGTGGATGAAGGGCGAACTCAGTGAGAGAGGGCCGCGCCCGGACTCCGCCCGCGTGCTGGAGCACCTCTTCGGTCTGACGACCGCGGTCCTCTTCGGACCGCCGCCCCCGGCTCGCGAGGCCCACCGCCGGCCGCCTGTCTCCGCTGCTCCCGCTCTCGCTGGGGGCGGATGGGGAAACCCCGGCGAGATCCTCCTCCAGGCCCAGGAGCTGATGACCAGCAACACCGATCCCGCTCTGCTCCGTCTGGCGGCAGAGTCGATCGAGAGCATCGTCCAGCGGTACGAGGAGCAGGGCCCCCAGCAACTCGTCGGCGAGGCGCGGCTGCTCCGGAAGATGGTGCGCACCCTCCTTCTCGGCCGACAGAGCTCCGGACAACGGCAGGAGCTCTTCGGTCTGGCGGCCCGGTCGTCCGGCCTGCTGGCGTACATGGCCGTTAACGCCGGGCACGCTGACGTGGCCGAGGCGTACTGCGTGGAGGCCGAAGCATTCGCTGACCAGGTCGGCGACGTGGGGACGAAGATGTGGGTCCTGGGCACCCGTGCCCTGAACCTCTACTACGTCGGCGATTACGCAGCCTCCGATGCGGCGGCTGCTCAGGGCATCGCGCTGTCACCGCAGAGTCCGCAGGCGATCAGGCTCTGGGTGAACGGCCGCGCCCGCGCTCTGGCCAGGAAGGGGGACGTCCGCGGAACCGTGCGAGCGATCGGGCGGGCGCTCGATCTCAGCGATCAGCAACAGCATCTCCCCGGTGGCGTCACCTCCTGCATCTCCTTCGAGGCGTACAGCCCCGCACGGACGCTCGCCAATGCCGTCACAGCCCATCTGTCGACCGGTGACGTCGCCAAAGTCCTCGAGTACGCCGGGCAGATCGAGGAGTTGGTCGAGCAATCACCCTCGCAGTGGACCAGGACGCTGGTGTCCCTCGACGTCGCCACCGCAATGCTGCGACAGGGCCGGCCCGACCTGGAGCAGGCCCTGTCGCTGGGAACCCAGGCCCTTCACGCGAGCGGCAGCTCGCCTATCCATTCGGTGTGGCAGCGGGCCACCGAACTCCTCCAGCACGCCGAGAAGTGGCACGCCGAGCCCGTCGTGCGCGACTATGCCAGTGAACTGGCGGCCCTGGACTACCAGCCGGCCGTCCAAGCGGAACCCGACGCACGGCCGTGACCGACGGCCCGAGCTCCCGAGGAGATCTAAGGTGACGACCCCGCTGATCGAGGACAGCAGGGCCTTCCCCGCCGTGCCGCCTTCCGACCTGGACGATCCCCAGCAGATCACCGCAAACGACTGGGACGCCTTCCAGGCAGTGGGAAGGATGACCAACCACTGGGACCGGCCCGGATGGGCACCAGGGCACCGTGCCTACTACTGGATGCTGACCTTCCCCGATGAGCCTGAGCTGATTGATCAGGCACGCTGGTGCCAGCAGGCCCTGGCCGACCTGGACATGGACGAAGTGCCCCATGACGGTCTGCACATCACCATGAACAAGATCGGTAGCTGTGCGGAAGTTGAGCCCAGAACGGTGGACCTCCTCGCCCACCTTGCAGACGGCAGGCTCGGCAGCCGCTTCGAGCTCCGCGCCGAGCCTATGGCCGGGTCCAAGGGCGCCATCCGGTTCAGCGTCACTCCGTGGACACAGCTCGTGGAGTTGCACACCGCCCTTCATCGCGCGGGCCAGGACGCCGGCGTCCCGGGCGGAAGGCCGAGCAGCCTCTTCCGCCCTCATCTCGGGATTCTCTACAACAACCGGGAGCGGGGTGCTGCACCCGTGATTGACGCCGTTTCCGATCTGCGGAAACGGCCCTCCGTCGCGCTCCGCCTCAAGCGGGTCGACATGGTCGAACTACGCCGCGAAGGACGTACGTACCGATGGAACGTCCTGCACAGCCTGGCCCTCTCAGACCGCTCGCTCTCCCGCTGATCGCAACGGCGCCGCGTGCACGGGAAGTGAGGGCGCCGGTAGGTACCGGACACCCCCACTTCCCGACTCAGCCGCGCCTCGCCACGCGAACGCTTCGGGCCTTGAGCGCAATCTCGGCCGCTTCCCCATCCGGGCTCGACCTGGCTGTGACCGCCGCCCCGACCGGCAGCCAGGTCTGGCCATCCCGCTGGAAGACGGTGCGTAAGAGCTGCGACCACTGGAGTCTGCCGTTGGGCGCCGCACACCCAACCAGGCCGTAGTACGGACCGCGCGGGAACTCCTCCAGCCGCGCGATCTCGGACAGCCCCTCGGCGGGCGAGGCCCCGGTGGGCAACACTCCCAGCAGAACACTGGCCGGATCGCTTCCGGGTTTGGGCTCCACGGACAGCCGGGTCATCCCGTGGACCAGCTCCTCGAGTTTCAGGACCTCCCGCGGCCCCGCACTGACAGCGGCGAACTGGCTGAACGCGCTCAGCAGCGAGTTTATGGACGACCGATGCTCCTCGACGAGGCGAAGATCCCAATCCGGGGGACGTCGGCTTGCAGGACTGTGTCCGGACGTGCCGGACAACTTGTGACAGGTGAAGTGTTCCAGCGAGCCGTCGACCAGGAGCTCCGGACTGGTTCCCGCGAACTCCAGCCCATCACGGTGGCAGTAGAACGAGCGGGATAGGCCATGAGCGTCGGCCTGTCCCGCAGCCATGGTGGAGATCAGGTCCACCGGTCCGCTCCAGCCGTGCCGCGTTGCGACCGTCAGCCGGCGGTCCGGTGCCTGTCCCACCCAGCCCAGGGTGTCGGCGACCATGTCGCGGAAGCGATCAACGGTCTCCTGGTGGAGTGGGGGCGGCGAGCCTGTGCTGGTGGCACGCTGTCCTCCGCGCGGCAGGTGCAGCGGACCGGCGGCGGAGGTGGCGCTGCCGTCGTCCCTGATCACCAGGACTGACTCCGGGGTGAACAGCATCACCTCAGGATCGGATCCAACGGCCAGGGTGCTGCAGCGGCTGTGGTGCGCCCCGAACCCGATGTACCCCATGACCCACCGGCCGTCAGCGGCCTCGAAGAAGGACCGGAGCCCGGCCAGCAGGGACTGCGGTGTTGTCGCCTCCCGACCGGGAAGCGACAACGAACACACTCCGCGGGTGACCTCCAGCTGCCCCGCGCTGCCTAGGCCGACGACGACACGGCGGCGCGATCCGTAACTGAAGACCGTGTTCGACGGGTCCTCGATGCGGTGCCCGGAGAGGACTGGCCGGGCATGCCTGCGTGCATCAGAGGTCAACTGGACTCATTCCCAGGCAGTCCAAGAGGAAGCTGAGGTGGCCCGTGAGGAAGGCAACCGTCCGCGGATGGTTCTTGCTCGCGCTGACGGCCGCCACTTCCCCGGCCGTCAGCATGCCGCCGAACTGCTCGTTGCGCTCCAGCAGCTTCTGGCGCGAGATCTCTTCCAGGATCTCGGAGACGCGACCCCACTGCTCCTCGTCCAGACCCGCTTCGCGGGCCGCCTGGAAGCGGCCGAGCAGGTGCCGGGTCTCGTCCTCGATCGTTCGATCAGCGACGGCGAGCACCTCGCGGTCCACCTCGCTGGAGAGGTCCAGCAGGTCCTTCGCTGAGCGAATCCCGAAGTAGAGGCCCAGGCCACCGCCCTCGGACAAGTCGACCGCGATGGCGCCGAGCTTGTCCTCCCGGTAGCTCAGACGCAGCTCGGTGAGCGCGCTTCCCTCCCTCAACTTCCCGAGTTCGGCGATAGCCGGCGGGGGCGTGTCGGACTCGATGAGCAGGAACAGGTCGTGCAGCTGGGCGTAGTGCCGCAGCTCGTCGGAGGCGAAGCTCAGCTTGGTGTAGGTGCTCTTCAGCGGGGAGGGCGCGACCGCCCCCTGGCCCAGCGGCGCCACTTCTGCGGCCACTTCCGCGATCATGCTGGCCACAGTCGTGTGCCGGGGTCCGTAGACCCCGCTGCCGGTCCACTCCTTGAACATCTGGTGCCCGACCCAGACCTTGTCGGTGGCGGTGCTCCTGGCGCTGGAATCGAAGTATCGGCGGGCGATCTCGTGTTCCGCGGCCCAGTAAGGGGCGCTCATACGCAGCGCCTGCTGGATCGTTCCCATGTGTCCTCCGTGATGGTGTGCGAGAGGCCGTTGCCTGGCTGTGTGGCGAGGCGGCGTTCGGATGTTGCGTCTGGGCATGAGACGACCGAAGGCGTGGCCGACGGCGTCATGAGTTCTGCAGCACGGGCGAACCGGCGTAGTGGTAGGGCAGACCGTCGTGCTCCAAGGCGCGGGCCGACTTCGGGGCTCGCTAGCGGTGGCGGGTGGACAGGCCTGTGCGTGGGGCCTGCGGGCTCCTTGCTGACCTGGAGCTCTGTGGGGGGCGGGGCCTAAATGCCGGTGGAAGCCAGTTGCGGCGCGGGGGAGCCCTCGCCCGGGACGCGTCCGAACGGGAGGAGGATGTGGAGGGCTCCGGACCTGCGAGCTGCACGGTCACACCGCCACCTCCACGCGACGGTAGGAATCACCGGAGGCGTGGAGTTCGTTACGTATCCGAGCGTAGGTGGCATCGACGAAGGCGAGCTCGTCCTGCGTCAGTGACTCTCCGAGGCAGGAGTAGTTCTCGCGGATCTGCGCAGGTGTGGTGAAGCCGACGATCACCGCCGTGTGGTCAGCCTGCTGGAGGCTGTACCGCAGGGCGACGCGGACCAGCGCCTGCGGATCGCGACCGAAGCGTTCGCGCAGTGTCTCCAGGCCACGGTCAATGATCTCGAGCCCCGGATTGGAGAACCACCGCTTGTGACGCCGGTGGTCGCCAGGGCCGAAAACAGCAGGGACACCCGGGTGGTACTTCCCGGTCAGCAGGCCCTGGGCAAGGGGCTCGGTGAGCATCAGGGAAACGCCATGGCGCGCGGTGAAGCTGAAGAGGTCCTCACCGTCGACCAGGGCCGGCGGGCTCAGCGGGTTGCACCGGGTCCAGAGCACATCGGGGCGCAGCAGGCGGAAGATCTTGGCGAATCGTGCGCTGCGTACGTCTGCGGCGTCCCTGCGGTCCGAGGCGAGAGGGTGTGGCCCGCGCATACCGATGGCCTTGATGTACTCGGCATCCCGCAGGGCGTGCATCTGGTTGATGGCGACATGGAGATAGTCGTCGTCGTCCCCGAAGTCGAGGGTGTGGAGGAAGTACGCGTCCAGATACTCGACGCCCAGATTCTCCATGCTCTGCTCGAACTGATGACGCAGCTTGGGGCCCGCGTAGGGGTGCGGAGCCGTGCCCCGCACCCATCCGATCTTGCTGGCGATGCGCACCGATTCGCGGTCGACCTCTTTGAGGAGCTGCCCCAGCAGCCTCTCGGAGTGGCCGTGGCCGAACACGTCGGCCGTGTCGAAGAAGTTCGCGCCGTGGTCCACCGCGGCCCGCAGACCATCGAGCGACCGCGCGTCATCGACGGTGCCCCACCCGACCGGCTGGCCCGCGTTGACGGTCGGTCCTCCGATCGCCCAGCAGCCCACTCCGAGCGGATTCACGGTCAGTCCGGGCGCGATGTGTCGCGGTTTGAGGTCGGGGGCGGTCATCGTGAGCTGTTCTCCTGGAGCGCAAGGGCGAACACCGCGACTACCGCCTTGCCGCCGGCCTCGGTGGGTTCGGCGAACCACTCCTCGGCCAGCCGCTCAACGATGCTGAGACCGCGGCCGTTCTCGTCGGACTTCTCCGCAGACTTGACGGCCACCGCGGCACAGTTCGTACCGGCATCGAGCACCCGAACCGTGGCCTGATCCTGGCCCACCTCCAGCAAGAGCGCCCCGATGCCGGGAGTGTGCCGGAGGGCGTTGGCGACCAGCTCGTCCACGACCAGGACCACGTCGTCGACCGTGGCCGCGTCAGTCCTTCCCTTCAGGACTGTGCGGACCTGTGAGCGTGCGGCTCTGGTGGGCCACTTGCTGGCGCTGAGGTCGAGGCAGTGCTGCTCGGGGGCGCGGTTGAGGCGGCTGGACGGTTTCAGCGCAGCCGGTAGGGGTGGCACCATCGTCTCCCTCGTGCACGTGCGGTGGCAGCTGGCGGGGTGGGCCCGTCAGCGGGAGGCCTGCTGAAGGCCCGTTTCCACGGTGGGGGAATCACGGTGGCGTCGGTACGCCATTGGGTTGCCACTTCACTGCCATTTCGTCCGGAGGCATGGGCGACATATGCGGGGTGTTGGCGCCGAATCATGCGCTTTGCGGTGATGGAGGGGTGCGGGGTGACCGGCCGCCAAGTGGCAGAGAAGTGGCAGACGAATGGCGTACCGACGCCATGCAGGCCGGGCGACCGTAGACGCCAGCAGCCCTCGGCGAGTTGACGTACGAGCAGTTCGCCGAGGGCAGCATCCAGCGGACCCCCGGATGGGCGTCTGCGTACCGATCCAATTCCTCAGCCGGAGGCTGCCGTGCCCTTACCTTCCACGTCCGCGTTCTCGGGCCGTCCCACCCAGTACGACACCCTGGTCATCGGCGCCGGTCCGGCGGGACTGCTCGCCGCGCTCCGCGCAGGAGCCCCGACCGGCGGCGTCCTCGTCCTGGACCAGGGCGACGACATCGACGGGCGTATCCGGGCCCGCGAGCTGGGCCAGGACGAGAAGCGCACCATCACCTCGGGATTCGGGGGCGCCGGAATGTTCAGCGACGGCAAGCTGTGCCTGTCGCACCGCATCGGCTCCACCATCTCCCACCGCTTCCCTCCGCACGAGGTCGAAGCACGCCAGTACGCCATCGACGAGATCTTCCGTGGTGGCGAGGACGCCCCGCTGCACGGCGCCGACGACGTCAGGGCCGCCGAGCTGGCCGAACGGGCGGCGGCTGAGAACCTCGAGTACCTGCACTACCCCGTCCGCCACGTCGGCAGCGATCAGCTCATGCGCATGACGTCCGCCCTTCGCCAGCGCGTCGAAGCCGTGGCTCCCGTGTTCTGCGGAATACGTTGCACCGAAGTTCGGCCCTCGCCTGTCGCCAATCACCGCTGGGAGGTCCGGGTCACCGGCAACAACTGGGCAGAGCCGATGCCCCTGTACGCGGACAACGTCGTGCTCGCACCGGGGAAGATCGGCGCTGCCTGGCTGCGTGCGCTCGGGAACACCCTGGGGCTGTCCCGCAAGAAGGCGCAGCCCAAGCTCGGCTTCCGCCTGGAGGGGCCGCGCGAGTTCCTGGACCTCCTGCTGAAGGTCGCGACCGACCCCAAGGTCATCTGGAAGCCGGGCGCAGGAGCCGAGGTCCGCACGCACTGCGTCTGCTTCGGCGGGGATGTCGTCCCGGCGCAGTACCAGGACCTCACCCTCGTCGGCGGACACTCCACCAGCGACCACGGGCACGACCGCAGCAACACCGCGGTGCTGGCCACCGCCGGTGACGCGTTCCCCCTGAGTACGGAGCACGTGCGCGACCTCGTCGCCCGGATGAACACCGCCACCGGAGGCCGGGTCATGGCCCAGACGCTCGGCGACTTCCTGGCCGGCGTGCCCACCACCGGCAGCGTCCTCGGTGCTGCGCACGGATTCGTCCCCAGCATCCCCGACGCCGTCCCGGGCAACCTCGCCGCTCTCTACCCCCAGCCGATCGTCGCCCTGCTCCGCGACTACCTCCACCGCCTCGCCCGGCTCTGCCCCCAGGCCCTGAACCCCAGCAACATGCTGTACGGGCCGGCCGTCGAGCGCTGGGCCGACCGCTTCGAAGTAGGCGACGACATGCAGGCCCCAGGGCACCCCGGCCTCTACCTGGTCGGTGACGGCCCGGGCCTCACCGGCGGGATCATCGGCGCCGCCGACTCCGGCTGGCTCGCCGGTGACGCGATCGCCGCCCGCCGCAGCGTCAACGCCTGACTCCCCCGGCCCGCCCCCTCAAGGACTCAACATGCTGACTTCCGACCGTGCCCCCCGCCCCAAGTGGCTGACCTCCGACGAGGCCCCGCTGTGGGACCGAAGCACCTTCTCCCCCGAAGCCTGGACGTACACGCTCGCGCGCGAGGAGACCAACGAGATCATCGACGCGCTCAGGGTGGCGCAGAACCGGCTCACCGACCGCGACTTGCTCACCGACCGCGACATCAACCGCGGGGACTTCCCCCTGGGCCACGTCGGCTCGATCCTGGAATCGATCTCCAGCGAGGTGTCCGACGGCCGCGGCTTCGCCGTACTGCGCGGATTGCCCGTCGATCGGCTCGACGAACATCAGAACGCGCTGCTCCTGCGCGGCCTGGCCGCCTACCTGGGACCCATCGCCACGCAAAGCCGGGACGGACAGCTCATCCGGCACGTCCGCGCGACCGGCCGCGCGCTGGGCGACGCAACCGTGCGCGGCCATCAGACCGCCGACCGACTGTGGTTCCACACCGACGGCGCCGACGCCGCAGCCCTGCTATGCCTGTCCACGTCCGAGACCGGAGGGCTCTCGCGTCTAGCCTCGGCCGGCACCGTCCACAACCAGATGCTGAACGCCTCCCCGACGTGGACCGCCGAGCTGTACCAGCCGTTCCACTTCCACATGGCCGGCGGCAACGTGCCCGGCCTGCCCCCCACCTTCATCTCGCCGGTCTTCTCCCTCCACCGAGGCCGCTTCTCCACCCGCTACGTACGGCACACGCTGCTGGAGACCCCCACCGTCACGGGCGTCCCGCTCCACCGGAACGCGATGGCCGCCTTCGACCTGCTGGAAGAAATCGCCGACGAGAACAGCGTCGACATGGAACTGCACGCGGGAGACCTCCAGCTGGTCAACAACCACACTGTGTTCCACTCCCGCACCGCCTACCGCGACCCGCGGCCCCCCGCCGAGCCCCGTCACCTGCTCCGGTCGTGGGTCACCTTCCCCCACTACCGCGGCCGCCGGGCCGCAGAGGCGGACGAGTACCTGCGCTTCGGGTGGCTCACCGACGACCAGCAGCAGCAGCTCGCCACCTCCTGGAAGCCGCCGACCGTTCCCGATCCGGCCCCCGCCGCATGAGCGTGCACCCGCCGGGGACGGCGTGGCACGCGGACGTCCTCGGCAAACTCCACCGCACGGCCCGTCAGCGGCCCGACCACCCCGCCGTCATCGACCGCAACGGCACGACGAGCTTCCGCTCCCTCTACCTGGCCGCCGCCCGGCAGGCCCAGGCCCTGGAGTCCCGTCCCGATCACGGCGCGGGCGTCGCGGCACTGCGCGCCGCACCCAGCGCCGCGTTCTTCATCCAGGTGTGCGCCACTCTCATGGTGGGCCGCACGCCCTTGGTCCTGCCCGCCCGCGTGCCCGAAGCGGAAGCATTGCGCACCGTACAGACGTCAAGAAGAGCGGGCTGCCGCCCGTGGAAGGCGGTCCTGGCCGTATCGGGCCATCAGCAGGTGCCGGTCCTGACGCACGGCGAGTCACCTGCCGCTCCACGCAAGGCCCGCGCTCTGGGCATGCGGCCCGGCGGCCGTGCCTTCTTCGCCGCCCCCATGCACCTGAACGGGCCGTTCGAGTTCGCGCTGCGCCAACTGCTCCTCGGCGGCTGCATCATCCTCGCCCCCCGCTTCGAGGCCGAGCAGTGGCTGGAGAGCGTCCGCAGCCACAAACCGGACTGGGCGTTCTTGGTTCCGACGCAGATCCACCAGGTCTGGGACGCACGTCCGCCCCGCGAAATCCGTAGCGACTGCTCCTCGCTGCGTCTGCTTCTGCACTCCTCAGCCCCGTGTCCGCCCCCGCTTCGCCAGCGCCTGACCGACGTCCTGGGGCCCGAGCGCGTCGCGGAGTACTACGGGACCACCCTGTACGACGGGACCTTCAGCACCTACACCTCTCCCAGCCCCGGTGGAACTCCGCTGCCCGATACGGACCTGCGGATCGTCGACCCCAGCCGCCGGCCCGTAGCGGCCGGCATCCAGGGAACCATCGAGGGCCGCAGCCGGACCGGACTCATCTCCCACCGCACCGACCAGCCATGCGCCGGCCGGCCGCAATGGCAGAGCGTCGGCGACCTCGGCAGGCGTATCAAGGACACCGACCGCATCGAGGTCACCGACGTGGCCGTCCCCGGCCGCGCCATCGTGGCAGGCGTCAAGATCGCCGTGGCCGAGACCCACGCCACCCTGTCCGCCCACTCTGCCGTACGGGACTGCGAAATCCACGTCAGCCCCCACGACCGGTTCGGATCCGTTCTGTCCGCCGTCGTACACACCGAGGACCCAGCGCTCACCCCATCGGTCCTGCGCACCTGGTGCGCCCAGCGGCTGACATCGCCTCAGCGCCCCCACACCATCGAGCTGCACCGGACAGCAGCTCTCGACCACTCGACCCTGTGAGAGGGACATGCCCGACTGCGACCTGTGCCAGGCCATCGACCCGAGCGTCGACGACTGCACTCTGCAACGCCATCTCCATGCCGGTCAGCAACGTGTCATGGCCTCGAACGAGCACGCCGCGGCGGTACCGACCATCGGCGCCTTCGTCCCCGGCTACCTGCTCGTGGTGCCCACCACCCACACGCTTTCGCTCGGCCAGCTGAGCAACGAAGAGCTGGAGGGGGTGGAGGACCTGGCCCGCGACCTCACTGATCAACTGCACCGGGTCTACCGGCGGCCGACCCTCAGCTTCGAGTACGGCCTCAACCTCCCTGCCGCGCGGCGCATCGGCCACGGTCATCTGCACATACTCCCCAGCACTGCCGACCTGGGTGGATGGCTCGCCCGCCGTGTACCCGGATATGAAATCGCCAGCTACACCCAGGTCCCCCGGGGCGCCGACACCTCCTACATCACCGTCCGGGACCAGACCGGCACCCTGACCTGCTTCCCGGTTCCCAACGATGCGTTCCCCCGGATCCGGTTGCGGAAGATCGTGGCACGGCTCGATCCGCAGATCGAAGACACCGCATGGGACTGGGAGGCTCACCCCTTCCCCGAACTGATGCGGGCCACCGTCGAGGACCTCACCACCGTCAAGCCGGCCCGCCCGGAGGCGGCCTACCGGGCCGGGGCACCCAGATGAACGGTGACCTCGACTTCGCGAGCCTGTGGCGGCGTATCGCCGCCGACCATCCGGAACGGCCGGCCCTCATCCACGGAACCAGCACGGTGACCTGGCAGCAGTTCGACGACCAAGCCGCCGCGCTGGCCGCACATCTGCGAGGCCAGGGGGCCGGTCGCGGGGACGTCGCCGCGCTGGCGCTGCCCAACCGGCCGGAACATCTGGTCTGCCTCGCTGCCTGCCTGCGTATCGGCCTCGTACCCGCCAACGTCAACTACCGCTACCGGGCCCGCGAACTCGAGGGCATCCTCACTATGCTCGCGCCGGCCGCCGTCTTCCTGGCACCCGAACAGCTCCCGGCAATGGTCGCCGCTCGCACCGGGCTTCCCGGATGCCGAACGTGGATCGCCACGGGCCCGCAGGATCTGCCCGTCTGGGCGGAGTCCCTGGAGCACATCCTGCGGGCCGGCGGCGCCCGGAGCTCGGACGAGCACTGCTTCTCCTCGCCGGATGACACATTCATCAAGTGCACCGGTGGCACGACCGGCGCACCTGCCGCGATCCGCTGGCGCGTGGGAGACCTCGCGCGCAACCTCAACGCCCACAATCCGTGGCTGCGCCGCGACAGCACCCAGACCGCGGGCCCGATCCCGGTCGCGGACGCCCGGCTGGTCGTCGCAAGCCCGCTCATGCACGGCTCGGGGCAGACCCGGGCCCTGGGCGCGCTGTGCGCCGGAGGCACGGTGATCACCGTGCCTCAGCCCGGCCCGTCGGCCATCTGGGACGCCGTTGCCCAGCACCGTGCCGACACCCTCGCCATCGTCGGCGACCCTCTCGCGCGCCCCCTGGCTACCGCCCTGCATCGAAGGCCCGGCCGCTGGGACCTCTCCCGCCTGTCCACCATCACCTCATCGGGCGCAGCGTGGAGCCAGCAGGTCAAGCGCAGCCTCTTGGGGGCCCTGCCGCACGTGCAGCTCATCGAGACGCTGGGCGCCACAGAGGCGACCGGCATCGGCTCCTCCGTCGCCACAGCCGCCTATGTGCCGGCTACCGGGACCTTCGATCTCGGCCCCAATGCCGTCGTACTGCGAAGCGACGGGGCCCCCGCGTCTGTCGGGCAAAACGGCCTCCTGGCCGTCGCCACGCCGCACCCCCTCGGCCTCCACCCCAGCGGCGGCCTTCCGGCCGAGCGTTTCCGCGTCAGCGGCGGCACCACGTATCTACTCTCCGGAGACCACGCCCGGCTGACCACCGAGCGCCGCATCGTCCTGCTCGGCCGGGACAGCGAGTGCGTAAGCATCGGTGGGGAGAAGGTCTACCTTCCGGAAATCACCCACGTCCTGCTCAAGCACCCTGACGTCCAGGACGCGGCCGTCGTGCCACTGGCTCATCCCGTACGCGGAACCACCCTGGGGGCACTCCTCCAGCTGAAGTCCGGAGCCGAGGTGGAGGACGTTCGCCGATTCGCCCACGGCCAGCTCGCGGACTTCAAGGTCCCTCGCTCGGTCGTGCGGGTCGGCGCCATCCCGCGGTCCGAGGCGGGCAAGCTGGATACCGCCGCTGCCCGTATCCGTCTTGAGCAGGCCCAACGCGCTTCCGCTCCCGTCAGCGAGGAACCCACCATCGCCCCCCGATCTCCCGCTGCCAGCTCCGGTGTCTGGCAGCACCTCACCCAGGTTGCCGAGCGCGAGCAACTCCTCCTTGAGAACGCTCTGGCCTCCCTGTTCATCAACCCGGCCCTGGACGACCAGGCCGGCAAGGCCCTCGGCTACCCCGAGTGGCCTCAGCCGCTCACTCTCCTGCCGGTCCTGGCGCCCGAGCTGGCCAACGCCACCGAGGACCTCTCCCTCCTTCTGCAGGCGTCCGCAGACGCCACCGCCGAAGTGGTCGAAGCGGTTGCCCGGCATGGCTGGCCGAGGCTCGACCGGTACGGTCCCGACGTCGTCGACGCGGTCTGGCTGCTGATGCAGCACGCGGATCTCGCGGGCGAGCGCAGAGACGAACTCCTATGCGAAGCAACCCGCAACGCCACCACAGGGCTCATCGACGGCCGGCACCTTGCGCTGCTGGACGACCGGATCCAGTCCCTGCACGGACAGCCGCAGCGCTACGGCACCTTCATGCTCGTCCGAGACGAAGAACCGCGCTTCATCTACCCTCTCGACGGCCCCTACGCCACGGTTGACGAGCGACGTCGACTCATCGGCATGCCCCTGCTCCATGAGGACCTCAACCACGCCTACAGTCCGATCACCCCCTACGGGGCCGGCCGGACCACCGCGAGCAACCGCTTCACGCCCCGGCCCGGGCCGGGGCGGTTGCACACGGCCGGAGCACGCCGGATTCTGGCCAGCGAGCCTGTTCCGCCCGGGGCCGTGCCGGTGTACCTTGCGGCCACCCTCCGCCATCGCAACAAGACCCGTCAGCTCCGCGACAGTCTGCCCGCACCGCTGCACTCCACCTCGCGGTGGCTCGACCTCGACCCGCTCACCCGGCCGAGCTGCCAGTTCGATGCGGGGATAGCGCTCAACCGGCTCGCCGCGCGGCTGTGTCTGGAGGACGTCCGCCGGTCCAAGGTGCTGATCGCCATGGAGTTCAGCCGGCGCAGCGCGGGGCTCAGCGTGGAGATCGGCTGCGCGCTGGCTGCCGGCATCCCGGTCATCTACGTGGGTGAGCCGAGCTGCTCCTTCGACATGCTTCCCGAGGTCGCCCTCGTGCCCGATGTGGATGCCGCGATCGAGACCGCCCTCACCTGGACGAATTCCTGAACCTGGCACGCGGGCTCTCACGCAGACGGAAGGGCCGGCGCCGCGATTCGTTCGCGGCGCCGGCCCTTCCGTGTCGTGGTCCTCAGCCCTGGCGGGGGCCCGTGACCGTCGGCGCGGACATGGCCATGCCGATCATGTCGGCCCAGGCCGCGTCTCCGACGTTGTCCTGGAGCTCCTTGGCCGCGCGCTCGTCCGCGGTCAGCACGCCGAACTGGACCCGCGTCTCGTAGGGTAGGAAGTCGAGCGCCAAGCGCCGGCCGACGTAGTCCAGTACGGAACTGGCGTGCTTGATCTCGGGGTCATTGGTCATCCCGGCGGGCTCGAATCGCATGCTGACGTACTCGCGGACGAACACCTCCAGCGGGACCTGGTGGCGCAGGCCCTGGGTGATGGTCGTGCTGAAGCCGTCCATCAAGCCCGCCATGGTCGACCCCTGCTTGGCCATGAAGATCGTGACCGCAGCGGGACGGCCGTCCTCGGTGCAGGCGACTGTGAGGTAGCCCTTGCCCTCGCCCACGTTGAACGAGCGGGTCGTCGACTTCAGGCGCCGTGAAGCCCGCGGGGGCACCTGGGCGAGCGGGTATCCCGCGCTCTGGTTCGTACGCGCCATGCCGTCAACGGTTCGGTCCGCCATCGATGTGTCCTCTGGGTGGTCGAAATGGGCATAACAGTACCGTCGCCCACAACCTATGGGCATCTTACGCTCGGCAGCCACAAGATGTGGGATCTCCACCGTAGAGGGGCGGGGCGGCTGGCACCAATCGCGGCACGCCGAACCCCGGCCCCCAGCACGGCTGTTCGGGGATGGGGTGTTCAGGCATCCACGAGGCGGGGCAGCGATCGGACGAGAACGCCCGGATGCCTCTGCTTGAGCTCCAGGAGCCGCCCCAGCACCCGTCGGCGGAAGTCAGGTCGGCCGGACCAGATCGCGCTGCCGGAATAGGTGTCGCTGCGCGCCCAGTCGCGCTGGCTGCGCCCGTCGTCCTCGGTGGCGCCGAAGAGCGCGTCGTACATATCGGTGGCCGGGAACGGTGTGAAGAAGTGATGCTTCTGCTCGTTGTGCGGGAGCAAGGCCAGGTCTTGGACGAGGCGGAACGTGAGGTCACTGTCCTCGTCGGTCTCCTGCGGAAGGTCGTGGATCCAGCTGGTGAGCTGGATGATGCCGGCCGCCGACAGCATCCGGCAGCCGTCGATCGTGTGCTGGACCGTCGCGTTCTTCGTCATCAGTTCCAGCATCCGGTCGGAGCCTGATTCGCAGCCGACGAAGATCGCGCTGAAGCCGACCTTTCGGAGCCGTTCGAGATCGATGTGCCTGGCGAGGTTCACGATGTCCTTGGCCCGCATGTTGGCCCGTAACTGAATGCACAGGCCGCGGCGTTCCATCTCCTCGACGATGCCGATCACCCGCTGAGTGTTGGTCGAGAAGTTCGGGTCCATCAGGCTGATCTGGTCCGGCGCATAGGTTCTCCACAGCGCCTCGACCTCGTCGACGACCCGTTTCGGCGGCAGCCCCTTCCAGCGGCGCAGACTGGTCTTCGGCTCGCTGCAGAACCCGCAGGGGTGCGGGCAGCCCGAGGACGTCAGGTAGCTCAGGTCCCGGACCTGGTCGGTGTAGTACGCGGTGACCGGAATGAGGGTGTAGTCCAGCGGCGGGATGGTGCTCATGTCCGCCAGGGCGCCGTACGGGGTTTCCAGGATGCGGTCCGCCACCGTGCCGTGCAGCGAGATCTCGCGTCGCCCGTCGCGGTAGGCGAGGTTCGGGATGGCCGCGAGCGAGGCAGTGTCGGTCAGGCCGCCGGTCCGCTCGGCCAGCTCCGCCAGTGCCACGGCCGCGGCCTCACCCGGCCCGAGGACAACCACGTCCACCCACCGCTCCCGCAGGATGCCCCGGTAGGCGAGAGAGGCGTGGTAGCCACCCCAGACCAGCGGCACGTTCGGCGCGTGCTCACGGACCGTGCCGATCGCGTCTAGCACGTTGCCGATGCTCGGGCCCGTCATGCACGAAACCCCGACGTAGAGGGCGCTCTTGGCCTCCTCCGCCAGCTTGCTGCGCCACTCCGGTTCGATCTGGCAGTCGATGATCACCGGCTCATGCCCGGCGGCCCGCAGCGCTGTGCCGACCGTCAGCACGGACAGCGGATGCCAGGGGTAGTCGGACTCGCCAGTAGCGAGCGGGTCCACCCCGGCGAACAGGACGATCTTCCCCACTGAAGTTCACACTCCCAGGCTGTAGGTGTCTCTTCCGCCAAACAGCGGCCTCGATCCAGCCTCGCGTCACGCCGACGGCGTAGGTACGCCATGGGCCTGCCACTTGACTGCCACTTCCCCCGCGGACGCAGGCGGGCTCACGATGTGCGGCTCGACGAGCACCACGTTCCTGCGGAGTCTCAATCCACCCAAGATCATCCCAAAGCGACCACGCCCCGCTGCAAGTGGCAGTGAAGTGGCAGACGAATGGCGTACCGACGCCACACGCCAGGAGAAACGCTGAGCACGGCGGCCCTGAAGAGGCGGGAACCACAGCCGCGCCCCTACGAGCGTTCGGTCCCCGCGGTGACCGGACGCGATCGGATGAGGATCATGAGCAACAGCCCTGACCAGAATGCGCACCACGATGGCCTTGGCCGCGCCGACAGCCTTTCCTCAGCTCGGTTCGTCGCCTCTGCTGCTGCCCGCCTGCAGAACTTCCTCGACCGTGGGAGCGACAACTACTTCGTCGACCAAGCCCTGGGCACGAAGTTGTGCGATCTCGCGTACTGGTGCCCGACAGCGTGCCCGTCAACCGGCCCTACGAGCCCCGCATCCTCTCCAACGTCTCCGGGTGCCTTGGCATCGACCTGGGCTGTGTCCTGCCCCACGACGACTACCGCCAACTGCCGGACGCGGAACGCCACATCGTCTGCGACGACAGCGACCCCCTGGTAGAGGGCCATGCGCGGATGGTCCTGGCTGAGCGCACCGGCACCGTCTCGCTCCTCGCGATGGAACGAGACGACCGGCCGTGACTCCGCCGCCCCCAAAACCTGAGCACGGCGTGCGACCCGAGCCTCCAGCGCACGCCTTCCCTGCCCGAGCAACCCACTGAGGACCCGACACATGTCCCAGCACTCCCCCGCTGCCCCCTTGATTGCCGACGTGCGCGGTCCTCGGCCGGGCCCGCTGCCCGCGGGCGCCCTCCCGAGCTTCCCGCGTCAGCAGCAGTTGCCCGCTGCACACACGGCCGCCTCTGTGCGGTCGGTGGGGCGCATCGAGGACCAGGCGTACATCGGCAACATGCGCACCGGGGCGCACGTCGACCGGGACGGCGCCATCACCATGCTGTCCCCCGAGCGGTTCGACGCTCCGGCGGTCTTCGCCCGGCTGCTGGGTACCGAGGAACACGGCCTGTGGCGTGTCGGGCCCGCCGCGGATGGGCCCGCGCCGGTGGCGGACCGGCGCCGGTACCTGCCGGGCACCCTGGTCCTGGAGTCCACCTGGATCACCCGGGACGGCACCGTGCAGCTGGTCGACGTCATGCCGACCACCGGAGAGGCGCCGCATGTGGTCCGGATCGTGCGGGGCATCAGCGGGCGGGTCACTATGCGCTCCCTGCTGCGCGCCCGCCCCAGTTACGGCCGGCACGTCCCGGTCGTGCGCACCGAGGACCAACGGGCGAGCGTCGACCTCGAACCGGGCCGTCTGTGGCTCGACACCACCGCACCCACCCAGGCCGCTGACGGCGACCTGCTCTCGGAGTTCCAGGTGTCCGAGGGCGAGACCGTCTCGCTCACCCTGACGTGGTCACCGGGCGCCGACGCCCCGCCTCCGCTGCCGGATGCCACCGGGCTCCTCAACGAGACCGTCGACTTCTGGCGGGAGTGGGTCGGCCAGTCCACCTACGCCGGACCGAACCGGGACGCCGTCGAGCGGGACCTCATCACGCTCAAGGCGCTCACCTACGCGCCGACCGGCGCCATCGTGGCGGCGGCGACGACGTCGCTGCCCGAGAAGATCCGCGGAGTCCGCAACTGGGACTACCGCTACTGCTGGCTCCGGGACTCCGCCTTCGTCATCGAGACGTTTCTGGCCTGCGGATTCGTCGACGAGGCGCGGGCCTGGATCGACTTTCTGCGCGTCGCGATCGGAGGCCACCCCGAGTGGCTCCAGGTCATGTACGGGGTGGCCGGCGAGCGCAACCTTCCGGAGACCGAGCTCGACTGGCTCCCCGGCCATGAGGGGTCCGTTCCGGTGCGCGTTGGCAACGCCGCGGCGAAGCAGCTTCAGGTCGATGTCTACGGCGAGGTCATCAGCGCCCTGTACGAGGCGCAGTTGCGTGATCCGTCGCTGGCGTCGGCCGTAGGGCCGCTCGTCACCGACCTGGCCGCCTGCCTGGAAGACCTGTGGTCCAGCCCGGACGAGGGGATCTGGGAAGTACGCGGCAACCGGCGGCACTTCGTGCACTCCAAGGTCATGGCCTGGGTCGCCTACGACCGCGCGGTCAGGCTCATCGACGCCGGGCAGGCCCAGGGCCCTGCCGAGAGGTGGCGGGCCCTGCGGGACGACATCCACGCGGAGGTGTGCGCGCGCGGCTACGACGAGCAGCGGGGTACCTTCACTCAGTCCTACGGGTCGACGGAGCTGGACGCGGCGCTGCTGCAGATGGTGGGCACCGGCTTCCTGCCGCCCACCGATGAGCGAGTCGTCGGGACCATCGAGGCCGTCCAGCGGGACCTGTCCATCCAGGGCGGCTTCCTGCTGCGCTACCACACCCGTGGCGCAGCGCCCGGGCGCGACGGACTGCCCGGGGACGAGGGGGCGTTCCTGATCTGCTCGGGGTGGCTGATCTCGGCGCTGGCCCGGATCGGGCGCGTGGACGAGGCCGAGATCCTCCTCGACGGGCTGCTCGGCACCCGCAACGACCTCGGCTTGATGTCCGAGGAGTGGGACCCGCACCAGCAGCGGCAGCTCGGCAACTTCCCTCAGGGCTTCTCGCACTTGACGGTCATCCTCAGTGTGCTGGCCGTGCACGCCGCGCGCAGCGGCCAGGAGCTCGTCCGTACGGGGGCCGGACAGTGAGGGCACCCGCCGTACGAGCGGCCAGGGTCGAGGCGGCCGGGGGGACCGCCCGGAGCCCGGACGTGGACCGTCCCGGCACGGTGGTCACCGTCGACGACCTGTTCCCTCGCGCGGCTACGGCGCGGGGGCCGTTCGCGGCAGTGGTCGGGGAGACCTTTGAGACGGTGACGCTGCCCCGCCGTGCCGCGCTGGAAGTCATCGGCCGACTCGGGAGGTTCCAGCCTCATCCAGTGGGCGCTGCCGTATGCCGCGCGCTCACCGACGAATGGGTTCTCATCCTCCCGCCGGGCTCCGGATTCGGCCTGGAGTGGAGTTGGCCGGCCAACCACTGCCAGAAGGGAGTCCTCATGGTTCCGCCGCGCGCGGCCGGGCCCGATGACGACCTGCGCTGGGCCCGGCTCGGCAACGGGGAAGAGCGCGTCTTCTCCGCGCCGCTCCTGCTGTACGCACTTTTCCCGCAGCTCTCACCCCGCCGCCCGCACTCCACGAATGTCCGAGCCGACCGTACGCCCGTGAGGATTTGATGTGAGCACGCTGATACAGGATGCTGCGCTGCTGGCGGTGCCGTGCACTGCCGCCGCAAGCGCAGTGGCAGTGCACTTCGCGAGGTCCGCCGCCCGGCACCGCAGGGACGCCGGCGCGGCCACCCGGCGGGCCACGGAGGCCGAGCAGAGGGTGGCGGCGCGTGATGAGGAGGCCGCCTACTTGGCCTCCACCCGGCTGCCGGGGCTCCTCTATGCGTTGCAGCAGGGGACTGGGGGCCCCGCCGTGTACGGCGCGCTGCTCCATCCGGAGCTGGCTCACACCGACACCGGCAAGGCCGTGCAGGGGGTGCTGGAGCAGGTGATCACGGCGCTGTCCGAAGCGGCTGCGCGGTCCGAGGGCGCGTCACGGGTGGCCGTGCAGGCGGCCACCCGGTCGGTGCAGCCCCTCGGTTACGAGCTCCAGGCCGCGATCACGAAACTGCTGGACTCCGTGTACGACGACAAGACGCTGGGGCTGGTGCAGCCGATTGATCACGCCGCGAGCCAGATGATCCGGCGGCTGCAGATCCACGGCGTGCTCACCGGTATGTGGCCCGGCCGCCTGCGCCACGACGTCCCGATGCTCGACGCGGTGCGCGGTGGCATCTCCCGTATTCGGGACTACCGCCGGGTCCAGGTCCCGGCCTCCGTGCCGCTCCACGTCGCGGGCCGGTACGTGGAACCGCTCGTGCTGCTGCTGGCCGAACTCCTGGACAACGCCGGCCGCCACAGCGCGCCGACCACACCGGTGGAGGTCTCGGTCCTCCAGGCCCACAACTCGGTGAGCATCGAGATCCACGACGCCGGGCCGGGGATGACGCCCGAGGCCCTGCGAGAAGCGCAGCGCCGGGTGTCCGGCCGCGACCCGGTCCAGTTCACCGGCTTGAGCAACCCGGCAACCTTCGGGCTGCTCGGTGTCGGCGTGCTGGCCGCCAAGTACGGCTTCCGCGTCAGCCTCGACCTCGACCACTCCCGTCATGGCGGGGTCCGGGCCGTGGTGCAGGTGCCTCGCACCATGCTCGCCGCGGAACCCCTCCCGCAGCCCGAACCCGCGCAGCGGCCGGCCGCGCCGCACCCGGCACCCGGCGCCACGTCCGCACCGCCCGGCCAGCAGCGCTACGAGGTGGCCGCCGACGGGCTGCCCGTGCGCCACCGGACCGCCGCCCCGCCGCCCCAGCCGTACCCGGCGGCCGAGCAGGCCGTGGCGCCCCCGCCGCCCCGCGCCGGCCGCGCCCTGGCCGCGTTCGTCCAGGGCACACGGCCCGTCCCCGTCTCGTCCCCCCAAGAGGAGCTGAACCCGTGAAGAACTACGCCCGCCCTGACCTGTCGTGGATCCTCGACGAACTCGTCGACTTTCCCGGCGCCCGTAACGCCGTGGTGCTCTCGGCGGACGGGATGCGCATGACGGCCTCCCATGAGGTCACCGTGGATCTGGCCGACAACATGTCCGCGGTCGCCTCCGGGATGCAGTCGCTCAGCCGCAACGCCGCCTCGTTCGTCGGTTCCGGCGCCGTCACCTGGCACCAGACGATGGTCCAGTACGACGGCGGCTACCTCTTCCTCGTCGCCGCCAGCGCCACCTCCTACCTGGTGACCTCCGCGTCGAGCGACGTGGACGTCCTGGCCTTCTCGGACCGGATGGCCAGTGTCGTCGAGCGCCTGGGTGCCTCCCTCGCGGCCGAGTCCCGCCAGCGACAGGACGAGCTGGCATGAGCCCGGCGGGGCACGGCGAGGGTGACGACAGGCTGGTGCGGTCCTACGTGGTCACCGGCGGCCGGGCGCAGCCCAGCCGCAACCACTTCGACCACATCACCCTGATCAGCCTGTCCGCGTCCTCCGCGCACCTCAACCGTGCCCCGCTCAACCCCGAACAACTCGCCATCCTCACCGCGCTGTCGCGTACCTCCCAGTCGGTCGTCGAACTCGGAGCACTCCTGCGCCTGCCGGTGAGCGTGATGCGGATCCTGCTCTCCGACCTCATGGAGGTCGGACACATCACCACCCGGCAGCGCATCACCTATGCCGCCGCCCCCGACCGCAAACTGCTGGAGGACGTCCTTGCCGGGCTTCACCGACTCTGAACCGCCGATACTGCGCGGTGACGAGCGCACCGCGAAGATCCTGGTCGCCGGCCACTTCGCCGCAGGCAAGACGACCTTCGTCCACGGCCTGTCCCAAATCCCGCCCGTCAGCACCGAAGAGGTCATGACGAGCGCCGGCGCGGACCTCGACCACACCGACCTGCCGTCCAAGACCACCACGACCGTTGCGATGGACTTCGGTCGGCTCCACCTCGCTGACGACCTCGTCCTCTACCTCTTCGGCGCGCCCGGCCAGCCCCGCTTCTTCAACATCCTCACTGATCTTGCGCGTGGTGCGCTCGGCGCGCTGGTCCTGACCGACACCCGGCGCCTCGAAGAGACCTACCCCATCCTCGAGCGCGTCGAGCAGCTCCGCCTGCCCTACACGGTGGCCGTCAACGCCTTCGACGGTGCCCCCGTCCACCCCGAGGTCCGGCTGCGCGAGGTGATGGCCCTTGACGCCACAACCCCGCTGGTCACCTGCGATGCCCGGGACCGGAACAGCTCCCGCAACGCGTTGATCACCCTCGTCCGCCACCTCGTCACGCTGAACTCGGAGTCCACCCGATGACCGCCCGCCCCCAGCCCGCCGCGCAGTGCCCCGTACGGGGGCACACCACGCTGCCGCCCCAGCGGCCGTTGCCGATCTACGGCGCGGCCTTCGACGCCGACCCCCAGGCCAGCTACCGCCGCCTTCGCGAACAGGGCCCGGTTGTCCCCGTCGAGATTTCCCCGGACGTCTTCGGCTACCTCGCCGTCACCTACCAGGCCTGTGTGTACCTGCTGCGCCACACGCCCGAGTTGTTCGCCAAGGACCCCACCTACGAGTGGGCGGCCCTGCGGGCCGGGCAGATCCCGCCGGACAGTCCGGCACTGCAGATGATGATGCCCAGGGACAACGCCCTGTGGAAGGACGGGCCCGCGCACGAGCGGCTGCGCGGCGCCATCACCAGCGCGCTCACGCGCATCGACACCTACGCGCTGGCCGACACCGTCGCCCGCGTCGCGGATCGGCTGATCGAGGCGTTCCTCGCGGCGGGGCGAGCCGACCTCATCGCCCAGTACGCCGACCCGCTTCCGATGCTCACCGTCATCGAATTGTTCGGGTGCCCGCCCGAAGACGGCGCGCTGATCATCCAGTGCGTCACCCGGCTGTTCGCCGCAGGGCCTGACGCGGCCCAGGCCAACGCCGAGCTCGAAGCCGCCTGCCTGAACCTGGTCCGCCTCAAGCGGACCCAGCCCGGCCGCGACGTCGTCACCTACCTGATCCAGGCCGGGCTCAGCGATGCCGAACTCGTGCAGACGCTGCTGCTCCTCTTCGGCGCCGCAGCCCCGCCGACGGCCAAGCACATCGGCCGCACCCTCCAGCGCCTCCTCACCAGCGAACGGTTCGCCGGCAGCGTGCACACCGGCGTCACCCCGGTCGCCACCGCTCTCGAAGAGGTCCTCTGGACCGAACCGCCGGTCCCCAACTACTCACCTCTGTACGCACGGGGCCGCCAGTACGTCGAGGGCGTCCTCGTCGAGCCCGGCTACCCGATCATCATCTCCTTCGCCGCGGCCAACTCCGATCCGGCCGTGACCGTCGACTACGAGGACCGCGTGGGCAACCGGGCGCACATCGCGTTCTCGGCCGGTGTTCACGGCTGCCCGGCCCCGGGGCTGGCCCGGGTCATCTCCGAGACCGCCATCGAGCACCTCCTCGACCGCCTGCCCGCCCTCACCCTCACGATCCCCGCCGACGAGGTGACCGAACTTTCCGGCACGTTCCTCGCCGGGCCCGCCTCCCTGCCCGTCCGCTTCCAGCCCGCCCGCACCGGAAGGTAACCACCATGTCCACGAGTGCCCCCGCCGCCCAGGCCCCCGCGGGCGGCTGCCCCTACCGCCTCGACGCCACCGGATCCGACATCCACGGCGAGGCCGCCGCCCTGCGTGTCCTCGGCCCCGCCACCCGCGTCCTACTCCCCGGCGACATCCCCGCCTGGTCCGTCACCGACCCCCACCTCATACGCCGCCTACTCACCCACCCCGACATCTCCAAGGACGCGAGCCGGCACTGGCCCGCCTACCACGACGGCACCGTCCCCACCGACTGGCCGCTGCGGATCTGGGTCGACGTCCGCAACGCGTTGTCCGCGTACGGAGACGAGCACCGCCGCTTGCGCCGGCCGCTGGCGGCCGCGTTCAGCACCCGCCGGGTCCGCGCCCTGGTCCCGCAGATTGAGGCGATCACCCACGCACTGCTCGACGACCTCCAGCACGCCGGCCCCGAGGAGAGCGTCGACCTGCGCGCCCGCTTCGCGTGGCGCCTGCCGCTCCTCGTCGTCAACGCGGTCCTCGGCGTTCCCGAGGACCTTCACGACGACTTCCGCGACGCGATCGGCGCCCTGTTCGCCACCGACCTCACACCCGAGGACGCCGAAGCCGCCCCGGTCCGGGTCTACGAGCTCATCGCCGCACTGCTGGCCCGCAAGCGCGCGAAGCCCGGGGACGACGTCACCTCCGGCCTCATCTCCGCCCACGACGACGGCCAGCTCAGCGAACAGGAACTCGCCGACAGCCTGGTCCTGCTCATCGGCGCCGGACACGAGACCACCGTCAACCTCCTCGACCACGCCGTCACCAACCTCCTGACCCACCCCGACCAGCTCAACCAGGCCACCACCGGGCGGATCGGCTGGGAACACGTCGTCGAGGAGACTCTCCGCCACCAGGCCCCGATCGCAACGATCATCCTGCGCTTCGCCGTATGCGACGTGCTCGACGAGGCCACCGGCATCACCTTCGCGGCTGGCGACGCCCTCGCCATCAACTACGCCGCCGCCGGCCGCGACACCGAACTCCACGGCGCGGACGCCGACGAGTTCGACATCAACCGGGCCGGCGCCCGCGACCACCTCGCCTTCGGCCACGGCCCCCACCTGTGCCTGGGTGCCGAGCTCGCCCGCATCGAAGCCCGGATCGCCCTCGAAGCGCTCTTCACCCGCTTCCCCCGCCTGCGCCTTGCCGTCACGCCCGACCAGCTCCAGCCCCTGCCCAGCCTCATCTCCAACGGCCACCAGCAGCTCCCGGTCCACCTCGGCACCCCGGCCGCCTGACCATCCACAACCGACCAGGACCTCTGATGACCACCACCCCACCGACCACAGCCCTCACCGGCCCGCAGAGGCGCGTCGCCGCGCCCCTGGTCTACGGCCACTCCCCACAAGCCATCGCCGCCCAGCTCCAGCTGTCCGTGGACGGCGTCGCCAGCCAGCTCAGGCTGGTACGCAAGAAGATGGACCGACCGGGCTGCTCGCGGCCCGTCCTCGTCCACGCCCTGCTCACCGCCCGGGCAGTCGACCCGCCCGCGTGCGCCCGCCCGGCACCGAATTTCACCGAGCTCGAGCTGACGCTGCTGCGCGCGCTCGCGGAGCACTCGTTGAATAGCCACATCGGCAACGCCATCGAGGTCAGGGCCTCCGACGTGCGGGCGGAGGTCGGAGCCCTCGTGGCCAAGGGCGGCGCCGACAACGCCCACCACTTGGTGGGCCTCGCGCACACGTGGGGGATCCTCGGTGGCGGCGCGCCTGCCCCGTCCGAAGCGGCGGCGGGCGAGGCAGGCCGGTGAGCGGCGCGAGCAGCACCATCGGGCCTGGCGGCCGCCGAGCGCTGCCGGAAGATGCCGTCGGGCCGGCTTACGAGATGCTGCCCATCACCTCCGACGCCGCGCGCGCCGCGGTGGACGTCCTGGCGAGCGACCGCGCTCACCTGCTCGCCGGGCAGGGCGTCACCGTCGACACCGGGCGCGCCGCGGCACTCCTTCGCGGGCCCGGTGCCCTGGGGCTGTATGAGGACAGCCTCCTGGTCGGCTGTCTCGTCCTGCGCACCGACCCCGACGTGCGGCATTGGGGAGCCGGCGGCCACGACGCGGGGCTCCTCGTCGCCCTGGATCCGGCCACCGTCGGCTCGACCCAGGTCGGGCGGCTGCTCACCCTGTGGCTCGCCGACCATGCGGCCCGGTCGGGGCGGACGTGGGTCTGGTGCGAAGTGCCGTTTCCGTCGGGCCCTACGGCCGGGACGAGCCAGTGGCTGCTCACGTATCTGTGCGACCTGGGGTGGGAAGCGCGGTACCCGGCCGTCCGGAGCCCGGTCGGCGGCCGGGTCGTCCGTCTGCGGCTGCGCGCCGAGGCCAGGGCTGCGATGGCCACAGCGATCTCCGTCCCGCACGCCGGCGCACCCGCGGCGGTGAGCGCGCCGTGAGCACACCCGCCCTTTCCGCTCCGATTCGAGAAGGACACCTCATGACGCCCGCGCGCCGCGCAGCCTTCGGCCCCAGGGAGCCCTACTTCACCCTGCCGGACTGGGTTCCGCCGTCCGGCGGGCTGCGCACCTGGGAGTGCGGCGAGCACTTCGACGCCCTACGGATCCCGGCCCAGAGTGCGCCGCCGCTGATCGCTGCGCTGCAGGCGGCCGGGGGCCGCGGGCCGGTCCTGGCCGACCCCTACAGCGGCAGCGGGCACATCCTCCTCGACCCGGACTCCGGTACCTCCGAACGGTGGACGCTGAACGGGATGCGCCCTGCTGCGGCGCGGGACCCGTCGCACCGTGCCGGCCGCCACCGTCACCGGGGGCCCGGACCTGCACTGGCACACCCCACCCGGCCAGGGTGACACCCCCGCCATGTTGCTCGACGCGCTCCTCGCCCCGCCCGGGCGCACCACGCCGCCCCGCACCCCGCCACAGGAAGAGCCGATGACCGCCTCTGCCCGGCCCCATCCCGCCCCTCCTCCCGGGGAAACTCCCGGACTTCAGCCCGCAGGACACCTCATGCCCTCCGTGACACCCCTGGTCGACCATCTCGTCGGCTGCGGATGGAACCGCCGGCGCACCGTGTATTCCGCCACCGGAACGGCGGTTCTGCTGACGGCCACCGCACACCGTGCCGAAGGCCTCGACGCCTACCTCATGAGGCGGGTGCCCGTGCAGTTCGCCGATTGGGAGACCGTCTCGTGAGCGCGATGACCAGCCACCCGACCCCGACACCGCTCGACCATGTGCCCGCCCGATCCCCGCTGCCGGGACGATCCGTGTCGGACCTCGCACGGCCTGGCCGCAGCCTGCCGCCCCGCGCCCCTTATCTCCGCCCGCATCCCGAGCCCCTGACCAGCGCCGACCCACGCGAATTGCAAGCCCGGCGCACCGCGGCCAACCGGGCCGCGCTCGCCCACCCGGGGCCGCTGCACGTCGTGCTCTACGCGCTGACCGGGCCCGACGGGGCGGCGCACGACGATCTGGCCGCCGCCCGCGGCTACGCCGAGAGGCAGCACTTGGTCGTCGGCGGGCCGCCGCTCGTCGACACCCTCGACTCCGTCGACCTCCGCACCGGCGGCGACGACCCCCTCCTACGACGCGGCTACGCCCGCGCCCTGCAGATGCTCGCCGATCCCGCCTGCCCGGTGCGCGGTGTGGTCACGGTCAGCCGGACCGCGATCACCCCCGTCGACCGCCTTTACCAGGACCAGCTGACCCAGTACGCCGACCGCCACGCCGGGCTGTGGCTCGTACGCAGCGAAACCCAGATCTGACCCCACTTCCAGACACGACGACGAGGTATCTGGCGATGACCGAGCAGGCCCCCGGGACTCCGCTCCCGCCCGCGGTGGTGACCAACACCGTCGGCGGAGACGCCACCCTGCACACCAGCGTGCAGGCGGGCACGATCGGCGCCGTCCACTTCCACCAACCACGCCACGAACCCCCGGCGCCCCGGCAGTTGCGACCGGTGGCGCCCGCGTGGACCGACCGGGAGCAGGAGCAGGCCCAGCTCACTCGGTGGATCGAAACCCAGCCCGAGTACGCCGTGCCCATCGCCGTACTGACCGGACCCGTCGGCATCGGCAAGACCGCACTGGCCGAACGACTCCTCCATGGGCTGTCCGCCCGCTACCCGGGCGGCCAGCTCCATGTCGACCTGCGCGGACAGTCCCCGGACGGTCCCGCCCGCCCTGGGGAGGTCCTCGGCCGGATGCTGCGCTCCATCCTCCCGGGCCCGCTGCCCGCCGGGGCCGAGGAACTCGCGGCCTGGTGGCGCTCCGCCTCGGCTGCCCGGCCTCCGATGTGCCTGCTGCTGGACGGAGTCTCCCACGCCGACCAGATCCACCACCTCCTGCCGGGCGGCAGCGGGCACCTCGTCGTCGCGACCAGCCGCATCCCGCTGCCTGAACTCGCCCGCCACGGCGCGGCCACCCTCGGCCTGAGCCCCCTCGACCACGCGGCCGCCCGCTCCTACCTGACGCGCTGCCTCGGCCCCGACCGCGTGCAGCAGGAGACGGAGGCCGTCACCGAACTGATCAGGCTAACCGCCGGCCTGCCCCTCGCACTCGCCCTCAGCATCACCCAGCTCGCCCGGCACCCGGACCGGCCGCTCAGCGCCGCCGTGCGCGCCTTGAGCGAACGCCGCCGCTGGACCGCGAGCACCAGCCCCGCCCCCGACCTCCCCGGAGCAATCGTGACCTCTGCTCTCGACACCGCGTACGCAGACCTCTCTCGCCCCGCTGCCCGCCTGTACCGCCAGCTCGCCCGACTACCGGTGGAGAGCGTCGACAGCTCCCTCGCGGCCGCCGTCGCACTGCTCACCCCCGCCGAAGCGGCCCACCTCCTCCAGGAAGTCTCCGCCGGCGGCCTCCTGGTCCAGGACGGCGACCATCGCGTACGCGGCCCTGTCTGGCGCTACTCCAGTGCTGCTCTCGCCCACGCCCGGCACCACGCCGCGCTGGAGCAGCTGGACGGAGCGGAGTCCGAGGCCCGTAGGCGGGCGGCCGACTCGTACCTGGCCGCAGCAACCGCGGCCGAGCGGCTGCTGACCCCCAGCCACCGTCAGCTCGACCGGACCTACGTCTACCCTGCCGAGCACCCGGTCGAATTCCCGGACCGCGCGGCGGCCCTGTCCTGGCTCGACACCCAGTCCGCCAACCTTCTGGCCGTGATCCGCGCCGCGCACGCGGCCGGCTCGTACGGGACGGTGTGGCAGCTCGTTCACGCCATGTGGCCTTGGTGGCGCGCCGCCAGGATGTACGACGCCTGGATCGAGGCCCACCGCCTCGGACTGGAAGCCGCCCTCCTCTACAACCACGAAATCGCCGTCCAGGAGATGGCCAACACCCTCGGTATCGGGCTGCGCGGTGTCCGCGCCTTCGACGAAGCGGGCCGGTGCTTCACCGACGTCCTGGCCAGCGCCCGCGAGCGCGGCGACGCACGGGGCGAGGCGCAGGCGCTGCACGAACTCGGCGCCACCGCGTACGAAGCCGGGCGGCCCGAGGAGGCCGTGGGGCACCTGGAGCAGGCTCGCACTCTGCGCGAGCGCCGGGAAGACCGCCGCGGAGTCGCCCTCACCGACATCCTCCTCGGGCAAGTCCAGCTGAGCCGGGGCGATGCCGCCGCGGCCGTCGAGGTCCTCGCCGCCGCCCGTGCCGCCCTCGTCGAGGTCGACGACCCGCACGACGCGGCCCGGGCCCTGGCCTGGCTCGGCCGGGCGTACTCAATGACCGGACGCCACGATGAAGCCCGGCAGGCCGGCGCTACGGCGCAGCAGGAGTTCGAGCGGACGGGATCTCGCCAGTGGATGGCCCGGAGCCTGGAACTCCTGGGCGAAAGCGTCGCAGCGGCAGGCCGCGAGCAAGAAGCTCAAGAGTTCTTCGCCCGCGCACTGGCGTCGTACGAGCCGCTGAGCGCCACAGACGCCGCACGCGTCCGCGCTCGCCTGACCTGACCCATGACCCGTCGCACGGATGGCTGGCGGCCAAGGACGAAGGGAACGTCTGATGCGGCTGACCGAAGACGATGCGAACCGGGTCGCCCGCAGCACCGGAGCCCCTCAGTGCGGCGCAACGCCTGGCATGAAGCGCCCGTCCATCCGATACCCCCCCTTCCGACGCCCCGCCCGCCGGGCATGCGCCGCTCGCTTGTGCCCGCCGTGGTCGGCCGGAGACCCGATACCTGAGGAAGTCATGTTGTCCCACCGAATGCTGAAGGACTTCGCCGTACCTGCAACGGTCGTCGTACTCGGCACCGCTCACCTAGCTCTGTCACAGCGCCGCCACCGGCAGCGTCAGGAACTGCTGGCAGCAGATCTACACGACGGCATCCTGGCTGACATCATCCGGTCCCCTGAGACCGATCCTGCCTGGAGCGCGAACTTCGACCCCTGGGTCAAGCCGGGCGAGGACGCTGAGTACTTCACCCTCCAGCGGTGGCTGGAATGGTACCGGCGGGGTCTTCTCGCCGGCGTGGTCACGGTCAGCCAGATGAAGGTCAACGCCGACGGCTTCATGGCCTTGCGCGGCGGATCCCTCATGTGGGCCCTAACTCGGGACGCGAGGTGGGAGCAGTCCTCCGATACCCGTTCCGGCCGACTGTTCTGGCATCTGATCAACGAGGCGTTCCGGGGGGCTGGCGGGGAGGACGACCACGCCGAGGCAATTTCTGCGGTCCGGGAACGACGAACCGTGGCGTCCGCGGAGCGGGCAGTCCGCCGCCAGCGGCTGCGGGCGTCCGAGGCCGTGAAGGCCAACGCCTCTCTCGTCTCTCATCACTTGCTGGCTGCCACGGGTGACCTCACCGCGTGGTTCCGCTCCCAGACCGGCCCCACGCCCCGCCGCGCCCACACGCGCTGCACCACCTGACCGCTCCATGAAGCCACGCACCGGGGCGGGCTCACACGCAAAGGAGACCCTCATGGACGACAGGCACACCGCGGTACTGGACCGGATGGCTCGCGCCGTCACCACAGCAAACCCCGGAATCCGCCCGCTGACCAGCAGCGACCGGGCTGCTCTCGAGCCGCTCCTCATCTCGCCCAACCATGTGCGGTCCTGGCTGGAGGCCCACCTAGAGGGCACGCCGGGCCGGGTGAGGGTGAGCGGCACCCTGGACCGGCGCCTGCTGCTCCTGGAACGCCCGGACGGCCGGTGGGTCGCGGCCGACCTGTCCGGCACCGAGCACGCCTCCCGCCACTGGCCGCGGTGGAGCGAGGGGCACGTCCGACTGGACACGCCGGACTCCTGGCTGTCGCACGCCGAGTTGGCCGAGACCGCCGTTCACCGGCTGACCCGGCCGGACGTGCACCTGATGGCCCTGTACCACCCGGAGTTCTTTCCGCTGCCGCGCTTCCCTCTGGGGATCAGCGATGTGGCCCGCGCGGCCCGCTCCACGCTGATGGGCACGGTCACCCTGTCCGACATGCAGTTAGGCGTCACGGTGGAGGACCTGCTCAAGCAACTCACCACCGGGGTAGCGGACATTGTCGGCATCTCGGCGACCTTCGGCCAGCACGACCTGATGCTCCAGCTCCTGGAGGCGGCCTTCGCCCTGCCGACACCGCCGCTGGTGGTGGCCGGCGGAAGCCTCACCGCCCGCAACGAACGACTGCTGCTGGAGCGCTACCCCGACCTGCTCGTCGCCCGCGGTGGCGGCGAGGCCACCATCGAGGGTGTCCTGGCCCATTGGCATGGCGACATTCCGCGCGAGGAGATACCCGGCATCGGCTACACCGGTGCCGCCCGCGGCGGCACCATGGCCATCAGCCGGCGCCGCACCGCCAAGCCCGTCGCCCGCGACACTGCAAGCGACATCCTGCCCGAGCTCGACCTGCTGCCGCCCACCTTCGCCCACCACGGTGTGGCCCAGCTCGAGACCAGCCGCGGCTGCACCAATACCTGCTCCTTCTGCCCGCGCGGCCACAAGGGCCTGTGGGCCGGCGCCGCCCCCGGCAGGCTGCCGTGGATCCTCAACGAACTGGGCCAGGTCTTCGACCGCCACCCCAACATCTCCCGCACCCTCTACCTGGTCGACGAGGAGATCATCGGTGCGGGCGATGCCGCCGTCAGCCGGGTCTTGGAGCTCGGACGCACCCTGCACGAGGCCGGGTTCACCTGGGAGTCCAGCTGCCGCATCGACCAGACGGTACGCATCGACCGGAACGAGGCATGGCACGTTGAGCGGGCCCGCATGTGGCGCACCCTCGTCGACCTGGGCCTTCGCCGGATGCTGTTCGGTGTGGAGTCGGGCGTCGACTCGATCCTGACCCGCTTCAACAAGGAGACGACCGCCGAGCAGAACGCCCTGGCCATACGGACTCTGTCCGCGCTCGGCGTCCCCACTCGGTACACGTACATCACCTTCGACCCGCTCATGAGTCTGGACGAGCTGAAGGCCACCCACGCCTTCCAGGGGCGCACCGACCTGCTGCTGCGCCCCCAGCCCGGCCTGGCGCCGCGCCAGATCGTCCGCGGCGTACGCGACGAGGAGTGGGTGGCCGCGCACACCACCGGCCGGCCGCTGCACACCGGGATCAGCTACATGCTCGTCAGCATGGAGTGCCTGATCGGCGCCGCCTACACCCGGCAGGCGAGCGCTGAAGGGCTCACCGGGCAGCCGGAGCCGCTCATGGGCCGCGTCGCCTGCCGCTATCGGGACTGGCGTATCGGCGTCGCCAGCGGGTGGGCGCAGCGGTGGGTGGACCGCCACTTCGCCCTCGACTACACCTTCAAGAGCTTGGAGAAGGTCCTCGACGGCCCGCCCCGGCACGCCGTCCGGCAGGCGCGTGTGGTGCTGAAGGACGCCGCCTACGAGGTCCTCGGTGACGTGATCGGCGCCGTCGAGCAGTACGACCTCGAGCGGCCCGAGCACGAGGCGGCCCTGTCCGCGCGCATCGAGACGGCGCTTCAGGCGCGGGCCGGGATGCTGCGCGACCGGATGGCCGCCACGGCGGCGGAGGTCGGCCGGCATCTGTCCGGTGAGCACGCGGCCACCCTCGCCCGGGAGCACGGCCGGTGGGCGTCGGCGACGAGCTGGGAGCTGATCAACGCGGGCGAGTCCTGTGCGTGAGCGCCCGGCCAGGGCCCGGGCGCCCCGTCACCGCGTTGCGGTCGGGGCGCCCGGCGCCCCGTGTTCAGGCGCCGGTCTTCTCCGGGATCGGCACTCAGTTGAACTCCGGGCAGAAGCGGGCGTACGTCGTCAGCTTCCACGTCGCGTACTCGTCGGTGCGGCCCGAGCTGCGCAGCAGGTGCTTGACCCAGGTGTGCGCGATGCGCTCGTCCAGCGTCATGGTCGTGTCGATCTGGTCGAGCATCCGGCAGGCGACGGCGTAGTCCTCGACCGTCAGCGCGCTCAGGTCGATCTCGACGCCGTCCAGGGTGAAGGAGAACACCAGCCGCGAGGTGGAGAAGCGGGTCTTGCGCTCGCCCAGGAACGTGGTGTGGGGCGCCAGGACTTCCCGCAGGCGGTCGCGGTCCTCGACCGGGTAGCCGATGCCCAGGTCCAGGTCGGAGCTCTCCAGGTTCAGCCGGGTGCCGAAGGAGCCGACGTCGCGCGGCTTGTGTCCGGTCCACTCGCTGATCATCGCGGCCGCATCGGCGCGCACCCGCTCCAGGCGGTCGTCGTGGACGCGCATCTCCTCGTAGAAGGCGCGGGCGCGGTCGAACTCGGCGTCGGTGAAGTCGCCGCGGTCGACCCAGCGCCGCTCAGTGATCGCGTTCAAGTCAAGTTCGGTGATGGGAGGTTGTGTCGTCACGCGAGGCACCATACTCACTCCCGCACACGGTTCATCATTGTTTGCTAGTAATTGAGAGGTAAGAGGTACTTCCTGTGAGTGCTCCGACTTCCCCCGCACGCCGCACGCTCGCCCGCGGCTTGTCCGTTCATCCGATCGGGATCGGCGCCTGGGCCGTAGGCGGTGCCGACAACAACCTCGGGCTGCCCATGGGCTGGGGCACGGCCGACGACGCTGCCTCCCGCCGCGGCCTGGAGAGGGCCTACGAGCTCGGCGCGAACCTCATCGACACCGCCGACGTGTACGGGCACGGGCACTCCGAGCGGATCATCGGTGACTTCACCGCCACCGTCCCCCGCGACACCGTGGTGCTGTCCTCCAAGGTCGGCTACCACCGCGGCACCGCCCGGCACGCCTACCTGCCCGCGGCCATGCGCCGCCAGCTCGAGACGAGCCTGGAGAACCTGCGCACCGACCGTCTGGACATCTACTTCTTCCACAACGCCGACTTCGGGCCTGACGACCGCTACCTGGAGACGGCCGTCGCCCAGATGCGCGACTTCCAGCGCCAGGGCCTGGTCACGGCCGTCGGGATGCGCGGCCCCCACCGCCACGCCACCGAACGGGTCACCGTCGCCAAGGACCAGCGCGGCGACAAGTACGCCCGGTTCGCCCACCTCGCCGAGCAGATCCGCCCCGACTACCTCGCGGCCCGCTTCAACGCCCTGACCCCGCCGCCCGCCGCCGGCCGGCCGGACATCTTCGCCCTCGCCGCCTCTCTCGACGCCAGCGTGCTGATCAACAAACCGTTGGCCCAGGGCCTGCTCACCGGCAAGTACGACCCCGACCACCCGCCCGTCTTCGCCCCGGGCGACCACCGGCTGCGCAAGGCCTGGTTCACCCCCGAGGCACTGCGGATCATCTCCGACGGCCTACGGCCGCTCCGCGAGCGCTTCGGCGACAGCCCGGCCGCGCTGACCCGCGTCGCCCTCCAGGTGTGCCTGCAGCGAGCCGAGAACGCCGCCGTCCTCGTCGGCTTCACCCGCCCCGAGCAGGTCGAAGCGAACCTGACCGCCGTCGGCGCCCCGCTGACCGACGACGAACTCGCCTTCGTCCGCGCCACCCTCGGCCGCCTCCAGCAGAACCTGGACGCCAACAGCGAGGTCTTCCTGGACGAAAAGGAAGCCGGCCGATGACCCCCGCCTCCGAGCAGCTGTCCCTGCTCGCCACCGACGAGCCCGCCCACCAGCCGGCCACCGACGCCGTGCGGCTGCTGCTGGTCAACGCCCAGCACGCCTCCCCGGACCGCTCCCGCCGCCAGGCCGAATGGATCGCCGGCCGGGAGGGCGCCGATATCGCCGTCCTCACCGAGGTGTCCTCCACCCAGGGCGGCGACGCCCTCGTCACCGCGCTCACCGAGCGGGGGTACGCCACCGTGATCGCCCCCCAGCCGTCCACGCCCGACTACCGCACGGTCATCGCCTGCCGCACCAATGCCGTCCGGACCGTCCCCAGCCCGGTCACCGTCACCCCCCATCGCGCCCCGGCGGCCCGCGTCACCGTCGGCGGCCACGACATCGGAGTGCTGGGCCTGTACGTGCCCTCTCGCGGCCCGAAGGACCAGCGCAATGTCGCTAAGCGCGCCTTCCAGGAGGCGGTCACCGAGAGCCTGCCACGGCTGCTCGCCGCCTTCCCGGACATACCCGTCATCGTGGCCGGGGACCTCAACGTCATCGAGCGCGGCCACCAGCCACCGCACAAGGTGTTCGGCGACTGGGAGTACGACTTCTACGACTCCTTTCGGGCCGCCGGTCTCACCGACGCCTTCCGCCACCTCCACCCCGACGAGGTCACCCACTCCTGGTTCGGGCGCAGCGGCAACGGCTTCCGCTTCGACCACCTCTTCGTCTCGACACCCCACGCCGAGCGCATCCTGGCCTGCGACTACCACCAGGAAGCCCGTGAAGCGGGGCTGACCGACCACGCGGTCATGACGCTGCGCCTGGGCCTGCGGGCCACCCCGGGCGAACTGGGTGAAGCCCCAGGGACGGGGGCCGGCTGACAGCCGGCCGCCGCAGCGATTGAACGTCGGCGTTTCGGCCAACCTTCCCCGAGCCGCAGGCCCTTGCGTGGCAAGGGTCGATGCACTGCGCACCCTCGGAGGACCGCTGAATTACAGGGTGCGCAACGCGTCCGAAAGGAACAGGTGCTCGAAATCGTGCGGCGTCGTTGAGCACGGCGACGCCACCGCCACGTCCACGAGAGGGGAACACATTGACGCCGGTCGAACCAGGCGGCGGCAAGGCCCACGAGGACCTGATCTCCCGTAAGCGCGGCTTGTACCGGGGCGTGTGCACCGCCGAGGCACCCCAGTACGAGATCGCGCCGTCGACTGGCGGCGCACCCGGCCCCCGAGGCGCCAAGCCGTCCGGCAACGGAGCGGCGAGCTGAACCACTGGAGCTTCCTTCCCCCGCCTGCCCTCCCCTGACATCGAAGGCGAGACGACGTCCATGCCACCCAGCTCCACCGCGATCCGCAAGACCGTCGAGGCGTACCTCGGCCGGCACCCCGGCGAGCGTGACGCCCTGGCCGAGCTCCTTGCCGCGCTGGACCGGCCCGTCGACGCGACCGCCCGGACGACGCTGCCCGGGCAGATCACGTGCAGCGCCGTCATCGTCGATCGGCAGGGCCGGGTCCTGCACCTCCGGCACCGGGTTACCGGCGAATTCGTGCTCATGCCCGGCGTCCGCATCGCGCCCGAGGACCGCACCCTGCTCGCCGCGGCTCTGCGCGCGACGGTGGAGGAGGCCGGGATCGCGCCGAGCGCCCTGTGCCTGACCCGGCAACTGCTCGGCTCTCCGATCGACATCGGAGTCCACGACGAGGCCGCCCACCCGTCCATCGGGGAACCAGCCCACCGCCACTACGACATCCGCTACGTCTTCTACCTCGCTGACGAGGAGCCCCCTACGATCGCGCGCCCCGACGAGGAGGGGTCCGCCGCCCAGTGGCTCCCGCAGGCGGAAGTCGCCTCGCCGACACTGCGCGCGAAACTCCTCGCGGCGCGGCTGGACGGCCAGCCCGAGCCGGTGAACGCTTCCGTGCTGATCTACGACGCGACCGGTCGCTACCTGCTCCATCTGCGTGACCACAAGCCCGGTGTCATCTGGGCGTCGGGCGAATTCGCTCTTCTCGGCGGCGGCCGCACGCACGACGACCAGAGCCTTGAGGGCGCCCTGGTGCGGGAGCTGTCCGAGGAGGTGCCCGACCTCCGGCTCGAGGATGTGACGCCCTACGCAGTGGAGGCCGCCACGAGCATCGACGGCCTCAGTGTCCCCGTCCAGGTCTTCGCCGGCCGGTGGCGCGGCACCGACCGGCTCCGGCTGTACGAGGGCGTGCTGCTGCACTGGTTCACCCTCGATGACCTGGACCGGCTACGCCTCGACGCCGCCACCCGGGACCTGATTCACCGGCACGCGGCCGAGAACCCCCCTGGCATCGCCCCGAACGCGGTTCCCCCCGTGTGGGACGGCAGCAACAAGGCGGTCCTGAACGGCATCGGAGTCCACCTCCACCTCGAAGACCCCGAAGGCCGGGTGCTTCTCGGGCTGCGTCATCCCGACTCGAAGTACGCCGGCGACACCTGGCACTACCCCGCCGGTCGGTGCGAGCAGGAGCCTGCCCTCGCCTGCCTGGTCCGCGAGGTGATGGAAGAGACAGGTCTTGTCATCGACCCCGCTGACGTGGAACTCGCGCACGTCGCCCACATCGTCGATGCAGCGGGCGTGCTGCCGTTGATGCAGCTGGTCTTCAAGGCCCACCGGTGGGAGGGGGTACCGAAGGTCCTTGAGCCCGACAAGTGCCTGACCTGGAAGTGGTGGCCGCAGCACGCGCTTCCCGAGCGCATCGTCCCCTACACCAGGACCGCTATCGCCGCGATCTCCGAAGGCCGCCACTACTCGCAACTGGGCTGGTGAGCACGTGAGCACCCCCATGGGAAGAGGGCCCGCCGAGTCCATGCCCGCCATGCTGGATCACCGAGGAGGTGCGCTGTGACGCCCTGCGGCGAGACCTCCTCTGCCGCCGGCACCTCGCTGTGGCGGCACCAGGACTTCCGCCGGTACCTGACCGGACAGGCCGCGAGCGTGACCGGCAGCTCAATCACGCAGATGGCGCTGCCGGTCCTGGCCGTGCTCCACCTGGACGCGACCACCGCCCAGGTCGCCTGGCTCGCGTTCCTCGGACAACTCCCGCCCGCGCTGCTCGCCCTGCACGCCGGCGCGCTCGCCGACCGGCACTCCAAGCGCCAGCAGATGATCACCGGGGACCTGGTGAGCGCGACGGTCCTCGCCACCGTGCCGGTGGCGGCCGCGCTGGGCACCCTGACCCTCGCGCAGCTCATGATCGTCGCCGTGGTGCAGGGGGCGGCGAGCGTCCTCCACGACGCGGCGGCCATCAGTCTGCTGCCCAGCCTCGTCGACCGGTCGTTAATCCAGCGGAGCAACAGCCGGGTCGGCGCGCTGTTCGCGGTCGCCGCAGCGGCCGGGAGCCACCTTGGCGCCGCGCTCACCGTGCTGCTCGGCCCCGCCCGGGCCCTGCTAGGCGATGTCGCCTCTTACCTGATCAGCGCCGTGTGCACCGCCCGCATCCAGACCTCCGAGCCCGCCCGCGTCCGCCCGGAGACCCGTCGGCTGCGCGGTGAGATCGCCGAGGGCCTTCGGTACGTACGCGGCGATGACCGGCTGTGGACGCTGACCTTGGTGAACGCGACGACCTCCTTCGCCCTCGGGCTGCTCAACACCCTCTGGGCGCTGTACCTGTTTGTTCCCGCTTAACGACGGTGTTGCTTACTGTCTGATACCTCGTCTGACCTGCTCGTTTGCTTGTTGCACTCAGCCAGGTTGCATTGATACTCATCGGCCATGCACCAATCGACGTACTCATCGGCAGGCTGGGAGTCCTGGGGACTTGCCTTCAGGCCGGCAATCCCGGAGGGGATGCCGTTGCTGTTCGACGACGACCTTCTCTTCGAGGGCAGCAACGGTGTCCGTCCCACCACCGTGATCAACTGCTGGGCCTGCGAGCTGCCAGCGAATGGATGCCCATCACCGAATTCGTGGCCCTACTACGTGCGTACGGTGCGTGAGTGGCTGGAGTTCATATCCGGGCACGGCGTCGCTCTGTTCGACACGCGGCGTCGTCTGAAGGCGGCGTTGGGCGCGTACTCCGTCTATCGAGCCCAGGGCCCCATCAAGCATCGCTTCGAGGCGTCCACGTGGAACCAGAACATGGGGATTCTGGCGGGGTTCTACAAGTGGGCGAAGGACGAGGAGTACGCCGACTCCGAGCCGTTCACGTACCGGCAGGCGGTCTGGGCCTTCAAGGGGCAAGTCCGTCGCGGACGGGTCAACCAGTCACGGCGGCGCCAAGCCAAGCCTCATGTGACGATCAAGTATCTCGACGACGACTTCACGGACATGTTCCTGAAGGGGTTGGCGGGCCTGAGCCCCGACGGGGAGCGCGATCTGCGCTACCGAGGGCGGGAGTTGGCCCGGAACTCGGCGGTCGGCCGAATGATCGTCTCCAGCGGACTCCGCAGCCAGGAGTACACGTACCTGCTGGTCTGCGAGGTGCCCCTGCTTCCCTCGCGACGGACTGCGGTGCCGGTCTCTTTCCCGGTCCCGTCCGGGGTCACCAAGGGAAGCAAGTACCGCGAATCGTGGATCGATTACGACGCGCTGGCTGAGCTGCACTCCTACATCGCCCTCGACCGAGCAGCGGCGACGTTCGGATCGTCGTGGCGTCCGCCGGCCCGCTGGGGAGAGCCGCTGTTCGTGACGGACGCCGACCAGTGGGGCGGACGCGTCAACGGGCTCCGCGTCCAGTGGAGCTCACTCGGCCCTGACGAGCGGCGGCGTCTGGTCGCCCCGGAGGGGGGTTCGATGCTGCTGTCAGTGTGGGGCCAGGGACGCCCGTTCACCGGATGGTCCACGGTCTTCGCCAGAACCTCTGACCGCATCCGCGAGCGTTACGAGCCGCGCTTCCCGCACGTCAATCCGCACCGGCTACGTCACACCATGGCCATGGCGACCATGGCGCGGCTGATGCGCGGCTGGTACGAGCAGGCTGCTCGGCAGGTCCGCGACACCGATGACGATGCCGCCCTGGCGCACTACCTGCGGACCCAAGAACCGCTGCTGATTCTGCGCGATCTTCTCGGACATACCAGTTCACTGACGACGGAAGCGTACCTCCACCGTCTGGACGTGCTCCGCCTGTTCACGTCCCTGTATCGGCGGGTCGGCAAGGAGTACGGGCTGCTGGACGAGGACGTCGAGCTGGAGCTCGAGACAGAGTTCGACGACGAACCGGCGGTGGTCTGATGCCGGCCATCGTCACCCTTGACCCGCTGGGTGTGCACTGCATCTTCAGCGACGGATCGGAGTACCGCCGTCCCCTGCGTGTGCGGCGGCCAGTGGAGCTCCCGGGGCTGGCACGCACTCTGCTGGAAGGCGCTACAGATCTTGTCCATCCGCACGGGCAGGTCGACAGTGCGGGAGGCTTCGACCTGTACCTCACGGCCGTCCGCGGCTTCACCGACTGGCTGGTCGAGTTCGGGTTCTCCGGCGGGGCATCCGACCTGACGCGCGCGCTCCTCGCCCGGTACTGGCGGCAAGGGGTGCGATCCTCCCAGGAGAGCGCGCTGCGGGCCATGTTGCGCTGCGCGGATGACCAGGATCCGATTCTGGCGCCGGATGTGCGCGCGTTCGTCGATGGCCGGCTGTTCAACACGGGCGAGCGGTACGGCTCGCACCAGCCGTACAGCGAGGCCGAATGGGCTCGGCTCATCCGTACCTGCCGGGACGAGGTCGATGGCGCCTTCCGCGCGTTCTGCGCGGCCCGTGATCACGCTTCGACAGCTGACGGTCCAGGGGCTTCGCTCCGTGAACGCACTGCCCATCACTGGCTGGTGCTTCACGACGGGCCCGACCCGCTCGTCAAAGAGATGGCAGACCGCGGCTCGTTCCCCTTCCGCCAGAGATACGGGGGCGGTCTTCGCGCGGTGCTGGATCCGCTCATCCCGACCCTGGATGTGATCATCGCCTATCAGCTGCTGTTCGGCGCCTACACCGGCATCGTGCCGGACGGGATCGCGGACCTGGGACTCGACGACATCGAGTGGGCGGGTGACGAGAAGATCCTCCTCAGCTACGTCAAGGGCCGCACGGCGGCAGAGAGCCTTGCTCTGTCTCGTCAGGCCACTCGCCTGCTGGAACAGTGGCTCGATCACTCTGCGGTGGCCCGCCGCTTCGCGCCCGAGGAACTGCGCCCCGAGCTCTGGGTGCGTTTCACGCCGAGTGGCACATGGGCGGGAGAGCGATGGCTGGCCAAGCCGGCCACGCGCCTGTCCATATGCGCCTGGGTCGAGCGGCGCCAAGCCGTCGACGAGGACGGGCGCCCCACGCAGATGACTGGTGACGACGGTCTCCCCCTGGGCCTTCACCGGCACCGCATCCGCACGACCCACGACGCGCTGAAGGACCGGTCACACTGGCGCGGCAGCCGCCGGTCCACGCTGGATCCGAACCGGTCCCCCGGCGTCGAGGGGGACCACTACCTGACGAACACGACGCCGGCTCAGCGCGAGGCGGCGGAGGACATCATCGCCCAGGCGCAGGAGGACCTCGTTCGCCGGGCGCTGCCGCCCTTGGTGCTGGCCACCGCTGAAATGGCCGACCTGGTGGAGAACTATCCCGAGCACATGAAGCGGTTCGGCCTGGATGACAACGCCTTGGCGCAGCTGCTGTCCGGGGAACGCGACGTGTTCACCGCGGCATGTGGAGATCAGCTGTCGGGGCTCCACGGGCCGAAGGGCAAGCCCTGTCCGGCACGCCCGTGGGTGTGCCTGCTGTGCCCGCTGGCCTTGTTCGCCCCTCGCCATCTGCCGAACCTGCTGCGGCTACGGGCGTTCTTCTCCCGCCAGTGGCAGCAGATGACCACCGCCGAGTTCATCCCCGTCTTCGGCCCGTACGCTCACCGGCTCGACGAGATCCTGACCCCCGGCCGGTACTTCTCCGAGCACGCGCTACGGGCAGCCGCTGCCGAGGTCACCGATTCCGATGTCGAGCTTCCCCTGCGACCTGAGGAGCACACCGGATGACCACCCTGCACGGGCCCACGGGCCTCGCGGCTGCCTTTTCGCCTTCCGTCTTTCGAGGTGAAGACGTGTGCGCTGCGGCCGGTCTGCCGGTCCACGGTGCGGGCCCGCATCCTCACTTCGACGACGCTATCTGGGACTTCACCGGTGTCATCGGGCTGCCGCGGTACCTTGCGCGGTATGCGCGGATCTTGTCCTTCACCGAGATCCTCAATCCCCAGTGGAGGGAACTGGCGAAGGAGTTCATCCTCGCCCGGCTCGCACCGGACCACCGCGCTGTGCGAGAACTTGCCCACGCCTACCGAACGCCCGTGCAGATAGCCACGGTGCACGGGCGGCTGACCGTGCTGACCGGCTGGCTCAACTGGCTCACCGAACAGGGCGTGGACAATCTCGGGGAGGTAACCCAGCAGCACTGTGCTGCCTACCTGGAACTTCGCAAGAAGGTACGGGACAAGCACGGCGTCGTGATCCGCGACAGCAGCCCCGGCTACCGCATGGACGTCGTGGCGGTCATCCAGGAGCTCGGCTACTACAAGGAATTGTTCTCAGCCGACGGCTACGTGTCGGCCTTCCGTCCATGGGGGCGACGGACGGCGTACTCCGTCGCCGGGATGGTCCGTCGGACGGGCAACACGACACCGCCGCTGAGCAACGACGTCTTCCAACCGCTCGTCGCGGCGGCCCTGTACGTGGTGGAGGTGCTGGCACCGCACGTCACGGAGCTGCAGCAACAGTTGCGGGAGATGGTGCCGAACCGGCCGGGCCGCAACAACCGGGAGCGTCCGGACTGGAGGGTCGAGGTCGCGCAGGCCATCGACCGCCACATACAGGAAGCTGATCCGTTCGATGTCGCCCTCGATCACGTCGTAGCCGAGCGGCTGGCGGACGGCTGGGATCAGGACGATCCGCTGCTACAGGTGAACCTGATCTCCCTCGCCCACGAGACTGGACGGCACGCCTTCCACTACACGTGGCTGCCCACCCTGCGCGGCCACCTGGAAAAGGCCGTCAGGGAAGTCGGCCTGTCCAAACGCTGGGGCCGGACAGCCGCCCTGGTCGAACGCGCGGACGGACGGGGCAGTGTCCCCTGGACCCTGCCGATGAACACCACCGAGGCCCGACTGCAGCTCTCCCGGGCCCGCACAGCCTGCCTCATCGCGCTCGCCGCACTGACCGGAATGCGCAAGAGCGAACTGGCTGAGCTGACCAACGACTGCCGCCTGCCTCCCGAACAGCTCGGCGAGGGCCGCGTCCGCTACCGCCTGAAGGGCAAGGTCATCAAGGGCCGGAAGCTGGGTGGTGAACACGATCAGTGGGTGACCATCAAGCAGGCGTACGACACCGCCGACGTAGCCGCCTCGCTCGCTGACCCGGTGAAGAACGACGGTCACCTGTTCAAGTCGCTCTCCTTCGTCACCCCGTACGAATGGTTCCTGACCTGGGTCAATGGCCCAGAGGGCCGTCGCCTTGGGTTGGCGCCGATCCCCGAGGTGCCGGTCAGTCTGCGGATGCTACGGAGAACCCTCGCGGTGGAAATGGCGCACCGGCCCGGTGGTTTGCTGGCCGCCAAGATCCATCTCAAGCACATTTCCGTGGTCACCACGGAGGGCTATGCGGACCGCCCTGGTGGGGCCCAGTCGGTGCTGATGGCCGAGTTCGGCCAAGAGGAGCGGGAGCACAGGATGCGCGTCGCCCTCGACGCTTTCCACGACTACCAGAACGGTATCCGCCCTGCGGGGCCTGGCGCCAGCGACCTCTTGGACTTCTTCGCGTTCGTCGACGAACAGCTGGATTCCTCCGGGGCGCCGAACATCAAGCGCAGCGACCAGGAGGTGACGAACCTGCTCGCCAAGCGGGCCAAGGCCCTGCACCTGGGGCCGGCGAACTACTGCTGGTTCCTCGATCCGTCCAAGGCGCTGTGCCTCAAGCTCGCAGGGGCTCACGCCCGCGGGGCGACGGAGCCCTTGATCGGCATGTGCGATTCGGCGCGGTGCCCACAGGCCACCCACCATGCCGGGCACCGCCCGGTGTGGGCGGCCAGCGCCGAGAGCAAGAAGGTGTTCATCGCCACCATCGGGCGCGCGCAGCGGACGGAGAAGGCCCGGCTGAGTACGGAACTCGCCCGCGATGAACGGGTGCTGGCCGAGATTGACGCCCTCTGCGGAACGGGGGCATGACGTGGCCCGTATCAGCGACGAGACCCGGCGGGACAATGAGGCGGCCATTCGGCACGTCATGGAACGGCTCCTTGCCGGTGACGTTCCCCCGGGCGGCAAGTGCGACATCAAGACCCTCGCGACCCAAGCCGGGGTCGCCCGCACCGGCTTCTATCCCAAGAAGAACCGCGACGGCTCGCCGCGGCCAGGCCCTTACCAACACCTGGCGGAGGAGTTCGAGCGCCGGTTGGCCGAGCTTCGGGAAACGGGCGTGATTCCCGACCCGCGGGCCGCACAGATCGAGCGGCTCAAAAAACAGGTCTCCGGGCTGAAGGAGCGCCTCGCCGCTCGTGACGCGCAAATCGATGGACTCACTGACTTCAGGGAGCGGGCTCTGTCGCAGATCGCCGCCCAGAGGCTGGAGATCGAGCGGCTTCGCGACGCCTTGGCCGCGCCGTCGAATGTCCGCGCTCTGTCGAACAGTTCAAGAGCGAGTGCGCCGTACGGATCGTGTAGCTGACTGCCCAGCCTGGGTTGCATGGGGCGGGGGGCGCGGCAAAGACTGCCGGGCACTCCGCCCTTGCGTTGCCATGGTGATCTACTCGCCACGAGATCGCACAGCTAAGCGGACAGAACGGCGCCGTACGGGTCGTGCAGTTGACAATGCTGCGGGCGGTCTTTTGCCACCACAGGGCCCGGAGGGTCAGGTGCCGATTTCCCGGTGGACGCCGCCGGCGGCGGTGTTGATGCCTTCGGCGAGGGTGGGGTGGATGTGGATGGCGCGGGCGATGTCGGTGTAGGTGGCGCCGCAGGTCATGGCGATGACGGCCTCGTGGACGAGGTTGCCGCCGTCGGGGCCGGCGATGTGGCAGCCCAGGATGCGGTCGGTGTCGGCGTCGACGACGAATTTGACCAGGCCGCGGGTGTTGCCGATGGCGCGGGCCTTGACGACACCGGTGAAGTCCTGGCGGCCGATGAGGACTTGGTGTCCGGCCGCGCGGGCGTCGGGTTCGGTCAGCCCGACGGAACCGACCTCGGGATCGGTGAACACCGCGTGCGGCACGACGCGGCCCGTGGTGGAGCGGTCCTGGCCACGGTAGGTGGTGCGGTAGGCGATGTCGGCGTCGTCGCGGGCGGTGTGGGTGAACATCGGCCCGCCGCGGATGTCGCCGAGCGCCCAGACATCCTCGGCGTCGGTGCGCAGCAGGTCGTCGACGGGCAGGAAGCCGCTCTCGTCGGGCTCAAGGTCGAGGTGTTCGAGGCCGAGGGTGTCGGTGTTGGGGGTGCGGCCCGCGGCGATCAGCAGGTGGGTGCCAGTGATCTCGCCGGTTTCGCTGCCGTGGCAGCCGGCCCGGATGTGGCCGGGGCGGCCGTCGACGGCGGTGCAGGTGGTTCCGGTGAGGACGGTGATGCCGTCGGCGGTGAAGCCATTGGTGACGGCGGTGGAGATGTCGGGGTCCTCGGCGGGCAGCAGCCGCTCCGCTCGCTGGATGAGCGTCACTTGGGAGCCGAAGCGGGCGAACATCTGGGCGAACTCGCAGCCGATGTAGCCGCCGCCGACCACGATCAGGTGCTCGGGCAACTCGGTGAGATCCAGCAGGGTGCGCGAGGTGTAGTACGGGGTCTGGTCGAGGCCGTCGATGGGCGGGCGGCTCGTGCGCAGGCCGGTGACCAGGAAGATCTTGTCGGCCTCGATCTCGGTGTGGTCCACGCGCAGCCGCCGCGGGGCCACGAAGCGTCCCTCGGCGGGGTAGAGGTCGAGCTGGTCGGCCTTGCCGACCGTCTTGTAGGAGCCGGAGCGGATCCGGTCGACGATCGCGTCCTTGCGCGCGACGACGGCGGCCAGGTCCACGCTGGGGGCGGTGGTGGTCACGCCGAACTCGGCGGCGCGGCGCACCTGGTGGGCCACCGCTGCGGAGGCGATCATCGTCTTGGTGGGGATGCAGCCCCGGTTGAGGCAGGTGCCGCCGAGTTTCTCCTTCTCGACGAAGGCGACCCGGCCGTGCCGGGCGGCGCGCAGGGCCAGGGGCAGTCCGGCCATGCCGCCGCCGATCACCAGGGTGTCGTACCGCTCGACCATGGATGGGCTCCTTGTCTGTCTCTGTCTGTCCGACTCGATACGTACGGGGGTCTGTGAGGCATCCTCAGCCGTGCCGGCCGGTGGGGCCGGAGGGGCGGGGCCGTTCGGAGGATGCGGACGGCTGGTGGCGGATGCGGCAGGTGGTGGTGCGGTGGCGTCGGTGCCACAGTGCGGCGGCGGTGAGCAGGACGGCTCCGGCGGTCCACAGCGGCCAGGTCGCCGGTCCGGTGGTGGCGGTCCCGGTGGTGGCGCCGCCTGCGGCTGCGGCGGTCAGGGCGGGGGCCCCGCAGCACAGGCCGATCGCGGACAGCGCGGCGCCAAGGGCAGTGGTGAGGGCGCCGAGCGCGGCGAGCGTGGCCGTCAGCAGGTGACCGAGCACCCGGCGCGGCCGGGCGAGGGCGCGGTGGGATGCCGTGCGCATCAAGGACCTTCCCTGGGGCCGGGCGGACAGGGGTGAGGGCGCGGCCGGCTGCCGTTCGGGGGGATGCGGCAGCCGGCCACCCTCCCGGCACCCGCGGGGGGGCGGGGGTCCGGGGCTTGGAGAGGGGTCAGGCCCACAGGGCGCTGCCCCACTTGGTCAGGATCAGCAGCGCGATGGTGCCGATCCACAGGACGGGCACGGCCCAGTGGAACTCCGTCACGGTTTGGCGCAGCCGGTCGGGGGCGGGGATGAGCCCGTGCTGGATGTTGTGCACGGTGGTGTACCAGAAGAGGAGGATCGTCACGGCCCAGACGAGGGTGCACCACAGGCACAGCGCGCCGATGGCATACAGCGAGGAGTACTGCAGCCAGGTCACGAAGCCGATGCCGAAGACGGTGCCGGCCTGCAGGCCCAGCCAGTGCCAGCGCCGGTAGCGGGCGCCGGCCAGCAGTCCAGCGCCGATGGCGATGACGGCGGGGAAGGCGACCCAGCCGATGAAGGGGTTGGGGAAGCCGAAGGTGCTGGCCTGCCAGCTCTTCATGATGTTGTTGCAGGACAGCACCGGGTTGATGCTGCACGCCGAGACGTAGTTCGGGTTGGCGAGCAGTTTCATCTTGTCGTGGGTGAGCACGGCCGAGGCGAGCAGGCCGAGGGAGCCGCCCACCATCAGCAGGAGGGCGAATGCGCGGTCGGCGCCGAACGCCGCGTGCGGGCTGCTTCGCACGGTCGGGGAGGCCGCCTGGTGGGCTGCTGACGTGGTCATGGCGCCGTTCTGTTCTCGGAGTTGGCTGCGGCCGGGGCGTTGTCCGTTGCCCGGCCGAGGGGGTGGGGCGTGGGCGGGGGTCAGCAGCAGTGGTCGCCGTTGTCGCGGTCGGGGGCGGCCGGGGTGGGGGCCGGCTGGGGCGGGCAGCAGTCCGCCTCGGCCGAGGGGGCTGTACTGGTGGGCGTGGCGTGGCGGGCGGGCCGCCTGCGGTGGCGCAGTGCGGCGGCGGTGACCGCGAGGACGACCGCGAGGGCGGTGACGGCGATCGTGGTGGTGTGGCCCTGGATCCAGGCGGTCGCGGTGGCGGAGAAGGTGGCGAGGCCGCCGCCGGGGGCGGTGGTGGCGGGGCCGCCGGTGGCGGCGGGGTACCAGTACCAGGCCAGGTAGGCGCCGGTGAGGACGAGGACGGCGGCGGTGATGCGGGTGCCGTGCCGGGCCAGGGCGGTGATCTTGCGGGTGAGGGCGGCGCCCGCGGCGGCGGTGGTGACCGCCACCAGCAGCAGGACGGCGGCCGATCCGGCGGCGTAGGCGGCGAAGACCGCGAGGAGACCGGCGTAGCTGGCGGTGGCCTGGGCCTGGGCGATGACGGCCAGTAGCACGCCGAAGGTGCAGGACAGGGACGCGGCGGCGTAGCCGACGCCGAACACGACCATGCGCCGGGCGGTCGGCGGGCCCGCCGACCCCCTGGTACCGGTGGACAGGTTCAGCCGCAGGCCGAGCGAGCGGCCGGTGAGCATGACGGCGCCCAGGAGCAGCAGGAGGACGCCGGTGGCCAGGCCGAGCCAGGGGGCGGCGCTGATCAGTGCGCGGGCGCCGGCGCTGACGATGAGCCCGGCGACCGCGAGGGTGCCGGCGAAGCCGAGGGTGAGGGCGGCGCCGGAGCGCAGGGCGCGGGCCAGGCGTACCGGCACCGGCGAGGTGTCGCTCTCGCCGAGGGCGGCGGTGATCCATGCGGGCAGCAGGGCGAAGCCGCACGGGTTGACCGGGGCGAGCATGCCGGCGGCGAAGGCGAGGGCGAGCAGGCCGTTCACTACGCGCCCGCCTTCTTCAAGGCGTCCTGGATCTGGTCCGCGGAGGGGTCGGTGGCCCGGTAGGTGACCTTGCCCTGGGGGTCGACGACGATCAGCGTGGACAGGGCCGAGACCTTATAGCGCAGGGACAGGGCGGCGCCCTTGTCGACGGTGGTGGGCAGGGAGGGGGCCTTGATGTACTGGAGGAACTGCATGATGGTCGTCTTCGACTCGCTCGGGTCCATGTCCACCGCGAGGAAATTGGCCTTCTTCCCGGCCTTCTCGAACTCCTTGGCGGCCGTATCCAGCGACTTCGCGCCGCCCGCGCACTCGCCGCAGCCCACGGAGAAGAAGAACAGCGCGGCGGGCTCCTTCGCGGGCAGCGCCAGCGTGGTGTCGTCAAGAAGGGTGACGGTGTCCGCCTTGGCAGCGGCGGAAGTGCCGCTGACGGTATCGGTCTTGGCCGCGGAGTCGGCGGTGGTGCCGGTGCCGCAGGCGGACAGAGTGAGTGCGGCGGTAGCGGCCGCGGCGAGGGCCAGGGCGGTACGGCGGCGCAGGCGGGTGCGGCGGGCGGTGGGGGACGGGGAAGTCATAGGTGGTGCGGGCCTTCCTCGGATGCCAGGACCGGAGCTGGTCCCGGCCGACAGCGGAGCGGACGGGTGAGTGCGGCGGGTGACCGGAAGGTGTCACCGCGGGCGCGGTGCGGCAGCGCCGGGCGGGATCAGTGCTTGCGGAGCAGGTCGCGGTCGTGCTGGTCGGTGCGGGTGGCCGGGGGGCAGCAGGAGTCGCCGCCGGCGGTGCTGCGGCGGCGCATCCACCAGGCGAGAGCGCCGGCCAGCAGGATGGCGGCCGGGGCCAGCAGCCAGGGGCTGACCAGCACCCCGCCCAGCCCGGCCAGGGCGCCGCTGGCCAGCAGCACCGGCCCGGCGCAGCAGATGATCGGCAGCAGCATGACGCCGACCATCCCGAGGGTGCCGAGCAGGCCGCCACGGCGGTCAGGTGTCTGGGTGGGCGGAGGCGTCATCGCTGCTCCCCCTCTCCGGGGATGCGGGTGCAGCAGTCAAGCGCGGCGGCGTTGTCGGCGGCCAGGGACCGGGCCAGCATGATCAGGTCCGCGACGCGGGGGTCGCCGACGGAGTAGCGCAGTTTCTTGCCGTCCCGGCGGGCGCTGACATAGCCGCAGTCCACCAGGCACGACAGGTGTACCGACACCCGCGGCTGCGAGATGCCGGCGTACTCGACGCACTGCGCGCTGGTGCGCTCGCCGCGCTGGATGAAGTCCAGCAGCTTCAGCCGGGTGGGGTCCGCAAGGGCGCGGAAAAACTTGGCCGTGGTGTCCAGGTGGAGACACGGCACCTCGGCCGCATCGGCCGTGGCAGGGGAGCCGGCAAGGGCAGGGGTTTTCATGGGCGGGGCCTTTCCACAAGCAGCTATTCGCTTGCCCGCATAGTATGGTGGTCCTCTGCCATTCGGCAAGCCGCATAGAAAAGGGGTCCGGCACGGAGCCTGGCCCCACTGAGGGAGGTAGTGCTGTGCTCCAGGCACACACTGGTTACGACCTGGCGATCATCGGTTCGGGAGGCGGCGCGTTCGCCGCGGCCATCGCGGCCCGCAACAAGGGCAAGCGCGTGGTCATGGTCGAGCGCGGCACCACCGGCGGCACCTGCGTGAACGTCGGCTGCGTGCCGTCCAAGGCGCTGCTGGCCGCCGCCGAGGCCCGCCACGGCGCGCAGGCGGCCGGCCGGTTCCCCGGGCTGGCCCCGGCCACGGTGCCGGTCGACTTCCCGGCCCTGATCGGCGGCAAGGACGCCCTGGTCGAGCAGCTGCGTACGGAGAAGTACACCGATCTGGCCGCCGATTACGGCTGGCAGATCGTGCACGGCACCGCCACGTTCGCCGACGGCCCCGTACTCCAGGTCGCGCTGAACGACGGCGGCACCACCACCATCGAGGCCGCCCACTACCTGATCGCCACCGGCTCCACGCCCTGGGCCCCGCCCATCGACGGCCTGGACGAGACCGGCTACCTGACCTCCACCACCGCCATGGAGCTGGAGGAGCTCCCCGAGCACCTGCTGGTGCTCGGCGGCGGCTACGTCGGCCTGGAGCAGGCCCAGCTCTTCGCCCGCCTCGGCAGCCGTGTCACCATGGCCGTCCGCTCCCGCCTGGCCTCCGGCGAGGAGCCGGAGATCTCCGCCGGCATCGAGGCCGTCTTCGCGGACGAGGGCATCACCGTCCACACCCGCACCCAGGTCAGCGCGGTACGCCGCGACGGCGACGGCATCCTCGCCACCCTCACCGGTCCCGGCGGCGAGCAGCAGGTGCGCGCCAGCCACCTGCTGGTCGCCACCGGACGCCGGCCGGTCACCGACGGCCTCGGCCTGGAGCGGGTGGGCGTGAAGACCGGCGAGCGCGGCGAAGTCGTGGTGGACGAGTACCTGCGCACCGGCAATCCCCGCATCTGGGCGGCCGGGGACGTCACCGGGCACCCCGACTTCGTGTACGTGGCCGCGGCCCACGGCACGCTCGTCGCAGACAACGCCCTGGACGGCGCGGAGCGCACCCTGGACTACACCGCGCTGCCGAAGGTCACCTTCACCAGCCCCGCCATCGCCTCGGTCGGAATGACCGACGCCCAGCTGGCCGAGGCCGGCATCGCCTGCCAGTGCCGCACCCTGCCGCTTCAGTACGTACCCCGGGCGCTGGCCAACCGCGACACCCGCGGCCTGGTCAAGCTCATCGCCGAACGCGGCACCGGAAAGCTGCTCGGCGCCCACGTCCTGGCCGACGGCGCGGGCGACATCATCACCGCCGCCACCTACGCCATCACCGCCGGGCTGACCGTCGACCAGATCGCCCGCACCTGGCACCCCTACCTGACCATGGCCGAAGCATTGAAGCTGGCCGCTCAGACGTTCACCTCGGACGTCGCCAGGCTCTCCTGCTGCGCCGGCTGAACTCAGCCGCCGTCCCGGGGCCCCTGCCTGAGGGGATCCCGCCCGACGGCGCCCTCGCCAACGACGCGATGACCGGACGGAGCTTGCTTGGGCGGGCAGCAGGCCCGCGTACGCTGACGCCGCACGATCAGCGAGGCAGCAATCAGCGTGGTCCCGGCCGTCAGAAACAGCCAGGACCAGGGGCCTGCCACAGCGCCGCCCGTGGCGGCCGTGCCCGCACCCGTGACGGCCAGGCCGCCACAGCACAGGCCGACCAGCGCCACCCCCGCGCCAAGCGTGGCGGCCAGGGCACCGAGAGCGGCAAGCGTGACTTCCAGCAGCCGCCGAGCAGCCCGGCCCAGCGCAGTGCGCTGGGCCGGTGCGGATGAGGCGGCCGTCATCGCAGGATTCCTCCCTGCGGTTCAGCAGCACCGCCTGCGGCGCCGGCGGGCCTGGTCGTCCGGGGAGGACGCGTCGCGCCGCAGAGAGCGGCGCACGAGCACGGTGGCGACGGTAGCGATGGCCAGAACGACCGCGACGTCGACCGCCCACGTGATCGACAAAACGAGGCCGATCCCGGCCAGGACCCCGGCGGCGAGCAGGGCAAGGCCGGTAATGCGAGCAGGGGGCGGCAGCCAGGCGGTGCCTGCGGCTGCGCCGTCACCGGACCGGTCCGGCTCGCGGCGTGAGGGCTGGGAAGGGGCATACATGACGGCCTCCTCGGTGTCAGTCACACGCGGCCAACTGGTTGCGCGGATATGAGCCGGGGCGGGCGACAGCAGTGTCAGCGGTCATGCGGGCCGCCTCCCTGGCGGGGTTCGCGGTGGCGCGTCGCGGAGGTGCCCGAGGCGTCCCCGGGCGGGCAGCAGTCGTCGCGGTGGGCGCGGCGGCGTACGAGGACGGTGACGGCCGCGACGGCCAGGACCACGGCCGCGGCGATCACCCAAGGATTGCCGAGCCAGGCGCCGATCCCGGCGAGGGCACCGGAAAGGATGAGGACGGGAAGCGCGCAGCAGGCAATCATCAGCAGGACGATCCCGATGCCCGGGGCAGCGTCCATGCCGGGCCGGTCCGGTTCGCGGCGGGGAGGCCGGTCAGAGGTCGGCATGGCGGTTCCTTCCGAGCATCGGTCCCGGCTGGGCGTGATCACCGGAGCAGCGGTCCGGGACGCCGTCGTGGTCCGCGGCGACGGCGCGGGCGAGGACGACCAGGTCCGCCACCCGGGGGTCGCCGACGCGGTAGCGCAGCCTCCTGCCGTCCCGGTGGCCGGTCACATACCCGCAGGCCGTCAGGCAGGCCAGTTGGACCGAGACCCGCGACTGGGAGACACCGGCGTATCCGACGCACTCGGGGCAGGTGCGCTCCCCGCGAAGGATGAACTCCAGCAGCTTCAGCCGGGTGGGATCGGACAGGGCTCGGAAGAACCGGGCAGCGGCGTCGGTATGCGCGCACCCGCTGTCGGCCTGGCGGGCGGCCGTTATGACTGCGGTGCGGACCAGGACAGGCGCAGGGCCCATAGCCACCAGCCCTCTTCCACATGCATCTATTCGCTTACTCGAATAGTATGGCGGCGTTCGGGCATTCGGCAAGGCGTATAGAAAGCGGACCGGGTAACCCGGTCCCCCAGGGAGGTGGTGGCTGTGAGCACGCGGCACAACGGCTTCGACCTGGCGGTCATCGGTTCGGGCGGGGCGGCGTTCGCCGCCGCAATCGCCGCACGGAACAAGGGCGCCAAGGTGGTGATGGTCGAGCGCGGCGCCACCGGCGGCACCTGTGTGAACACCGGGTGCGTGCCGTCCAAGGCGCTGCTGGCCGCCGCCGAGGCCCGCCACGTGGCCCTCGCCCAGCCGTTCCCCGGTATCCGCACCGAGGCGGGACCGGTGGACTTCACCGCCCTGATCAGCGGCAAGCAGGCCCTGGTGGAGGCGATGCGGGCGGAGAAGTACACCGACCTGGCCGCCGAGTACGGCTGGACGATCCTGGCTGGCACCGCCCGCTTCGCTTCTGGCCCGGTCCTTGAGGTCACCCTGAACGACGGCGGTACGACTACGATCGAGGCCGCCCACTACGTCATCGCGACCGGCTCCGCCCCGTGGGCGCCGCCCATCGACGGCCTGGACGAGGCCGGCTACCTGACCTCCACCACCGCCATGGAACTCGACCACCTGCCCGAGTCGATGCTCGTGGTCGGCGGCAACGCCATCGGCCTGGAGCAGGGCCAGCTCTTCGCCCGTCTCGGTACCCAGGTGACCGTCGTCGAGGCGCTGGACCGGCTCGCCCCGTTCGAGGAGCCCGAGGTCTCCGCAATGATCGAGGACGTCTTCACCGGCGAGGGCATCGGCGTGCACACCGGCCTCACCGTCACCGCCGTGCGCCGCGACACCAGCGGCTACCGGCTCACCGCCGCCCGCAGGGGCGAGGTCTTCGAACTCCAGGCGGAGCAACTGCTGGTGGCCACCGGCCGCCGCCCCGTCACCGACGGCCTCGCCCTGGAAACGGTGGGAGTCAAGACCGGGGAGCGCGGCGAAATCATCGTGGACGAGCACCTGCGCACCGGCAACGAACGGATCTGGGCCGCCGGTGACGTGACCGGGCACCCGCAGTTCGTGTACGTCGCCGCTGCCCACGGCACACTGGTCGCGGACAACGCCCTGGACGGCGCCGAGCGCACCCTGGACTACCACCACCTGCCGCGGGTCACCTTCACCACCCCGGCGATCGCCGCCGCCGGTCTCACCGACGCACAAGCCGTGGCACAAGGCTTCGCGTGCGACTGCCGCATCCTGCCCCTGGAATACGTGCCTCGCGCACTGGTCAACCGCGACACCCACGGCCTGATCAAACTCGTCGCCGAACGTGGTACCGGCAAGCTGCTCGGCGTCCATGTCATCGCCGACGGCGGTGGCGATGTCATCGCCACCGCCGTCTACGCCCTGGCGAACCGGATGACGGTGCACCAGATGGCCGACCTGTGGTGCCCCTACCTGACCATGGCCGAAGGGCTGAAGCTCGCCGCCCAGACCTACACACGGGACGTGAGCAAGCTGTCCTGCTGCGCCTCCTGACGCTCCGCCGCAGCCGTCACAAAAGGAAGGGGGAGCACCCATGAAGTCCGGGTTCAGCAGCGCGCCCACCGTCGGACGTGCGGGAGGAAAGCCATGAAGGCCCAGCATCTTGTCGAGGACCTGGCACTCGGCGCCGCCTCCGGCTACCTGGCCACCAAGGTGATGGAACCGGTCAGCAGCACGCTGTACGCATGGGAGTCACAGGAGTCCCGGGCGCGCGAGGACGCCGCCCGGCCAGGCCCGCCGTTCCAGATCGCCGCGGAGAAGAACGCCCGGCTGTTGGGGTTCGACCTGTCCGAGGAGCAGTTGGAGCGGGCGGGAATGGCGTTCCACTACGGGTTGGCGATGAGCTGGGCGCCGCTGTACGCACTGATCCGCCGCCGGTGGCACACGCCGCCGTTGACGACCGCGCTGGCAACCGGGGCGGCGATGTCCCTCATCGTCGACGAGGCCCTGACCCCCGCGCTCGGCTACAGCGCCCCCAACCGGGCCTATCCGGCCGTCACCCATGTGCGCGGAATTCTGGCCCACCTGGCCTTCGGGGCGGCCGTGGCCGTGGTGACCGAGGCGGGCTGGGCGCTGCGGCACCGCCGCCCCTGACAGCGGCAGGGATGCCCGGCCGCCACCGCAGCGTCACACAAGACACCCGCAGCGTCGCAACACCCGACCCGTACCGCCGAAAGGAACGACAGTATGCCTACGGATTTCGACGTGATCGTCATCGGAGCCGGCCCCGGAGGAGAAGTCGCCGTCTCACGCCTCGTCGCGGGCGGTCTGCGGGTGGCCCTGGTGGAGCGCGAACTCATCGGCGGTGAATGCGCCTACTGGGCCTGCATCCCCTCCAAGACCCTGCTGCGCCCGCCCGAGGCCCGCGCCGAAGCCGCGGGCGCGGCGGGCCTGTCCACCCCCGAGCAGGACTGGCCGGCCCTGCGCGACTACCGCGACTACATGATCCGCCACCTCGACGACGCTGCCCAGATCGACGGCTACCGCGAGCAGGGTGCCACCGTCATCAAAGCCGCCGCCCGCCTGACCGGCCGCGGCCCCTGGCGGATCGAGGCAGACGGCCGGCAGATCACTACCGAGCACCTCGTGATCGCCACCGGCTCCGAGGCCCTGCGTCCGCCCATCGACGGACTGGACCAGGTGGAGGTGTGGACCAACCGGGAGGCCACCACGCTGCGGGAGATCCCCCGGCGCGCCGTGATGATCGGCGGCAGCGCGGTCGGCGTGGAGTTGGGCCAGTTCCTGGCCCGCATGGGCAGCCAGGTCACGATCGTCCAGCGCGGCCAGCGGCTGCTGGACCGCGAGGAGCACCGCCTCGGCGAGCTGGTCGCCGACCGGCTCGGCAAGGACGGCATCGACGTACGTGTAGGCCGCCAGGCCACGGCCGTCCGCCAAGAGGGCGATGACACCGTGGTCGAGTTGGACGACAGCAGCCGCGTGCATACCGACGTGATGGTGCTCGGGGCGGGCCGCCGCCCGCGCACCGGCGACCTCGGGCTGGACGCCGTCGGGATCCGGGCAAACGACCGCGGGGCCCTGGACGTCGACATGCACTGCCGCGTCACCGATGACGGACTGTGGGCGCTCGGCGACGTCACCGGCATCGCCCTGTTCACCCACGTCGCCCAGTACCAGGCCCGGGTGGTCGCCGACACCATCCTCGGCACACCCCGCCGCGCCGACTACACCGCCATCCCCCGCGTCGTCTTCGCCCAGCCGGAGATCGCCGCCGTCGGCCTCACCGGCGAACAAGCACGCGAGCAGGGCATCAACCTGGCCACCAGCGAACTCGACCTCGCAGCCTCCCTCGCCCGTCCCTGGACCTACGAGACGGAACCCACCGGTCACCTCGGGCTGCTCGCTGACCGTGAGCGACGGATCCTCGTGGGCGCGTGGGCCATCGCCCCACAGGCCGGGGAGTGGATCCACCAGGCCGCTCTGGCCATCCGCGCGCAGATCCCGATCGACACCCTGCTGGATCAGGTCGCGCAGTTCCCCACCTACAGCGAGGCGTATCTGAAGGCCACCGAACGCCTGGACCTGTGACTCTTCCCCACCGCGCGCCGTAACCGCCGTTAGCAGCCCAGACAACCAGACAGGGAGTCCGCCATGCGTGCCGTCGTCACCACGCCCAGGACAGCGGATACCCACCGGCTGGTAGAACTGCCCGACCCGAAGCCCGCGCAGGGGCAGGCCCTGGTGGAGGTGCTCTCGGTCGGGCTGGACGGCACGGACGTCGGGATCGCCCGCGGTGGCTACGGCGAGGCACCCGACGGCGAGGACGAACTCCGCGCCTACGACGACCCAGCAGTGGATGGCGCACTGCTCATGCTCCCCCTCGTCGGCTTCATCGACGGCACCCGACCCGCGCAGACCGCCACCATCGACGCCATCCTCGACCACCTCGCCCCACCCAGCGGCCCCCATCAGCCATCCCTTCTGTGGCGGTACCCGCCGGCCACCCCACGCAGCAGCCCCGACGGCCTCCCCGGCGCCGAAGGCGCCTTCATCCTGTGCAGCTTCTGGCTCGTCGAAGCCCTCACCCTGGCCGGACGCCCCGCACGAGCCGAGCGTCTGTTCACCGCCCTGTGCGACCTAGCCCAGCCCCTGGGCTCCCTCGCCGAACAAATCGACCCCGCAACCGGCGAACAGCTCGGCAACACACCACAAGCCTTCACCCACATCGGATTGATCAACGCGGCCCTCCGCCTGGCAGGAACCACGGCCAAGGGCAGCCGCCGACCACCGCCCCCAACCCCACAGGCACACGAGAAGGAGGCCGGTAAACATGGCGCCCTACGGCGCGATCATGGCCGGCTGGGTCCCCGGGAGACCCAGGTCTTCTGCCCGCAGGAGGTAGACGGCCGTTGAGCGCAAAGTGCCCGGCCGAAAGCGCCCTACGGGAGCGTGCATCGCCGACCGAGACACTCCCCGACCGGCGGGTCCTGCCCCGACCGGCCACATCACACGGTCCGCAGCCTCACCGCACCGATCACCCTGCGCACTCGCCTGGCCGCCATCACGGAGAGAACGCTCAACCCAGCCGCACCAGCGGCCATTACTGACCCGATCCGCCCCGACACATCCTCGACAGAACCCGCGCCCAGTATCCGGAGATGCCTGTGACCAGCGAGCCGCCCGCGCAGCCGATGACCATCGGCGAACTGTCCCGGCGCACCCAGGTGACCGTCAAGGCACTGCGCACCTACACCGACTGGGGCCTGATCTACACTGCTGGCCGCAGCCCGGCCAACTACCGTCTGTACGACACTGACGCCCTGTGGTGCGTACGGCTGATCGGCGAACTGCGCAGCCTCGGCCTCACCCTTGCCGAGATCCGCGACCTCCTCAGCACCTACGCGGACAACGGCGAGCGAGCCCTCGGCCCCTCACTCGCCGAACGTCTGCGCACCGCCCGGGCCCGCATCGACAGCAAGATCGCAGACCTAGAAAAGACACGGCGCCGCATCGACGCCTTCGAAGCCACTCACCAGGCTGAACTTGCCCACGGCAGCGGCCCCGGCCTGCTGGCGGACGATCCGCGACGGTGCACACGGTGCGCTTGACTCTGCCCCCGGGGACAGACCCTACGGTCAACACCAGACGCCACCATCCGGACGCACGGCAGCCGGCCCTCTGCCGGCCTCCGCCCGAAGACGACAAGGAATCTCCACCATGGACACCTCCGCCCAGCAGCTCGCCGACCGCCTGACCACCGCCCTGGGCGGCGGTGAAACCGTCACCGGCCAGCCCTGGCTGTGGCGCCCGCTGCTCCAGCTGCTGGCCACCGGCCAGCCCGTCACCACCGCCCAGCTCGCCACCGCCACCGGCCACAGCGAAGACGACGTCCGCCACGCCCTGGCCGCCATGCCCGACACCGAATACGACGACAGCGGCCGCATCATCGGCAGCGGCCTGACCCAGCGCCCCACCCCCCACCGCTTCGAAGTCAACGGCAAGCAGCTGTACACCTGGTGCGCCCTGGACACCCTCGTCTTCCCAGCCGTCCTCGGCCGCACCGCCCACATCGAATCCCCCTGCCACGCCACCGGCACCCCGATCAGCCTCACCGCGGCCCCCGACGGCGTCACCGACCTCGCCCCGGCCGACGCCGTCGTCTCGATCGTCACCCCCGACGACATGACCTCCGTACGCTCGGCCTTCTGCAACCACGTCCACTTCTTCGCCAACCCGGCCGCCGCCCAGGACTGGCTCACCGACCACCCCGGCATGACCGTCCTGCCCGTCGCCGACGCCTACCAGCTCGGCCGCCCCCTCACCCAAAACCTCCTCGACGGGACAACCCCGGAGTCCTGCTGCTGAACCGCGCCCAGCCTTGACCTTCCCCCCTGCTGGAAGGTCAACGCTGGAACCATGCGCATCAGCACCCTCGCCACGGCCACCGGCCTCACCACCAAGACCATCCGCTACTACGAGCAAAGCGGACTGCTGCCCGCACCGCCCCGGACTGCGGGCGGCTACCGCGACTACCCGCCCGAGGCCCAGCCCCGGCTCACCTTCATCCGCGACGCCCAAGCCGCCGGACTCACCCTCGCCGAGATCCGCGGCGTACTCGCCCTGCGCGACAGCGGCCAAGCCCCCTGCCCCCACACCGCCGCACTGATCGAAGCCCACCTGCGCCACATCGAGGAACGCATCACCGCCCTCACCCGCACCCAAGCCGCACTACGCCAACTCACCACCCAGGCCCCCTGATCCATCCCACTCGCGTCTCAGGGCCCGCTACAGTGTGGCCTTCGTCACGACAAGCGTTGGAGATAGCGACACGGTGAGCCCTTCGAATGCGACACAGGCCAGGTCTTCGTCCCCCTTGTAAAGCGACACGACCTGCGGGGGACACAGCGTCTGCGGAGACAAACCTTTTGAGGGCCCTGGCGATGAGCGCGACCGCGTTCGGCGTGGTGCTGGGCTTCGGCGCGTTGGGCGCGGCTGCCGGAGCGCTCACCGCCCCGGCGTTGGCCCGCCGGTACGGGCCGGGGCCGATGATGCTGGCCGCGCTCGCGATCACCCCCGTGACCCAGCTCCCGCTGCTGCTCGCCGCTCCCGGCTTTGTCTGGCAGATCACGATCGGGGCGGCGCTCTTCGTGCAGCTCGCCTGCGCCGGCGCCGCAGGTACCACCCAGCGATCCATCCGCCAGATCGTCACCACGGCCGGGATGCAGGCGCGGATGCAGGCGGCGAGCACCTGGCTGACGTCCGGCGCCCGGCCCGTGGCCGCGCTCCTCGCCGGCGCCTTGGGCACGTGGGGCGGTGTCCGGCCGACCCTGACCGCCGGGGCCCTCCTGCTGCTGATCCCGCTCGTCGTCCTCGCCCGCTCCCCGATCCGCGCCCTACGGCAGATGCCGGACCCGCCCGCGGACCAGACGTCCCTTCCGGCCGTGCCCTCTCCGACGCGCACGGACGACGCGCGGCACGAGCGCGCACTCGGAGGCGATGCCTCGTGAACCAGGTGCCGAACTCGCCAGCGCCACCCGCTGCTCCCTCACACGATCCCCTGGAGTGCACCGTGCTGAGCGACCCCACTGCACCCGCCGCGCCCCTCCGGCCGGCCCAGCACAGCGCCGATATCGGGGAGGCTGTGGCGGCCCGGGCGGCGATGGTCGCCCGGCTCGAGCAATGCGGAGTGCTCGGCCCCGGGCCGGTGCGAGAGGCTCTGCTCGCGCTGCCGCGCCAGATCCTGATGCCCCAGGCGTACGTGCGGCGCAGCGCCCCCGACGAGACGCCGCCGTGGTGGGATCTGCTGGACTTCTCCCGTCCGGCTGACCGGAAGGAGCTGCTGGAGCGGCTGCACAGCGGGGACAGCGTCTCGATCCAGCACGACGGCGAACCAATCCTCGGCCGACCTCCCGGGCCGCGCCGCAGGGGCGCGATCACCGCCATGTCGAGCACGATGAGCCTGACCGCGGACCTGCTGCAGCAGCTGGACCTACGGCCCGGCCAACGGGTGCTGGACGTGGGGGCGGGCGCCGGGGTGACCGCGGCGGCGGCCTGCTTCGTGTGCGGCGACAAGGACGTCGTCACCCTCGACATCGACCCACACGTCACCGCGGCCGCCCGCGAGCGGCTGTCCGCCCTTGGCTACCGGCCGGCCACGGTGACCGGGGACGGCACCACCGAATGGACCGACGCCGCCCCGTACGACCGGATCTTCGTCTCCTTCGCCGTTCGCCACGTTCCGCAGGCTCTGGTGGAGCAGCTGGCGCCGGGCGGGCGCGCGCTGATGACGCTCGGGACGTCGTCGCCGTCGTGGCCGGGCCTGGCCGTGATCGAACGGCGACAGGACGGGAGCGTGGAGGCCCAGCTGCGGGCGGTCGAGTTCGGTCACCGGGCCGGTGCCGGCTTTGACCGGCTGTTCCTGTCCGCCGCCTTCCGCGCGGAGATCGCCACGGCCGACGGATGGACGCAGCGCAGCATGATCGCGCCACCGCTCGACACGGCGCGCGGCATGTGGCTGGCCCTCGACCACCTGTACCCGGGCCTGGTGCGCCACTTCGGCGCCGAGGACCTGACGATCGGCGCGCCCGAGTGCCGGTCGTGGATGCGCGTGCGACCTGTCGGCCACCGACGGTGGGACGTGACAACGTCGGGGCCGCGGGACATCTGGGCGGAGATCCAGGATGTCACCGGCCGGTGGCGGGCGGCCGGCGAACCGGACGTCTTCCGGCTCCAGTTCGACGCCGACGGCAGCCAGCGGGCCACCAGCCCGAACGGCGCACTGACCTGGCAGCTTTCCCCTGGCGAGACTGGAGACGCACGATGACCCGCCCCGATCAGCCGGCCTCCGCGGCAGTTTCGGACGATGCCCTGTTCGGACCCGAGGCCGCCGACTACGCCCGCTACCGTCCCGGCCTCCCGGACGCCGTAATTCACCTCCTGGCCGCCACCCAGCACGGTGTGCCCACCCCCGTCCTCCTGGACCTGGGGACCGGAACCGGCCAGGTGCCCCGCGCGCTGCTGCCCGTCCTGCGCCGACTGGCACACATCGACCTCGTCGACGTGAACGCCTCGATGCTGGAGGCGGCTCGCGCCGCAGTCGAACCGGTCCACGGAGCATGCACGGTCGACGTCTTCGCCGGCGCCGCCCACACCTTCGCCCCCGCCGCGCCCGGCCGGGCGCCCACCCTGATCACCTGCTCCCGGTCCTTCCACTGGATGTCCCGCCCGGAAGTCCTGTCCATGGCCGACCGGGTCGCCGCGCCGCACGCCGTCGTGGCGATCATGGGCGACGGCAGCCTCTGGACCCATGAGGCCAACTGGACGGCCGCCCTTCGGACACTGATCCAGAGCTACCTCGGCGAAGACCGGCGGGCGGGCCCCCACGGCACCTACGCCGAACCGGACCGCCCCTACGAAGACGACCTGGCCGACTCGGCGTTCAGCGCAGTGACCGAGCACAGCTTCCCCGTCGCCCGCACCTGGACGCCCGAGGAGGTGATCGGCTACCTGCGCACCACCAGCTTCGCCCGCCCCGCCCTGTTCGCCGGCCACCACAGCGAGTTCGAGGCCGCCGCTCTCCGCCTGCTCCAGGACCATGCCGGCGGCGGCGTCCTGAAGGAGGACGCGGTGTTCACCGTGCTGCTCGCGCGCCGCCCCGGCGGTGACGGGTGAGCAGCACCCAGCGGCACACCGAGCCGCTCGACGTCCACCTGATCGCCGTGCGCGACGGCGAGGTTGGGCCCGAGGTGCTGCTGTCCAGGCGGGCCGGTGACGTGTACGCGCCGGGCTGCTGGCACCTCGTGTCCGGGCATCTGGACGGCCCGTGGGAGGACGTGGTCACCGCCCTGGTGCGCGAGGCCCGGGAAGAGTCCGGCGTCGTCATCGACCCGGCAGACGTCCGGGCGGCCGTCACCGTGCACCACCGTGCCCCCGCCGGCGGAGCCCGGGTCGGAGTGTTCTTCGAGGTGAAGCGGTGGGAGGGCTCTCCGGAGGTCATGGAGCACGATGTGTGCGACGCCATGGGGTGGTTCTCCTTCGACGCCTTGCCGGAGCCGATGGTGGCGTACTGCCGGGCCGGGCTGGACGCCTACCGGGCTGGCGCGCGGATGGCCGTGCACTTCCAGGAGCCCGGCGACCCGATCGCCTACGACCGGTCCGTCGACCGGCTGCTCCTGGTTCGCGAACCCGACGCGCACGGCGCGGTCCCGGAGCAGGCGGTGCGCGCGTTCGCCGAGCAGGCGGTCGGCCGGATCACCGCGTGGACGGACGTGTCCTGGCCGCGGGAGGAGAGCCGTGTATTGCGGGCGACCGGCGCCGAGGGTGGCGAGTGGTACGTCAAGATCCACCAGAACGACCGCTTCCACCAGCGTGAAGTGGGCGCCCTTCGCAGCTGGGTCTCCGGTCTCGGGGCGGCCGCACCCCGGCTGGTGGCCGCCGAGCCCACGCTGCGGGCCGTCGTGCTCACCGCGGTGGGCGGCCGGTCCCTGCACGGCGCCACATACCCACCCGAGGAGCAGCGCCTCATCTTCCACCGCATCGGGCAGCTCGCGGCGGCCATCCACCACAGCGCCCCGGCCCGGCCAGCCGAGGGCATGCTGCCCCTGGGGAAGCTGGAGCGGCACCTCAACGGAGCCCGGCCCCATCTCGCATCCGGGGACGAGGAGTTCATCCGCACCATGGCCGAGAAGGCCGCCCGTCTGCCCGCTGTGGACGTGGTGCCCACGCACGGCGACTTCCAGCTGCGCAATCTGCGCTGGGACGGGTCCGCCGAAGCCCTGTACGTGATCGATTTCGAGCGGTCGGAAGACGGGCCAGCCGTACGGGACTTCGTACGGCTCTCCGACGCCTGGCACGGCCGCCCCGACCTCTTCCAGGCCGTGGTGGACGGCTACGGCCGCCCCTTCACCCCGGAGGAAGAAGCTCAGCTCACGGTCCTGTCCGTCCTGGACGCCGTTTCCGGCATTTCCTACGGCACCGCCCACGGTGATCCCGAGCTGGTGGAGCGCGGCCTGCGCACCCTGGCCCGGCTGCGCACCGCACAGCGCCCCTGACTCCGCCCCGCCCACCACGAGGAGCAGCACGTTGACGTACACAGCCCGCGACGAGTGGGAGCAGCACTACGGCGAGGGGAAGGGGTGGCGCCAGCTCGGTGAGCGCGAACAGCAACTCTTTGCCGAGCACGCCCCGGTCCCCGAGGGCGGGGGCCGGGCCCTGGATGTGGGCTGCGGGACCGGGGAGCTGGCCGCCCACCTGGCCAGGGCGGGCTACACCGTGGACGCCGTCGACTTCACGGACAGCGCGATCGCCCGGGCCCGCGAGGAGCACACCGGCGTCGGGGGCGTGCGCTGGCTGCAGCTGGACATCGAACGCGACGACCCGGCCCCGCTGCACGAGGAGGGGTACGACCTGATCACGCTGCGGCTCGTGTACCCGTTCATGGCGGACCGCGGCCGGACCGTTCACGGGCTGGGCGAGCGGCTGCGTGAGGGCGGCGTCCTCGTCGTCATCACCCCGGTCGTCGAGAACACCCCTGCGGAGCGGCGCGGGATCGCCCTGGACGAGGACGAGATCACGCTGCTCGGTGCGGGCTGGGAGACAGTGGAGCGGCTGGACGCGGACGGTCTGGCCTTCCTGGTCCTGCGCGGCCCGTGCCACCTCGATGCCCGGGCCGTCGAGAAGCGGCCGACCACCGGCCACGCCCTGACCGGCGCCCTCGCCGTCGTCACCGACAACGCGGGCCGGGTCCTGCTGGGCCGCTCCCGGCGCGGCATGCTCGAGCTGCCCGGCGGCAAACCGACCGGCCGCGAGGACTTCGCCGCCACCGCGGTGCGCGAACTTGCTGAGGAGACCGGCCTGGTCGCCGATCCGGCCGACGCACACGTGGTGACTATGCTGGTCGACGACAGCCACGGCCTCCCGCGGCTCACGGCCGTCGTCCGCATCACCGCCTGGACGGGCACTCTGGCCAACCCCGAGGCGGACAAGTTCGACCGGTGGGAGTTCTTCGACCTCCACGCCCTCGGCTGCGTCGGGGACGTGTTCGCCCCGGCCGCTCTCGCGCTCGACGCGGTGTGGCCCGGCATCCTTCCCGGTATGCCGCCAGCGACCGCCTACCCCATCGCCGCCGACCAGCCGCCCGTGCCGGGGGAACCGGCCGAGGCCGCCAGGCTGCGCGCCGCGATGGCCCAGATGGTCATCGACGGCGGCTGGGCCCCCTCCGTGCAGGTCCAGGAGGCGCTGCGGACCGTGCCCCGGCACCGCTTCGCCCTGGAGGTGAACCTCGCTGCCGCGTACGACGGCGGCGACCGAGCGGTCATCACCCGCTACGACGAGGCCGGGACGGCGATCAGCTCGGTGTCCGCGGCCTGGCTCCAGGCCGACATGATCGAGCACCTGGGCCTGAAGCCGGGCGCGGTCGTGTTCGAGGCGGGATCCGGCGGCTACAACGCCGAGCTGATCGCCCACGTCACCGGACCCGGCGGACGCGTGGTCACCGTCGACATCGACCCGTGGGTCGTGCGCCGCACCCGCCGGTTCCTCACGGAGGCCGGCAGCGGCCGCGTCACTCTAGGATCCGCGAGCGCGTGAGCATTTCCGGGTGACCATGAGCAGGGTCCGAGCAGATTCGGGTGATTATGAGCACTAACTACGTTCAGTAGCGAACACTTGTCGGCCTCCTGTGGTCTTTCGACTGGGGCTGGGCGGCTTCCTTCGTACGGTCCAGTGCATGGCGGTAAGGGGTTCAGGCAAGGAACGAAGTCGGGACCGGGTACCCATGGTGTCGGTCCGGTACGTGGACGGGTCGACGTGCGACATCCCGTTCGCGCGGCTGCGGGCGGCGGACTTCGCGGAGTCCCAGCCGTGGCGTCGGGTACGGTCCGTTCACGGCATGCTGCACCACTCGGGGGACTACGCGTCGGCGACGACCGGGGGGCAGGTCGTACATGAGAGCCGGTTGGAGCTGGCCCGGCTGCTGCTGGCGGACTTTGACGCGGACGTGGCGGATATCTTCGCGCAGCCGTGCCGCGTGGTGGCCCATGTTGACGGTCGTGTGCGCAGCCATGTGCCGGACTTCTTGCTGATCATGCGGTCGGGGACGGTGCGTGTGGTCAACGTCAAACCGGCGGAGCGCGCTCAGGATCCGAAGGTCGCAGGGGCGCTGGCGTGGCCGGGGCGGCTGGTCGAGCGGCACGGCTGGGAGTATGAGGTCTGGACCGGCGCGGATTCGGTGCTGCTGGAGAACGTGCGGTTCCTGGCCGGCTATCGGCATCCCGGCATCGTGCCCGCTGAGGAGATCGAGCGGGCCTGGCGTGAGGTCGTTGACGGCGAGGAGTTGGCCGTCGCGGAGCGGCGCCTGGCGGGCGGCGGCCCGAGGGAAGCGGCGAGGCCGCCGTTGATGGCCCTGTTGTGGTCGGGGCGGCTGACTACGGATCTGGCCAGGCCGCTGTCCGGTGAGTCCGTCCTGCGGAGGTGCGGATGAACGAGTGGACTACGTCGCTGCGGGCGGGGCTGCCGATTGCCTACGACGGCGAGCAGTTCACCGTGGCGGAGATCGAGGGCCGTCGGATCCTGTTGCAGCAGACCGGGGTGGTTGGGGCGCCGAAGCTGCGGCAGGTGGATATCTCGGCGCTGCTGGCCCACCCCAGCACGGAGATCCTCGTGCCGGTCCCGGCCGAGGAAGCAGCAACGGCGGCGGCTGTTCTGGGTGGTCTGACCGACGACGAGGACGACGAGCTGACGCAGAAGGTCCGGCACGTGCAGGAGGTGCTGACCGGATACCGCCTTGGGGATGCCGTCCTCGCCCTGGACGGGGAACCGCGCAAGGACTACGCGCCGGGGACTTTGATGCTGCATCGCTATGCCGCCAAAGCCGCGGAGCTGAAGGTCGGGGAGAGCACGATTCGCCGCTGGATTACCGCGTTTCGTACGGCTGGTCCGGCTGGGCTGGTGCACGACCGCCCGGCGCGCAGTGTCGTGGAGCGGGCCGATGCGCGCTGGGTGGAGATGGCTCGGACGGTGCTGGACAGGCGCGTCAAGGGGAGCCGGCCGGTACGCAACCTGGTCCTGGCCGAGATCGCGGAACGCCTGGTGAAGGAGTACGGGAAGGGCACGGTCCCGTTGCCGGGCCGCACTACCGGCTATGAGTTGCTGAAGCAGCTTTGCAAGGGGACGAATGCGTTCGAGGGCAGCACGAAGGGCAAACGGTCGATCGCCAACGCTCCGCAGGGCGCCTACGGGCGGCTGCGGGCGACCCGTCCGGGCGAGTACGTGGTGCTGGACACCACCCCGCTGGATGTGTTCGCGATGGAGCCGATCACCTGCCGCTGGGTGCGCTGTGAACTCACCGTCGCCATGGATCTGTACAGCCGCTGCATTGTTGGCCTGCGGCTGACCCCGGTGTCCACGAAATCGGTGGATGTCGCCGGGGTGCTGTTCGAGACGGTGCGGCCGCGCGAGGGCTCCGAGGCCGGTCCGTTGCCGTACTGCGGGGTGCCGTCCACCGTGGTGCTGGACGCGGAGAAGCTCGTCGACCGGGACGGGCAGCCGCTGTTGCCGTCGGTGGCGGCCGAGACCATCGTCTTCGACCACGGCAAGATCTACGTCTCGAACCACATCCAGAGCGTGTGCGCCAAGCTGCGGATCTCGCTGCAGCCGGCGCGGCCGATGACCCCGACCGACAAACCGGTGGAGCGCTGGTTCCGCACGATCAGCCAGGGGCTGCTGGCCGCGCTGCCGGGATACAAGGGCTCCGACGTCCACAGCCGCGGCGAGAACGTCGAGGACGAGGCATACTTCTTCATCGACGAGCTGGAGACGATCATCCGCGAGTGGATCACGCTGGTGTACCACAGGCGCCACCACCGCGGGCTGTGCGTGCCCGAAGTCCCTGGGCTGAAGCTGAGCCCGCTTCAGATGTTCGAGCACGGCGTCACCCGCGCCGGGCCGCTCAGGATCCCCGCCCGTCCCCATCTAGCGCTGGAGTTCCTCGAAGAAGTCCGTACCACCATCCAGCACTATGGCGTGGAGGTCGAGGGTCTGCGCTACAACGGCGACGCCCTCAACGACTACCGCAACCAGCCCAGCCCCTATCGCGGGGTCCACGCCGGGAAGTGGCCGATCGCCATCGACCCCGGCGACATCACCAAGGTGTACTTCCAGGACCCGCAGAGCCGAAAGTGGCATGCGCTCGCCTGGGAGCACGCCCCGGCCGTGAACGGACCGGTCAGCCGCGAGGCATTGGCCTACGCGCGCAAGCTTGCCAAGCGCACCCGTCGGTTCCCGGACACCCAGCGGGCGCTGATCGAGCTGCTGGACCGCTGGGGGGTGGGGCTGACGAGCGACAACACCGAGCGCCGTATGGCGCTGCGGCTCTCCCAGCAGCGGCTGCGCCTGGTCGGCGACGACGACGCACCCGCCGGCGAGGACGTGACCGCCGCGCTCCCGTCCCTGCGGCGGCTGGCGGAAGCCGGCGGGCCGGGAGCCCCTCCCGCGGAAGCGGGTCCGTCCTTGCACGTCGTCGATGACGACGCCGTGCCGCCGGGCGGAGATGACGACGAAAGCGACGAGATCGACGCCGCTTTCCCCGGGGAGAAAACCGAGCGCGTACCGGGCGAGGACGACTATTACGCCGATGTGTGGGAGACCCGTTGACCGCGCCGGGAAAGGACGCCGACAGCGAACCGTTCGAGGGTGATGACCGCCAGTACAGCCCGACCCGGCTGTCCGGCTGGCTGGTGGAGGTCTTCGCCCCGGACCGTGTCCAGCCCGATCAGCTGACCCGGGCCCAGCTCGGCGAGCTGTCGTCGCGGGCGCTGTTGGAGCACAACGACCGGCGCGAGGTGTGGCACGCCAACATCGGCCCGATCGACACGCCGCAGCTGCTGGCACTGCACGCGGACCTTGCCGAGATCGTGGAAGCCAACCGCCAGGACGGCGATAAGACCAAGCCGGCCGCCCTCGTGGACGCCTATCCAGGGCTCGGCAAGAGCACGGCGGTGCGCGCCTACGGCCGCGCCTTGTACCGCAAGCAGGTCGCGCTGCGCGGCGAGACCACAGCGGCCGGGGACCGCCGCGTTCCGGTCATCTACATCGCCCTGACCGGGAACACCTCCGTCCGCGGCCTGAACGCCTCCATCTGCCGCTTCTACGGGTTGCCGACGTCCGGGAACGCGGACATGCTCGCCGAGCGGGCCGTGGACGCGGTGCTCAGCATGAACACCATCGCGATCGTCATCGACGACGTGCACTTCATGTCCGGCTCGAACAGCAACGCGGTCCGGATGGCCAACCAGCTGAAATACCTGGCCAATGTCTTCCCCGTCACCCTGCTCTACATCGGCGTCGGGGTGCGGCAGCGCGGTCTGCTGCGTGAGGGACTGTCCCCGCAGCAGGCGCTGCTGGCGCAGTTCGGACGCCGTACCACCCCGCTGACGCTGCTGCCGTTCCAGGTGGAGGACACCGCCGGTCGCCGTCAGTGGCGTACGTTGTTGAAGACGATCGAGAAGCAGCTGGTGCTGGCGGACAAGTACCCGGGCATGCTCGCGAGGGACCTCTCCGACTATCTCTACTCACGCTCCACAGGGCACTTCGCCTCCCTGATGACGTTGATCAACCGCGGCTGCCTGCGCGCCATCCGCTCCGGGCACGAGCGGCTGGACTTGAACCTGATGGACCAGGTCAAGAACGACGCCGCCGCCGAAGACGCCCGGCAGGAACTCCGGGCGGCGATCGAGGCCGGACTGCTGACCACCCGCCCGGACGACGGCGAGCAGCCCAGGAAGTCAGCATGAGCATGTGGACCCCGGACAGGATCCCGATCGCCCTGATGCCGATGCCCGGCGAGGCCCTGGACAGCTGGATCAGCAGCTACGCGCGACGACTGCGCACGACCGACCGGGGCCTTTTGCACCACATCGGGCTGTCCGCCGCCCGCGTCGACCACATGCTGCTGCGGCTGACCGAGCCGGAGACCCACGCGCTGCACAAGAGCACAGGCATTCCCGTCGAGGTGCTGCGGGCCATGACGCTCGACTCCTACAACAGGTTCGCGGTCAACATTCCGCCGGGCCGCCGCCGGCTCGAGCGGCCGCCGGCTTGGGCCTTCCGCGGCGGCCGCACCCGCTACTGCCCCGCCTGTCTGCGTGAGAACGGCGGCCGCGGGCCGCTGCTGTGGCGACTGCCGTGGGCCTTCGCCTGCACCCAGCACCAGCTGCTCCTGGCCGACTTCTGCCCCGACTGCGGCCGCCCGCCCCACCCGTGGAAGATCAGCTTCACGGGACCCCGCGGCATCGGCGCCTGCACACGCGACCGACTCGACCACGCAGTCAAGGGCCGCAGGCGCCCCTGTGCCACCAACCTGTTCCACGCCCCGGCGAACGCCCTTCCCCCCAACGGTCTGGTACTCCGCGCACAGCACCGCGTGGCCGGACTGCTGGCGGCCGCGCCGGACCAGAGGCCGGGGGCCCTGATCGAACTCAAACAGCTCTACGCCCTGGCCTGGCGGGTGCTGCGCGGCCTGCGGACCAACCGCGACCACGCGCCCCAACTCGTCCACACCGTCATTGACGAATGCGGCGGCACGTTCCCCCCTTCCTTCCCGGACGGCAGCGGACAGTCGGCCTACCACCTGTCCGGCAACAGCAGCAGCCGAAGGGAAGATGCCGCCAGCCTTCAGACCCACCACGTCGCCGCGGGTGCGGCCCTGGCCCACGTGGCGCTCCGCGGCGGACACCCCGAGCACCAGCGGCTCTTCGAATGGATCGTGCAATCGGACCACCCGACGGCCGCGCGCGACCTCAACCTCGGTGAACTGGCCTTCCGTTGGCGCGACAGCGGCCCGGACCTGTTCGCCCGCATGATGTCCTACCAGGATCCGCACACGCTTCTGCACAATCGGCTGCGCTACGCCAGCGCCACGCCCACCCCCCGACGACCCGACCGCAGCAGAGCGGACATTCACCGGCGGGCCACCATGATCCCCGCGATGCTCTGGCCCGGATGGGCCCTGCGCCTGCTGCCTGTGGACCATCTGCGATCGCAAGACCGTGTCGTCCGTGTCGACGCGTTCCGCCATGGCTGCTCCAGCCTCCTCCTCGTCCCCGGCGGGCCGTCCGACCTGCCGTATGTACGAGCCGCGCCACTGCTGGGCAACGTCCGCGCCACCCGCGACCGCGAAAGCGTCGAGCAGCGCGTGTACCGCGGCAGGGACCTCGCCCCGCTGGCCTCCGCGCTCGCCCAGCTGGCCCGCGCGCTCGACGAACACGGCTCACCCATCGACTACGCCCGCCGTCGTGCCACGTTCACCGAGACCACTGCCGAGCTGAACTCTGACGCCTACCGGCGCCTGGTCCTCCAGTACGGCTGGCTTGCCGGCGGCGAGCACCGCCAGCAGGTCATGCGCTGGTACCTGCTGCTGTTGCTGACCGGGCACAGCCCGCCCGCGCCAGAAAGGGCGGCTACTCGCTTCGCCTGGAGCTGCACCGAATTCCGATTCCGTGCCCCACTGCCGCTCCGCGCCTTCCTGCGCGAGCAGGCAGAACAGAACCTGGCGGCCCATGGCATCGACGAGCCGGTGACCTGGGAGCCTCCCGCCCACTGGGTCCGCGATGTCGAGTGGCCAGGCATCGCACCCGAGCAGGTCGACGCCGCCAGGCTCCGCGCTGCCCTCGACAGCAACGACACGATCGCCCCGGTCACCGAGGCCACCGGAGTAACCGGGGTGACCGGGGTGACCGGGGTAACCGCAGAGCATCTCCGCCTCTACTTCGAGATCGACGACACCGTCACCGGCCCGCCGGACCGGCTCCTGGGCAAAATCCGCGCACCAGACCCTGCCACCCGAGCCGCGGTACTCGCGCCCCGCCAGCTGCGCGAGCTGTACGTCACCGAACGGAAAACCACTGCGGAGATCGCTGGCATGGCCAAGTGCGCGGCCACCACGGTCCGCGCCCTCCTTGCCCTCGACGGCATCCCACTCCGTACCCTGAGCCGGAGACTGAACCGCCCGACTTCCTGCGCACCTGGTTGCACCGTGAGCACGTCGAAGGACGTGGTCGACTACGCCCTGGACAAGCAACAGCGACAGCCGCCGGGCCGCCGGCGTGCCGCGGTCACCGGACATGGAACGGATCAGCACGCGCGTAAAACTCGCGACAGTTGAATGCGCGAGCCCACCAGTGCCGAGGCCGGGCCCCACCCCCAGGTCCCGGTCTCCTGTGCATGGGGGTGGGGCCGGGCAGCCGTCGGCGTGGATACCTACTTGCAGAACTCACTGACCGTTTTACTCGATCGCCTGGGGCATGGTCGCCGACGGCTATCGCCCCGACCGCTTCGACGTCATCGGCGCACTGGTCTGCCTCGCCGGGATGGCGGTCATCATGTACGCCCCGCGCGCCCACTGACCTGGCCACCCCACTGGTTCAGGGCTGGGCCCGGGCGGCGAGCAGCGTGCCAGGGGTTGTCGCGAGGGTGAGCCGGGACGCGGCTACGGGCAGGTGGAGCTGTACGCGTGCGTCGAGGCAGCCGCCGTTCAGTTCACCCTCCGGGGCCAGCGTCACCGGCCCGGTACTGAGCCGATACCTGCGGCCTTTATGGGCGTTGTCTTGAATCCGGTCATGCAGGCGGCTGCGGAGATTGCGGCGAGGGCGATGAAAAGCTGGGGGTAGCCGCCGAGCGGGGCGGCGACGACGGCTCCCGCGAAGGGGGCGATGGCGGCGGCTGTGGTGGTGGGCGCGGCGAGGAGCCCGGAGAGGCGGCCGTAGTGGGTGGTGCCCCAGCGGTCGGTGATGGCGGTGGCCTGGAGGAGGGTGAGGTTGCCGCGGACGGTGCCTGCTGCGACGGAGAGAGCGACCAGCAGCCCGTAGGGTCCTGGGGCGACGGCGAGGGCCGCGGTGGTGAGGGCGCCGAGGGCGACGAGCGTGACGGTGCGGGTGGTGGGGCTGGTGTGGCGGGCGAGGGTGGCGTAGAGGGTACGGCCGAGCGTTTGTCCGGCGCCGCCGAGTCCGAGTGCCCAGGCGGCTTCGGTGCTGGTGTAGCCGCGTTCGGTCATGAGGGGGACGAGTGCGATGACGGCGGCGGAGACGGTGAACGCGGACAGGGTCAGGGTGGTTGCGAGCATCCAGAAGGGGCGTGTTCGTGCGACCTTCTCAACGCCGCCGTTGGCGTGGGACTCGGTGGAGAGGGAGGGTTCGGGCCAGGGTGCTTTGAGTGCCAGGGCGTGGGCGGGGATGGTCACCGCGGCGAGGATCAGTGCGAGGACGGCGTAGGTGGCGCGCCAGGACAGGTGACCGGCGAGCGTGGCGGTCAGAGGTGCGAAGGCAGTGGAGGCGAGGCCGCCTGCGAGCGTGACGATGGTGAGTGCGCGGACGTGGTCGGGTGCCCACCAGCGGGTCAGGGCTGCGAAGGCCGGTTGGTAGAAGGTGGCAGCCATCGCGAGGCCGGCGAGCAGCCAGCCGGCGGTGAAGACGGGCAGGTTGGGTGCCGAGGCGATGATGAGGACGCTTGTGACGCCGAGGACCGAGCCGGTGGTCATGACGGTGCGCGGGCCGTGGCGGTCGATGATCCGGCCGACGCGGATCCCGGCGATGGCGGAGACGAGCAGGGCGGCGGAGAACGCGGCGGTGGTCGCCCCGGTGGGCCAGCCGGTCGCCGTGGTGATCTGCGGGTTCAGGACAGGAAACGCGTAGTAGACGATGCCCCAGCTGGTGATCTGGGTGACGCACAGTGCGGGCAGCGCGGCGCGGGGCCGTGACCGGGCCCCCGTTCCGGTCACGGCCCCGCGCTCGGAGGCGTTGAGGTCGGTCACGAGCCGCAGCAGCCGCCCGCCGGTGCTTCGTCCACAGTGGCGGCAGTGGCCGGTGCTCCGGCGCCGACCTGGATCAGGGCGGGTTCGGGCGTCGTGCAGCAGCCTCCGGCGTCGGCCGGTGCGGCGGCCGGGTCGTCGAACAGTCCGGCTCCGCCGCAGACTCCGGTTTCGGGGAGGGTGAGTTCGACGCGGTCGGCGGCTTCGAGGTCTCCGGCGAGGGCGGCGGCGACGGAGCGGACCTGTTCGTAGCCGGTCATGGCGAGGAAGGTCGGGGCGCGGCCGTAGGACTTCATGCCGACCAGGAACACGCCCTTCTCCGGGTGGGAGAGCTCGCGGTGGCCGTGCGGGTAGACGGTGCCGCAGGAGTGCTGGTTGGGGTCGATCAGCGGGGCGAGCTCGGTGGGGGCCTGGAGCCGTTCGTCGAGGCCGAGGCGGAGCTCGTCGAGGAAGCCGAGGTCGGGGCGGAGGCCGGTCAGCACGATGACTTCGTCGACCGGGTCCAGGCGGCGTCCGTCTTCGCCCACCAGGACCAGGCGGCCGTCGGTGTCGCGTTCGATCGCGTCGGTGCGGAATCCGGTGATCGCGTCCGCGTGTCCCTGGTCGACGGCGGCCTTCGCGGCGAGGCCGAGGGCTCCTCGGGCGGGGAGCTGGTCGGCGCTGCCGCCGCCGAAGGTGGAGCCGGAGATGCCTCGGCGCAGGACCCAGACCCCCTTCGTGCCCGCGCCGTCGTCGGACGTGGCGAGGTCGGCGAGGGATGCGAGGGCGGTGAACGCGGAGGCCCCGGATCCGATGACGGCGGTGCGGTGCCCGGCGTAGCGGGCGCGGACGGCGGGGTCCTTGAGGTCGGGGACGCGGTAGGTGATGCGGTCGGCGGCGGCCTTCTCGCCGAGGGCGGGCAGGCCGGAGGCGCCTGCGGGGGACGGGGTGGTCCAGGTGCCGGAGGCGTCGATGACGGCGCGGGCGAAGACCCGCTCCTCGTGTCCGTCGGCGTGGGTGATGTGGACGACGAAGGGCTGCTGGTCGCGGTCGGCGTCGACGATCCGGTCGCGGCCGGTGCGGGAGACGCCGGTGACCCGGGTGCCGAGGCGGACGCGGTCGCCGAGCGCGTCGGCGAGCGGCTGCAGGTACTGCTCGGCCCAGTCGCCGCCGGAGGGATAGGTGGCCGGGTCGGGGTGAGTCCAGCCGGTGGGGGCCAGCAGCTTTTCGGCGGCCGGGTCGACGAGCTCACTCCAGGTGGAGAAGAGGCGTACGTGCGCCCATTCCCGGACGGCGCTCGCGGCGGCGGGGCCGGCTTCCAGGACGAGCGGGAGGAGGCCGCACTCGGTGAGGTGGGCGGCGGCGGCAAGGCCGGCCGGGCCCGCGCCGATCACGACGACCGGCAGGCCCTCGGTGGTGGTGGTCATGGCGGTGATGTCCTCCGGGAAGAGGCGGCAGGTCGGGCCGCTGTTTCGATTGTTGTCTATGTGTGGAGCTTGCCACTCGTATCGATGAGTGTCAACATAGACGTATGTCGAAGTCTGAGGTTGTCGAGTTGCCGGTTCTGGACCCGGAAGCGGTCGTGCCGTGCTGCCCGCCCATCACCGCCGGGGAGCTGTCCGTGCCCGACGCGGAGCGGATGGCCGCGATGTTCAAGGCGCTCTCCGACCCGGTGCGGCTGCGCCTGTTCTCCAAGGTCGCCTCGCACCCGGGAGGGGAAGCGTGCGTGTGCGACATCCAGGACGTCGGCGTCTCCCAGCCGACCGTCTCCCATCACCTCAAGAAGCTCCGCGAGGCCGGGCTCCTGACTTCGGAGCGGCGCGGGACCTGGGTCTACTACCAGGTCGCACCCTCCGTCGTGGCCGCCATGTCCGCCATGCTCGACCTGCGCCCGGCAGCCGACCGCACCTGAATTCCGGCCCTGACGCCGCCCGGCCTCAGCAGCCGGCGCCGGGCGGGCAGCAGGCAGCCAGGTACGCCTGGAGCGAGGTGAGCCGCTCGGCCATGGCTGCGCCGTCGGCACGGTAGAACACCTGCCTGCCCTCCTTGCGGGCGACGACCAGCCCTCCCCGGCGCAGCAGGCTCAAGTGCTCCGAGGCGGTCGGCGCCTTCAGTCCGCACCGTTCCGCGACCTCACCGACCGTCAGCTCGACACCCCCGGCGAACTGGAACATCACCCGCTGGCGGGTCTCGCTCGCCAGCGCCTTGAGGAAATCGGCCGTCGCCGGATCGAGCGCGGCCTCCTCATCCCTGTTCTCTGTCAACGCCTCACACCCAACATTTCGTCACTTCCCGAAACAACGACTCATTGTGAAAGGTCCAGGTTCTCATGGAGCACGCTGATCTCATCGTCATCGGTGCCGGACAGTCCGGTCTCGCCACAGCCGCCCTCGCCCCGCGTCACGGCTTCGCCCGCGTGCTGGTCCTGGAGAGCGCCGAGGAGCCCGGTGGGGCCTGGCCGCGCTACTACGACAGCCTCACCCTCTTCTCCCCCGCCCGGTACTCCTCCCTGCCCGGCATGCGGTTCCCCGGCGACCCGGACCGCTACCCGCGCCGCGACGAGGTCGTGGACTACCTGCGCGCCTACGCCGAGCGCCTGCCCGCCTCGATCCACACCTCCACGGCCGTTGCCTCCGTGATCCGCCAGGATGGCGTGTGGAGGGTGCGGTCCGAGGACGGTCGGGAGTTCACCTCTGCGGCGGTGATCGCCGCGACCGGCGACTACGGCACACCGTTCCTCCCCGATATCCAGGGACGCCCGGGGTTCGGCGGCCGTGTCCTGCACGCCGCCGACTACCGCAGCCCCGACCTGTTTGCCGGGCAGCGTGTGATCGTGGTCGGCGGAGGAAACTCCGCGATCCAGATCGCCGCCGAACTCGGCCCGGTCGCCGACACCACCCTCGCCACCCGCCGCCCGGTCGGCTGGACACCGCAGAAGCCGCTGGGCCGGGATCTGCACTGGTGGCTCAAGCACACCCGGCTCGACATCGCACCGATCCGCCGTCTGCTCGCGAAGGTCCCCGTGTCCGTGATCGACGACGGCCACTACCGCGCCGCACTTGACCGGCACGGCGTCGACCGCCGCGACATGTTCAGCACGTTCACCAGCGACGGGGTCCTGTGGGCCGACGGGGCCAAGGAGGACGTCGACACGGTCGTCTTCGCCACCGGCTACCGCCCCGTGTTCGGCTACCTGACCGGCTCGGGAGCCCTTGACGCGGCGGGAGCGCCCGTTCACCGCGGCGGCTTGTCCACCACGGTGCAGGGGCTCGGCTTCGTCGGCATGGAGTTCCAGCGGAGCTTCTCGTCGAAGACGCTGCGTGGAGTGGGCCGGGACGCCGCCTGGCTCCTTGACCGCCTGGCAGCGGCGCGCCGCTGACGCCTCATGAGTCGCCGCCCAGTGGCCCCAACTCCCCGGGCCCGCTAGGGGGAGACGCTGTGGTCCAGGTCCCTCACCAGGCGCGCTGGACGGACAGCGCGGCCCCTGCCGCCCCTCCCCGAGCGGGCCGTCAGCTCAACAGGGCGGCGATTTCGCGGGCGGTGTCGCGGGCGGGCCGGCCGACGCCGATCAGTGTGGCCGAGGCGGGTCCGGTCCAGTCGCCGTAGCCGAGTAGGTGCAGGCGCGGTTCGTCGGCGGCCCGGGTTCCGTGGGTGGCGATGTGGCCGCGCCGCCGGCGCAGGCCCAGCGGGGCGAGAGGGGAGAGGGCGGGGCGGAATCCGGTGCACCAGATCACCGCTGTGGCCTGGGCCCGCGTTCCGTCCGCCCACTCCACACCGTCCTCGGTGAGAGCGGTGAACATCGGCTGGGCTTTGAGCAGGCCGGCGTCCCGTGCTGCGCGGACCGGCGGGACGGCGACGATGTCGCCCAGGGAGGCGACACCTCCGGTGTCGCCGTGCCCTTCGTCCAGGGCGCGGCGCCGTGCGGTCGCGGCGTCGAACAGGGCCCGTCCGTCGATGTCGTCGGCGAGGAAGCGGGGCGGGCGCTCGGTGACCCACGTCAGGCCCACGTCGTCGTGGACCGCGAGGTCGGCGGCGATCTGGGCGCCGGAGTTGCCTGCGCCGACCACGACGACGTGCTGTCCGGCGAAGTCGGAGGGCTTCCGGTAGCCGGTGGTGTGCAGCTGTCGTCCGGTGTACGTCTCCTGGCCGGGGACGGCGGGCAGGAAGGGGCGCCACCAGGTGCCGGTCGCTGAGACGACCGCCCTCGCCGACCAGTGGCCGGCGTTCGTCTCCACTCGCAGCCGTGTCCCGTCGCGGTGGACCGCGCGGACTGTGACCGGGCGGTGCACGGGCAGGCTGTAGCGCTGCTCGTAGTCGCGCAGGTAGTTCACCACGTGTGCGGCGCCGGGGTATTCCTGGCCCGGTTGAGGCGGCATGGGCCGCCCCGGCAGCGAGGAGAAGGCTGCCGGGGAGAACAGGTGCAGGGAGTCCCAGGTGTGCTGCCAGGCGCCGCCCGCGGTGCTCTGGGCGTCGAGGACCACGAAGTCGAGGTTCCGGCGGCGCAGGTGGTACCCGGCGGCGAGCCCTGCCTGCCCGCCGCCGATCACCACAACGTCGATGGCGTTCACGGAGTGCGGGCCGTCACGGCCGGGGCGTGCGCTTCGGCGCAGACCGGGCAGAGCAGGGTGCGCTCCTGGTGTTCACCCGGGGTGCCGATGAGGCTTCCGTGGCGCACGCTGCGGGTCTCCATGCGGGCGTGCTCGGCACACACCGCGGCTCCGCACTTGTGGCACACGCCGACGGCGTGGCTGTCCCTTCCTTCGGTGTGGCATTCCAGGCAGTGCATCAGTTTTCCCTTCCGGGGGTGGTGACGGCGTCGGGGGCGAACTTCTTGCGCCAGGCGAGGGCGACGTAGACGAGGCCGATGAGGACGGGGACTTCGATGAGGGGGCCGACGACGCCGGAGAGGGCCTGGCCGGAGGTGACGCCGAAGGTGGCGATGGCGACGGCGATGGCGAGTTCGAAGTTGTTGCCGGCCGCGGTGAACGCGAGGGTGGTCGTGCGGTCGTAGGCGAGCCCGACCGCCTTGCCGAGGAGGAAGGACCCGAAGAACATGACCGCGAAGTACACCAGCAGCGGCAGGGCGATCCGTACGACGTCGAGCGGCTGCGAGGTGATCGTCTTTCCCTGCAGGGCGAACAGGATGATGATCGTGAACAGCAGGCCGTACAGGGCCCAGGGGCCGATCTTCGGCAGGAACTTCTGCTCGTAGGACTCGCGGCCCATCTTCTTCTCGCCGATGCGGCGGGTGAGGAACCCGCCGAGCAGGGGTACTCCGAGGAAGACGACGACGTTCAGGGCGATGTGCCAGACGGGGACGTCCAGCCCCTGTCCGTCTCCGAGGCCGAGCCACTGAGGCAGCAGGTCGAGGTAGAACCAGCCCAGCACGCCGAAGACCAGGACCTGGAAGACGGAGTTGAGGGCGACAAGGACGGCGGCGGCCTCGCGGTCGCCGCAGGCGAGGTCGTTCCAGATGATGACCATGGCGATGCAGCGGGCGAGGCCCACGATGATCAGGCCGGTGCGGTATTCGGGCAGGTCCGGCAGGAAGATCCATGCCAGGGCGAACATGACCGCGGGTCCGATGATCCAGTTGATGACCAGCGAGGACACCACCAGCTTGCGGTCGCCGGTGACCGTGTCGAGCCGGTCGTAGCGGACCTTGGCCAGCACCGGGTACATCATCACCAGCAGACCCAGGGCGATCGGCAGGGAGATCCCGCCGACCTCGATCTTCGCGAGCGCGTCGTTCATTCCCGGGATGAGGCGGCCCAGGCCCAGGCCGACGGCCATGGCGATGAGGATCCACACCGCGAGGTAGCGGTCGAGGGTGGAGAGCTTCTTGACGATCGAGTCGTCGCCGCCCGGGCGGGCGCCCTGGGCGGAGGTGGTGGTGGGTTCGGTGGAGGTCACGGACAGGCCCTCTTGTTCTCGACGGCGGTACGGGCGGACTCGGCGAGCTCGGCGAACTGTGCGGACACCGAGGCCAGGACCTCGGGGCGCAGCTTGAAGTAGGTGAACCGGCCGCACGGCTCGGTCTCCACCAGCCCCGCCTCGCGCAGGACCTTCATGTGGTTGGACAGGTTCGTCTGCTTGGCACCGGTCTCCTCGACCAGATGCGACATGCAGAGCGTCTCCCGGGCCAGCAGGGTGACCACCTGCATGCGCAGCGGATCACCCAGAACCCGAATCACGTCAGTGTCGACTGAAGTCAGCATGCACTGATACTCTCACATCAGTGGTTGATGATGCCACTGGATACTGACATCAGCATTAGCTGATTTGTTCGTGAGAGAGGGTCCCTTCCGATGACCGACAAGCCGTCCGTCCTGTTCGTCTGTGTCCACAACGCCGGCCGCTCCCAGATGGCCGCCGCCTGGCTGACCCACCTGGCCGGGGACCGCGTCGAGGTCCGCTCCGCCGGATCCGATCCCGGCGACGTGGTCAACCCGGCAGCCGTCGAGGCCATGGCCGAGGTGGGTATCGACATCTCCGCCGAGACCCCGAAGATCCTCACCGTGGACGCGGTCCGCGAGTCCGACGTCTGCATCACCATGGGCTGCGGCGACACCTGTCCCGTCTTCCCCGGCAAGCGCTACCTCGACTGGAAGCTGCAGGACCCGGCCGGTCGCGGTGTGGCCGCGGTCCGCCCGATCCGCGACGAGATCAAGACCCTCGTCGAGGGCCTCATCAAGGAGATCGCGCCGGAGACCGCGTCATGAGCGGCGAGATCCGGAACGTCATCGTCATCGGCTCCGGTCCCGCCGGATACACCGCCGCCCTGTACACGGCGCGCGCCGACCTCAAGCCGCTGGTCTTCGAGGGCTCGGTCACCGCGGGCGGGGCACTGATGAACACCACCGAGGTCGAGAACTTCCCCGGGTTCCCCGAGGGCATCGTCGGCCCGGACCTCATGGACAGCATGCGCGCCCAGGCGGCACGCTTCGGCGCCGAACTCGTCGCCGACGACGTCGTTGCCGTCGACCTCACGGGCAGCGTCAAGACGGTCACCGACTCCAGCGGCACCGTCCACCGGGCCCGCACCGTGATCGTCACCACCGGCTCCCAGCACCGCAAGCTGCACCTGGACCGCGAGGACGACCTGTCGGGCCGCGGCGTGTCGTACTGCGCGACGTGCGACGGGTTCTTCTTCCGGGAGCGCGACATCGTGGTCGTCGGCGGCGGCGACACCGCGATGGAGGAAGCCACCTTCCTCACCCGTTTCGCCCGCTCCGTCACCGTCGTCCACCGCCGCAGCACGCTGCGCGCCTCGCAGGCCATGCAGAACCGCGCGTTCGCCGACGACAAGATCTCCTTCGCCTTCGACAGCGAGATCGCGGAGATCAAGGAGGAGGGCGGCGCGCTGTCCGGCCTCGTCCTGCGTGATGTCTTCTCCGGCGAAACGCGGGAACTGGCAGCCACCGGCCTGTTCGTCGCGATCGGACACGACCCGCGTACCGAGCTGTTCGCCGGCCAGCTGGACCTGGACGACGAGGGCTACCTGAAGGTCGCATCCCCCTCGACCCGCACGAACATCCCCGGCGTCTTCGGCGCGGGCGACGTCGTCGACCACACCTACCGCCAGGCCATCACCGCCGCGGGCTCCGGCTGCGCGGCGGCCCTGGATGCCGAGCGCCACCTCGCCGCCCTCACCGACACCGCCCAGGACGCCGAGCCGGACAGGACACCGGCCGCAGCCTGACCCACCCCCCTTCCCCCAGGAGGCCGTCATGGCTCTCAGAAATGTCACCGACGACTCGTTCGAAACCGAAGTCCTCACGAGCGGCAAACCGGTCCTCGTGGACTTCTGGGCCGCCTGGTGCGGCCCCTGCCGCCTCCTCGACCTCGCGCTGGAGGCGTTCGCCGCCGAGCACGGCGACAAGATCGACATCGTGAAGCTGAACATCGACGAGAACCCGGCCACCGCCGCCGAGTACGGCGTCATGTCCATCCCCACGATGAACCTCTACTTCGACGGCGAGGTCACCCGGACCATCGTCGGTGCGAAGCCCAAGGGCGCACTCGACCGCGACCTCGCAGACGTCATCGCCTGACCGCCCCGGCTCCCGGCAGTAACCACACGCACCGGGAGCCCGTGCTCTTCTTGCTCGACGAGCTGTACGAAGCCCCCGGAGGCATTTGTGAACGGCAAACACATCGTCGCGATCGGCGGGAGCGACGCAGGCATCAGCGCCGCGCTGCGTGCCCGTGAACTCGACCCGCACAGCGAAGTCACCGTCGTCGTGGCCGACGCCTACCCGAACTTCTCCATCTGCGGCATCCCCTACTACGTGTCGGGCGAAGTGGCGCACTGGACCGACCTGGCCCACCGCACCGCCGCCGACCTCGACGCCGCCGGGATGAAGGTCCGCACGAACACACGGGCCACCTCCATCGACGTATCCGGCCACCGGGTCGCCCTGCACCAGCGCGACGGACGGAGCGAACTGCTCGCCTACGACGCTCTGATCATCGGTACCGGCGCGGTCAGCGCCCGCCCCGCGATCACCGGGCTGACGGGCCCCGGCGCGCTCGGCCCGCGCGACGGCGTGCACCTGCTGCACAGCATGGGCGACACCTTCGCGGTCATGCGGAGCATCGAGGAGCGGCAGCCCGCCCGAGCCGTCGTCATCGGCGCCGGGTACATCGGCCTGGAGATGGCCGAAGCGCTGACCACCCGCGGGATCAACGTCACCCAGATCGAAGCCCTGCCCGAAGTCCTGCCCACCGTCGACCGCGAACTCGGCGCGCTGGTGAACACCGAACTCCGGGCACACGGCGTGGAGGTCCTCACCAGCACCACCGTCGCCTCCGTCACCACGGACAGCCCGGGCGGCCCCCTGCAGGTCGAGGCGACAGGACCGGAAGGACAGCGGATCGCCCGGACGACGGACATGGTTCTGGTCGTCGTCGGCGTGAAACCCGACACCGCACTGGCCGTCGAGGCCGGCGCCCGGACCGGCGCGAAGGGCGCCATCGAGGTCGACGAATCGATGCGGACGTCCCTGCCCGACGTCTTCGCCGCCGGCGACTGCGCGGTCACCCATCACCGGCTGCTGGGAACGACATGGCTTCCGCTGGGCACCACCGCCCACAAACAAGGGCGGGTCGCCGGGGAGAACGCACTGGGCGGAAGGCGGCGCTTCGCGGGAAGTCTGGGCACCCAGGCCGTGAAAGTCTTCGACCTCGTCGCCGCCCGCACGGGCCTGCGGGACCATGAAGCCCTCACAGCGGGCAACGGCTGGAACCCGAAGACGAGCGCCTCACGCCCGGACGACCACAAGGCGTACTACCCGGGCGCCACACCGATCGACATCCGGATCACCGCAGACACCACGACCGGACTCCTCCTGGGAGCCCAGCTCGTCGGACGGCGGAGCGCGGAGATCTCCAAGCGGGTGGACACCTACGCCACGGCCCTGTTCCACGGCATGAACGTCGACGCGATCAGCGACCTCGACCTCTCCTACACACCACCGCTCGGCTCCCCCTGGGACGCCGTACAGACCGCGGCCCAGCACTGGATGCGTGAGCACGCGCAACGGCCGGACGGTGGGGATGGGTTGTTCCGGGCGGACCGAGCGAAGTAGCCGGGCCATAACTGTCGTCGGCTCGGGAGCGCCCACAGGGGCCGGGATCGCGGATGCGCGTGGCGAGCCCTGCAGCGCGCTGAAGTCGGCCGTGCACCACTGCTTCGCCACCTGGTCGAGAGTCGGAGCTCAGGGCCGCCTGCATCAGAGCTTGTCCAGCTCCTGAACAGCGGGACTCGACCGACTGCCCCACGCGGCGGCTCCTGTTCGGTCCTGACCGCGTTGAGGAGGCCGAGCCGGTTCTGGTCGACGCCCTGCAGGCAAGAACCTCGATGACAGTGCGGTGCTCGTCTTCACCGCCGGTCCTGCCGCGAGCACCGCAATGCGCTCGCGGTACACGGGATCGCAGAGTCAGCGGCCGGGCAGGGCCGACATGAAGTAGGTGCGTCCGCTTCGCCACCACTCACGGGCAGCGAACCGGCGCCCACCTCCCCGAAGCCATCTCTCCAGGAGTTCGCGGTGAGGCTGGCCGGCTGCCGTGCTTCAGGGCGATGGTGCGGCCCGGAAGAGCGCCGGCATCCCGACAGTTCGCCGGTCATGACTGCCGGGTCCGGAAGCAGCCGTGCCGCCACCGTATCGAGGGCAGCGCGGTCGCCTCCGGATTCAGGCAGGCCATGCCCGCGCCCCGCGGACAGTAGCCGCGGGCCGTTGCAGCGGGCGGTCAGCATGTGCCCTCCCGCTCGGTCGCACACTCACGGCCGCCGGACGGGGGGCGCTGCGCGGTCAGGGATCAGTGCCAGTCATCCCCGGGCAGCAGCACCATGTTGTGCGCGCCGATGGCATCAGTCATTTCGTCGAACTTCTCCTGGGTCCAAGGCTCTGGAGGACCGTCCGCCGAGCCGTAGTTCAGGAAGAAGACTTCGGGCCCTGCCGGAGTGTAGAAGACGAGGAGGCGGGCCGGTTCCTGCGCCAGGTTCCGAAAGGCGTGCCGGGTCCCTTTGGGTATGTAGATGAAGTCACCGGGGTGAGCCGTGAACCTCTGGTTCCCGTTGAGGAACTCGAACTCCCCGGTGAGTACATAGAACGCCTCGTCCTCCTTCGAGTGGATGTGCGGCACGTTGCCGTGCCCCGGCTCGACGAGCCCGCTCATGAACGCGAGAGCACCGTCCGTCTCCTCGCCGGTGACCTTGACGGCGAACGTCTCGTGGCCTGTGAGCCGGGTGACGCCTTCGTCCTTGCGGACGACAAAGCCGTTGGGGGAACTCCAAACCGGATCGTCCTTGTCGGGGAGCGGTGAGCTGAGAGCCATGATCGCGGTCCCTTCCCTGCGGCGCCGCCCGAGCGGCCCGCCGCAGTACCATGTTGACTGTAAGTCATTGAACGCCAGTCAACCAAGATTGTCGATAGGGGCCCTGCTCGCTCCTCACATACGCTGCAGGACGACACGGCCGCCGCCGAGGAGGAATCGACGTGAGCGCACCCGAAGCAGAAAGGCCACCGACCCGTCGGCAGGCGGCAGCTCTGGAAACGCGCCAAAAACTGCTGTGCGCCGCCCTGGAGCACTTCTCCCGGCGCCCTTACGGAGAGGTGACCGTCGGGGACATCGCACGTACGGCGGGCGTCGCTCACGGACTCCTGTCCCATCACTTCAAAGGCAAGGAAAGCCTTTACGCAGAGGTCGTGCGGGAGGTCGACCAGCAGCTCAGGGCGGCAACGAAACTGGAGTCCGACGGCCCCGTACCCGACCGGCTGCGTCGGCACTTCGCCGCGCATCTACGCTTCCTGGCCTCGCATGAAGACGCCGCGCTCAATCTCGTCCTGCGTCGTACACAGGGAACCGACGTGGCGTCGACGGCCTTCGAGGCGACACGGGAGAAGGGGGTCCGGGACATCTGCGCGGTGCTCGGCCTCGACGCCGATGACCCTGTTCTGCTGCTGCCCATACGGGGGTTCGGCGCCGCCTGCGACGAGATGTCCCTGCTCTGGCTGCGTGACGGCCGCCCCGTTGAGATCGAAGCCCTTGCCGATGCCTGGATCAGCCTGCTCGTGGGTGCTGTCCGCGCCGCGTACGGCCTCACACCTACCCGCGAACTACGCGAGGCGCTCGTCGACCTGGAGTGAGGCCATGCGGCCCCGCAGCTCACGCAAGTGGTTACCGTTCTCCGGCGGCGGCTCGCGTCAAGGGCGCCACCACCCGGCCGCTCTCACGACCACTTCCGCCACAGAGAGGGCGGCAGTCGCGGAAGCTTTTCCAGTTCTTCAAGCGGGCGAAGGTGTGCGCGACGCGGGCGCGGACGCGTCGGTGCTCGGCGTTCTCCTCCTCCTGGCCGCACAAAAGTGGGCGTCCGGATCTTCTGCGGTGCGGGACGATCAGGCCGGTGCCCAGGCAGGCGCCGCCCGCTATGACCGTGGTCCCGGCCGCGATGGCGTGCAGGTCCGATTCCCGCCAGGCGTGGGCTTCGCCGTGTTCCCAGGACGGGGCGGGCCGAGGCGATCACCAGGCGGCTGTCCGTATCGATGACGACCTGCACATTCGCCGGGAGCCGACAATTGCGCGAGGGCGCGGCGACCGTACGGTCACGGACGGGGGAGAAGGTTTCCGTCGACGATCCACAACCGTTCGACGTCCGCGACGGGCCGCCGCGCCGGCTCGGTCGCCAGGAGCGGCCGCAGGCGATGAATGATCCGGCAGACGGTGGCAACGAAGATTCCGAAGGGCGGGGCGAGCTGCCGCATCGTGAGGTTGGTCCGGCAGTAGACGGCCACCAGCAGGACCCGGTCCGCCACTCAGCCCGCAACACCCCACCCGTACAAGAGGAATGCTCTATCTCGGGCCTTCTGCAGCAACCTTCTAGTCGACTGCGGGGTCCAGAATCGTCCGCACTCGCCGCAGTCCGTCGTGGTTCACGGAGTACCAGGCCCACGTGCCGCGGCGTTCACGGTCCAGCAGCCCGGCCTCGGTCAGCTTCTTGAGGTGGTGACTCACGGTCGGCTGCCGCAGCCCGAGGCAGTCGGTGAGGTCGCACACGCATGCCTCGCCGTTCGGCGCGCGCTCGATCAGGCGCAGCAGCTGGAGCCGGGTGGGGTCGGCGATGGCCTTCAGCATGTCGGCGAGGCGCTGGGCCTCTTCCCGTTCGATGAGGAGGCAGGCCAGGCCCGACGTGCAGGACTGCGCGCCCGCCTCGTCCACTGCCGTCTCCGCCACGCCCACTGTAGTGATAGCCATCTATTAACCATAGATGCGGCCCAGCTGGTATTCGCTGGTGAAGGGCGTCCTGCGGGTCTCTGTTCACCGAGCGTTCACCTTGACGGGCAGTCGCCCTCTGCCCGTTTCCGCCACGTGCTGGCATTGCCTCGTGACCGTGGTCAGCGGGTGGGAGCGGGGTGTGCTGAGGCGGCGGCCGGAGTGGGGGCTGCGGTGGTGCATTCCAGGCGGTAGCCCATGCCGCGGATGGCGTCGATGGTGCAGCAGCTGCCCGCGGTGTCGCGGAGTTTGTTGCGGACGCGCCTGACGTGGACGGTCAGGGTGTTGCTTTCGAGGGCGTCGGCGCCCCACAGCGCCTGGGTCAGCTCGCGGCGGCTGATGACCCGGCTCTCATGCTCCATGAGGTAGCGCAGCAGAAGGAACTCCCGCACGGGAAGGTCGAGCTGGCGTCCTCGGACGTGGACGTGGAAGCTGACGGGGTCGAGCTGGATGTCCCCGACGACCAGGGGCCCGTGCGGGTCCGCGGCGGGGGCGATCTGGGCGGTGAGCAGGGGCAGGATCTCTTCGATCCGGTATGGGCGGGCGACGAAGGCCACCGCGCCTGCGGCGAGGGCGGCGGTGGCTTCCTCGGTGCCGTCGGGGCCGGCTGCGACCATGACGGGCACGGGGTGGAGCCGCGCGATCAGGCCCGCCACGGCTGCCGCGTCGATGACCGGGAGCGGGGCGGCGAGCAGTACGGCGTCGGGGTGCTGGGCACCGGTCTGGAGCAGGGCTTCCGCGCCGTCGTGGCAGACGACGACGTGGACGCCCGCCCGCTGGAATCGGCTCAGGGCTCTCGCGGCGAGCTTCTCGTCCGGCTCGGCCAGGACCAGGCCCGGCTGCCGGCCCTCCCCGTCGCCCGCGGATTCACGGTGCGGGGCTCTGCCCGGCGGCTGTGGTGCGTCGGGGATCACCCGGGAAACTCCTTCACGTGTGGCGGCGCGCAAAGGGCACGGAGGGGCGCGTGTGCGGGTCTCAGCCGAAGCGGCCGGAGATGTAGTCCTCGGTGCGCTGGTCGGAGGGGTTGGAGAAGATGCGGGCCGTCTCGTCGTACTCGACCAGGCGCCCGTGGCGTTCGCCCCGCTCGTCGACGTCGGCCGTGAAGAAGGCGGTGCGGTGCGAGACCCGGGCCGCCTGCTGCATGTTGTGGGTGACCACGATGATGGTGAACTGCTGCGAGAGCTGTTCCATCAGGTCTTCGATCTTGGCGGTGGCGATCGGGTCCAGCGCGGAGCAGGGCTCGTCCATGAGGATCACCTCCGGCTTGACCGCGATGGTCCGGGCGATGCACAGCCGCTGCTGCTGACCGCCGGACAGGGCCAGGGCCGATGTCCGGAGCTTGTCCTTGACCTCGTCCCACAGGGCGGCGTTCGTCAGGGTCTCCTCGACCAGGTCGTCGAGGTTCCCCTTGAAACCGCCGACCCGCGGCCCGTAGGCGATGTTGTCGTAGATCGACTTGGGGAACGGGTTCGGCTTCTGGAAGACCATGCCGATGCGCCGGCGGACCTCGATGGGGTCGACGTCCCGCCCGTACAGGTCTTCGGAGTGGTAGGTGACCTTGCCCTGGACGCGGGCGGTGGGGACGAGGTCGTTCATGCGGTTGAAGCAGCGCAGGACGGTGGACTTGCCGCAGCCGGAGGGGCCGATCATCGCGGTGATCTGGCGGTGCCCGACGTGCATGTTGACGTCGCGGACGGCCTCGTGGCTGCCGTAGAAGACCGACAGGCTGCCGACCTCGAAGACCGGACTGGCCAGGGAGGGGGCGTCGCGGAAGGCGACCTGGGGGGTCCGGGTGCCGCCGGTGGTGTCGGGGGTAGGGGTCATCGCGGTCTCCTGCGAGAGGTCAACTGGACTGCTGAGGTGTCGGGTTGTTGCAGGCATGGCGGTCACCAGCGTCGGGAGTAGCGGTTGCGGAGCCAGATCGCCACGGAGTTCATCGCCAGCAGGATCACCAGCAGGACCACGATGGCGGCGGAGGCGAGGGCGGTGAACTCCGACCGGGACTGGCTGATCCAGTTGAAGATCTGGATCGGCAGCACGGTGAAGGCACTCTGCGCACCGGTCGGGTTGAACGTGATGAACGTCAGCCCGCCCAGCAGCAGCAGGGGCGCAGCCTCGCCGATGGCGCGCGACAGGGCCAGGATCGAGCCGGTGGCCATGCCGGGGACGGCGGCGGGAAGCACTTGGCGGCGCACGGTCTGCCACTGGGTCGCGCCCAGGGCCAGGGATGCCTGGCGGATGGACTGCGGGACGGCGCGGATCGCTTCCCTGGAGGAGATGATCACCACCGGCAGGACCAGGAGCGAGAGGGTGAGCGAGGCCGTCAGCACGGTCTGGCCGAAGCCGAGCCCGCGGGAGATCACCCCGAGCCCGAGGATGCCGTAGACGATGGACGGAACGGCGGCGAGGTTCTGGATGTTGATCTCGATCGCCCGGTTCCACCACCGGTCGGAGTCGGCGTACTCCTCCAGGTAGATCGCCGTGAGGATGCCCGTGGGCAGGCAGTACAGGGCGGTGAACGCGATCACCCAGATCGTGCCCATGATCGCGGACTGGGCGCCCGCCTGGCCGGGGTCGATGATGTCGGGGAAGTTCGTCCAGACCCTCGGGTCCAGGCGCGGCCACCCTTGGGTGATCACGTAGGCGAGGAGCGAGGCGAGGAAGACGACGGCGACGGCCAGGGAGGCCCAGAGGCCGAGGTGGAAGAACCGTTCGCGCCAGGGGGTGGAGCGGCCCTGGAGACGGGGCGCACCGGGTGCGCCGGCGGCAGGGGTGCGGTCGAGGACGGGAGAGCTCATTCGTAGACCTCGCGGTACTTGCGCACGAGTCGGATGCTGAACAGGTTCATCGCCAGCGTCATCACGAACAGCAGGGAGCCGACCGCGAAGATGGTCTGGTAGCCGACGGAGCCGGTGGGCAGGTCCCCGATCCCGGCGGCGGCGATGAACGCGGTCATGGTCTGCATGCCTTCGAGCGGGTCGAAGGACAGGTTGGGGCGGCCACCGGCGGCCACGGCGACGATCATCGTCTCGCCGAGCGCGCGGGATATCCCGAGGACGACCGCGGCCACGATGCCCGAGAGGGCGGCGGGCACCACCACGCGGGTGGAGACCTGCATCCGGGACGAGCCGAGCCCGAACGCCCCGTCGCGCAGTGCACGGGGCACCGCGCTCATGGAGTCCTCGGCGAGCGACGCGATCGTCGGGATGATCATGATGCCCATCACGAAGCCGGCGGCCAGCGCGTTGAAGACCTGCGGCCCTTCACCGCCGGGCCAGATGTCCTGGAGCAGTGGGGTGATGGCCTTCAGCGCGAAGAAGCCGTAGACGACGGTGGGGATGCCCGCGAGGACTTCCAGCATCGGCTTGAAGATCTTCCGCACCCGGGCGTTCGCGTACTCGCTCAGGTAGACGGCCGCGCCCAGGCCCAGCGGCACGGCGACCAGCAGCGCGATGAACGTGACCATGAGCGTGCCGGTGACCAGCGGGATCACACCGAAGGAGGCCGGCTTGAACAGCGGCGCCCAGTTGGTGCCGGTGATGAACGATCCGAAGTCGACCTTCCCGAAGAAGGTGACCGCCGGAGGGATCAGGGCGATGACGATGCCGATCGTGGTCAGCACCGATACCAGGGATGCGGCCACCAGCAGGATCTTGACGGCCTTCTCGCCGTACCGCGGCTGGGACCGCTTCAGGAAACCGTGGCCTCCTGAAGCGGCCTTCCGCCCGAGGGAGGAGGAACTCATGACTGGTGCTGCTCCCGCAGGGTTTCGAGGTCCTTCTTCAGCTCGGTCTCCTGCTCGGCGTTCAGCGGAACGAACTGGGACTTCTCAGCGATCTCGGCGTTGTTCTCGACGTAGTACTCGACGAACGCCTCGACCTCCTTCTTCTCCAGCGAGCCGGCCTTCGGGTAGAGGAACAGCGGCCTGGAGAGCGGCTTGTAGGTGCCGTCCTGCACGGTCTTGGTCTCCGGTGCCACGCAGCCGTCGCCGCCGTCGATCTTCAGGGCCTTGAGCTTGTCCTGGTTCTCCTCGAAGTAGGAGAGGCCGAAGTAGCCCATGCCGCCCTTGGAACCGGACACGCCCTGGACGGTGACGTTGTCGTCCTCGCTCGGGCTGTAGTCCGTACGGGAGGCGCCCTCCTCGCCGTTGACGGCGTCGGTGAAGTAGTCGAACGTTCCCGAGTCCGTGCCCGCGCCGAACAGCTCCAGCTTCTGGTTCGGGAACTTCGGGTCGACCTGATTCCAGTTGTTCACCTTGGAGCCCGGCTCCCAGATCTTCTTCAGCTGCTCGACGGTCAGGCAGTCCGCGAAGTCGTTGTCCTTGCTCACGACGACGGACAGGCCGTCGTTGGCGACCGTGAACTCCTCGAACTTGACGCCCTCCTTGTCGCAAAGAGCCTTCTCCTCGTCCTTGATCGGACGCGACGCGTTGGAGATGTCGGTCTCCCCGGCGCAGAACTTCTCGAAGCCACCGCCGGTGCCGGACGTGCCGACCGTGACCTTGACGCCCGTGTTCGCGGTCTGGAACAGCTGGGCCGCCACCGTGGACAGGGGCGCCACAGTGCTGGATCCGTCCACCTTGATAGTGCCGGCCAGCCTGCCCCCGTCACCGCTGCCCGACGATCCTGCCTCGGCGCCGCCGCAGGCACTCGCGGCCAGCATCACGGCCGCCGTCACCGCCAGCGGAACCCTGGCCCGGCGCAGCGAAGTGGGAATGTTCACGTGAGTCTCGATCCTCGTGTCTGCCGGGAATCCGGCGGGGCGTAACAGAAGAGGGGCGCGATGTGCGCCGGTCAGACGCTTAGATCGAAGCGCGTCTATATGAATGGACGGTGTACGGAAGACTCCACAGCGATGAATGATAGCCAGGCATCTATATAGATACCTGGCTATCGACGGTGTGCCCCTCACTTGACCGGCAACAGGCAAGACCCATCACGAGCCGGACATCCAGCCCCCTTCGACGTGCGCGCCATGCGTGTGAGAGCGTCCTTCTGGCTGCGCGGCAGGGTGGTCAAGGTTCCTGCTCTCGTCTGCGCTGCTCAGCCAAACCGGACGTGTTCCAGGTGATGGATGGCCTGCGGGCAGCGTGCCGAGTCGCACACGCCGATGAGCGGCTTGCTGTCCCGGCCGATGGCAGCGTCGGCGAGCCGCAGAACAGGGGGCCTTTGCCGGGTCGCGAACCAGGAGCAGTTGCCCGATGTGTAGCCGCGAGGCGAGCGGCTTCAACAGGTTGAACGACTACTCGTCGGCGTCCAGGACGCGCGGGCCCCGGGGGTGGATCGGGCAGTTCCGCGTAGCCAGGCTCGGAGGAGGCGATGAGCGTGGAGCGGCCCGACCGGTGGGCAACTAGCCGGACTTAAAGTAATGCCATGCGGCTACCGTCAGGTACACCTGCCGATCTCGTTCGAGCTCGGCGATTTCGGGCATGAACAAGCCCTGGGCTCCGCCGGACCGGCGAGCGTATCTCTCGGTTTGTGGTGGCATGCGCCTGCTTGAGCTGCACCTTTGCCGCCAGAAGGCCGAACGCCGGTAGGCCACCGCGATGACAACCGGTCGGCGTACCCCGCTACTGGCAACCGGCCGCCCACTGCGCCCAGGTACGCCTCGCCCGACCTGCGGCAACGCAAGATAGCCCTTGATCGCCGGTTACCCAAACCGGCGATCGTCGGGACACTTGAAGCTCCCCTTCAGCCGCGACTCACAGCGGCCTGACACGCGCGGCCTTTCGCCGCCTGGCCACAGGAACTATTCGATTACGCCCCGAGACCCGCGCGTCTTCATGCGCACGACAGAGTACGTTACACAGCGTTACCGAATAAACAGGACCCGCGGAGGATTCTGCTCATGATCGGGCGCCGAACTCCGCAGTCACGAGTGCTCACCAAAGCGAACGCCCCAGGCCAGTGGGCCGCGACTGCTCGCGAAGTTGCGGAACCTACAGTCACCGCCGTCGAAGCCGACGCCGCCCTCGGCGCACCCGGGCACCTCGTGCCGCGCGGCGGCTTCGACGCCAGCATGATCACCTACAACTGCTGGGACATCGCGCCGGCCTGGCGGGAGCAGCTGGCCGAGGGCGGCCGCCTGGTCCTGCCGCTGGAGATGGGCGGCTACACCCGGGCCATCACTCTCGAACGCCGCGGCGAGGTGCTGCACGCCGTCCACTTCACGTACTGCGGTTTCGTCCGCGACCAAGGGCAGCAGGCTCGCACCATCCCAGTCCTCTCCCTCCTCGACGGCAGGCTGACGCTCCGCTTCGAGCACGGCACCGCCGCCGATGCGACGGGCCTGGAAGAGGCGCTGCGCAGGCCGCGGCACGAGATCCCCACGGGTGTGACCATGGACTCGACGCGCTCCTACTTCGGCTCGCTGCAGCTGTACGCGGCCACCACCCTGTCCGGCTTCTGCCGCCTGGCCGCCCACCAGGAACCGGACGAGGGTGTGACCGGCATCGCGAAGGACCGCGACGCCCCCGCGATCGTCGGCGACGCCTCGCTCGCCTACCTGTTCCCCGTCCAGACCAAGGACGGCGACAGCCCGCAGGACAAGAAGTGGGAGTGGACCGTCCACGCCTTCGGCGAGCAGGGCCCCGCGCTCGCCGAGCGGCTGGCGGACGCGGTCCGGGCCTGGGACCGCCACGTCCGCGCCGACGACAACGACCAGCACGCCGATCCCGCCCTGACGGTCCACCCGGCCGGCACGCCCGACGACGCGCTGCCCGCCGGCGACGTCCTGGACAAGGACCTCTGCCGTCTGGTGTTCCGCTGGCCCGGGCGTGACGTGCCGCCGCCCCGGCCTGTTGAGCACTCGGGGGCCGGCGTCGTGCCGGAGGGGGTGTGACGGTGGAACGGGCAGTACGCGAGGCGGTGTTCGTCGCACCGGCAGGCAGCCGCCCGGATCCGCCGCGAGTTCGCCCATGTTCTGGACACGGACGCCGGCCGAACCGGCGAGCTCGTCGCGATCGCCCAGCTCCTCCAGGCATGCTCCCGTGGCGTCCACCCCACCCTCGCCCCGCTCATCGCCCGCCGGGCCCAAGAGCTCACCCACTCCCCCGTCCCCACTCCTTGACCGACCCGGAGGCCCTCGTGACGCGATCGACCGCCGCTCCGTCCCTGCTCGGAGTGTTCGCCCACCCGGACGACGAATCCCTCCTCGCCGGCGGTGTGCTCGCCCAGCACGCCGCCGGCGGCGCCCGCACCGCGGTCGTCACCGCCACCTGGACGGCCGACAGTCATCGAGCCACTGAACTCGCCGAGGCCTTGGACGTCCTGGGCGCCGGGGCCCCGCGGCTGCTCGGCTACGCAGATGCCCGCAATCCCGCCTCGGCACCCGGCGGCGCCGTGCGCCTGGTCGACGCGCGCCTCGACGAAGCCGTCGGCCGCCTGGTCGCCCACATCCGTGAGGTGCGGCCGGACATCGTCGTCGGCCACGACGCCCTGGGCCAGCTCACGGGTCACCCGGACCACCGGCGCGCTCACCAGATCACCCTGCTTGCCGTGGAGGCCGCCGGCCTCCCGCACCTGTTTCCCGACGCCGGTGAGCCCTGGCAGCCGGCGGCCCTGTACGCGGCCACGCACTCGGAATCCGGTGTGGGCCGGCTCGGCGCGATACTTCAGAGCGTCGGGAAGACCCTCCTCGCGGTGCCGGACGCGTACGTGACCGCGACCGTCGATGTCTCACCGTGGGCCGTGTTGAAGATGGCCGCGATCCTCGCGCACCGCAGCGAAGTCGCCCGCGAGCGGCCCCTGCCCGGCCTGCTCGCCCGCCTGCCCGAAGCAGAACGCGACGAAATCATCAGCACCGAGTCCTTCACCCGGCTCACCCCCGGCCCCGCGCCGGGGCACCCTCACCGGCTCGTCGCCTGACCGACCGCTGTCCACATGGTTCCCGGCGGCCGACCAGCTCGCCGCCGTCCACCAGGCCCGCGCACGGCTCGGGATCCCCCGTGCCGCGCGGCAGCCCCTCACCGAACTGCCTGACGCCACCGACCTCACCACCTTGTAGCCCCCGGCCCATCTCGAAGCGAGGACCCGCATGAGCAACACATCCCCCGCCCTGAGCACTCCCCCTGCAGCCGATCAGCCCCTGCCGGCCACAAGAGCCGCATCGGATGCCCCACCGCCGGTTCGAACAGGACACTGCCAGTGCGGCCGGATCTCCTACCAGGTCACCGGCGTCCCAGATGATCCGCATTTGTGTTCATGTGTCCATGAGACGCGGATCTCCGGTGGGCCCGCGGTGCTGTGGGTGGGCTTCCCCTTGGACTCCCTGATCTGGACCGGGACCGGCAGGGAGCCGAAGTGGTATGCGACCTACCCGACCCTACGACGAGGCTTCTGCCCCGACTGCGGAACACACCTCATGTCCATCGCCGACGACTCCGACATGGCCATGGTCACCGGGTTCAGCCTCACCGACCAGAACGGCATCGAACCGCTGGGCCACTCCTTCCGCGAGCACGCCGTGCCGTGGATGCACATCACCCTCGCCCCTGCCCCGGCACCCGACTGAGACGAGGCTGCGGCGCAGGACCAGGAGCTTGCAAGAACGGCCGCAGTCCTGGGTCTAAGCCGGGCTAAATGAGCAGGCTGGTGTGGGGGGTGGGACGCCGGCTGCTGCCGGATGACTTTCCTGAGTGCCCGGTTGATCTTGGGGTTGCGGCCGGGGACGTACGAGCGGATCGGCTCGTAGCCGCATGCGGTGTACAGGCCGAGAGCGGCAACGTTGCGTATACCGGTCTCCAGCAGGATCTCGGTGGGACCGCGGCCGAGCACGTCTTGTTCCAGAGCGGCGAGGATCCGGCGCCCGAGTCCCTGCCCGCGAACGGACGGCAGCACGTACATCCGCTTGATCTCGGCGGCCGAGGTGTTGAGGGTGCGCCAGCCCCCGCACGCCAGTGCCGGTCCGTCCCCGAGCCGTGCGACGAGGAACAGGCCGTCGGGAGCGTCGAATTCCGCGTCCTCGGTGGCTTCCGGGTCGTCGGCGGTGCCGTAGGTAGCCAGCTGCTCTTGGTGGAGGGCTTGGACGAGGAAGCGGGCATCGGGGCTGCCGTAGGGAACGGCGGTGAGCGTCCATTCCGGGGCGGCCTGGAACAGCGAGGTCATGGCGTCGATAGTGCCGTGCCGAGGGCGTCCAGCGCATCACTGTGTCCTGCGCCGCGGCGCCAAGTGGCTCTGGAGGACAGGGCGGCGGTCTCAGAAAGCGGTGTGGGTGTCGCTTCGCGGATCCCCGGTTACCCGATGGCCGTCGTAGAGCCCGTTCTGTGCCGAACGGCGCCAGGGCCGGGCGTAGCGGAGGGCCACGTTGATGTCCGGGTCGGTCGAGTCGAGGTTGATGTCCGCGACCGCCAGAGCGGGTTGCCCGTCGGCGGGGCACTGCGCTAGCCACCGGCCGCCGGGTGCCACGATTCCGGACGGCACCGTGGTGCTGAACTGGGCTGGGATGGAGTAGCCGAGCCAGTAGCTGTAGAGAGTTCCGTAGGCTTGGGCGATCCGGGCCCGCGGCGCGTCGTCGACCATCACGGAGAGCAGGACGCAGTCGACGTCCAGGCGTTCGTACTCGGCGAAGAGTGGCGGGAAGTTCGCCTCGACGCACAGCGCGCATCCGATGCGAATGCCGTCCACCTCGAAGACCACAGGATCGCGCCCAGGGGTGTACAGGTAGGAGACCTCGGTGTGCGACAGGAAGCGCTTGTCGTAGCGCGCGACTAGCTCGCCGCGGTCGGAGACGATGAAGAGGCTGTTGTGGGGCCGGTTCGGCGGTGTGAGCGGGTGGATCGACCCGAACGCCGTCCACAGCCGTAGCTCTCCCGCCAGCGCGGCGATCGACTCGGCTTCTTCGCGCAGTACGTCCCAGGCGGCACGGCTCCAGTCGGCCGGGGACAACTCGCCGTCGGGGCCGGCCGCCATCACGTGCTTGCTGGGGTAAGTGATCGCTCCCTCGGGGAACTGCACCAGGCGCGCGCCTGCGTCGGCGGCTTCAGCCATCAGGGCCCGGATCTCCTGCCCGGCTGCTCGCAGCGCGCCTCGGTCGGTGGGATCCTCCGGCACAGTGCTCTGCGCGACAGCCAGCCGCAATGTCCTCGCCATGGCGCGGACGCTACGGCATCTCCGCCCCTGTGGCCTGAAGGTCCGGTGGACCCGGCCGGATCCGCGTGGTTCCTGTCCGGCTCGCCGGCCGTGACGGGCGGGCTGGCACGCCGGTCACAGTGAGGGCGGGCCCGCGTTCGTTCTCTCGCGCAGCCGCTGACAGACCGCCTCGCAGGGGCCCGCCCCCTCTTCGGAGCGCCGGAAAGCACGCCCGTCAGGTCTGCTCCGGGCTGCTCCCGCTCAGGAACTCGCGGGCGCCGCGGAGCCGGGTGTTCAGCTTCTGCTGGGTGGCGTGGCTGTCGAGTCGTACGTCGAGCCCGCCGGGAAGTCCCGTGTCCGAGCGGCGTGCGGAGGGCAGCCGGGCCGGGTCGAGTCCGTCACGGCGGGCGATGAGCTCGCCCAGCTCGTGACGGCTCAGGGCTTCCGGGCCAGCGAGGTGGAAGACGCCGGCGGCGTCGGATCGAGTGATCTCCCACAGGGCGGCGGCGAGGTCCTCCACGTGTACGGGGCAACGGATGTCGTCGGTGTACAAGGCGCCCTGCTGGGTGCCGGCGGCCAGCGCGTGCACTAGTTGCTCGTGTTCGGAGCGGCCGTTGCCGATGATCAGCGAGGTACGGGCGACGACCGCGCTGGGACACAGGAGACGGACGACGGTCTCGGCGGCCGCCTTCGCGGCCCCGTACGGGGTGAGCGGATCCGGAAGGCAGGACTCGTCGTACCGGTGGCGGCCCGTGCCGGAGAAGATCGCGTCGCTGGAGACGTGCACCAGGCGGATGCCGCGCTCGGCTGCGACTTGGGCGAGGCGGATACTGCCTTCGGCGGTGACTTCCCAGTCCGCTCCGCCGCTCGTCGCGTTGATCACTGCGGTCGGGGCCGCCGTGTCGAGGGCCTCCTCCAGGTGGAGAGGGTCGCGGACGTCGACGTGATGCCATGCCGCTCCGTCGTGGTCGCCGGGGTGAGAGTGGAACGTGGCGGCCGGACGACGGCCCGCGGATACCTCTTGGCGTACCAGCTCGGTGCCCAGGAAGCCGGTGCCGCCGATGATCAGCACAGTCATGCAGCCTCACGTTACGGGCGGCTGGTGCCGCCGCGGGCTGCTTCGGCGCAACCCGCTGACCCCCGAGAGCCGGCCAGCCAACATCTCGACTACGAGGTCGTCGGGCAGGCCGCAGTCGTCGCCGAGTGTGAGCGCCGGGCCGTGCTCGGCGCGCAGCCGCTCGGCCGCGGACGGGCGCGGCGGAGTCGTACTGGTCATCGCAGGTGTCGCGTTGGTTCGGTGTGCTACTGCGGCGTGGTGTCGTCCCGGTCGTCCGAAGCTGCGCTGGTGACCTGCTCGTGCCACTCGGGCGGGACGGCGACGGCCGCAGCTTTGCCGCGATGGGTCACGGCCACATGCTCTCCTCCCTGCGCGCGGTCGAGCAGGTCGGATAGTCCGCGTACGGCGGTCTCTGCGGTGATGGTGTCCGCCACCGTTCCTCCGACCTGAGCGTGCCAGGCGGCCGGCACCAGCACGGCGGCCGCGTGCCCGTGCCGGGTGACCACGTGATGTGCCGACTTCAGGCGTACCCGGGCCAGGACGGGGCTCCATCCCGACCGCAGGTCGTCGGCGCTGCTGCTGGTCGTCTCCATGGGCCGGAAGTGTACGGACTGCCAGGACTTCACGGACACGCGCAGACTTCCCGAACTTCCATAACTTCCCGAACTTCAAGGTTTCTTGCTACGGTCGATCACGTCGGGGCGGAAGCACCGACGGCGTCGCCTCAGCCTCGAACAGGCGGGGTTCGCCATGCCCTTCCGTCACGGCCGGTGTCTTCAGCACCAGTCGTAGGCGGATCCGATCACCCTCACGAACCGAGGAATCTCGCGATGAACAGCACCAGTAGGCGCGCGAGCGCCGCGGCCGCCGCGGCCGTCGGAATGCTCGGACTGCTCTCCACCACCGCGCGGGCCGACACGATCGACCCCGACAAGCCGACCCGCACCTACACCGAGGAGCGCACCAACCCGGTGACCGGTGAGAAGGAGACGGCGACGGTCACCGAGTACCCGGACGTCGTCAAGCACGGCGACGGAGGCGGCTCGGACAGGACGGACCGCAGCTACGCGAGCGGCACCAACCCGATCACGGGCGAGCCGGGGCGGGTCACGGTGACGGTGACGCCCGGCACCACGATGCCGGCCCCGGGCACCGGTGGCCTCTTCCTTCGCGATGCCGGAGGCGCGATCAAGGGCCTCATGGGTGAGGGGGACCGGGCGCGGGTCCTCACCTGCCACCCCGGCAACCCCAACCTGGTCAAGGTCCAGCAGCTCACCGGCGGGCACGGCGGCTGGGGCGCGTACATCGGCTACGTGAAGATCGCCGCGACCGCGGATCCCAGCAGCATCGGCTGCGGCTGATCCTCCACGCCGGCCGTCGCCCCTTCTCGCGCGCGAGCGACCGGGGCGACGCGGGCGGCCGCCTCTGCTCGCCGATCGGCGCGGCAGGGGCGGCGAGTCCCCTCTTCCCCGCACATCAACAGCAAGGAGAGGCCCGTGCCTGCCGACCTCCAACACCTGGCCGAACGCCGCGCGTACCTCGTCCGCCAGCTCATGGCGTCGAGCGAGAACCTGCCGACCTTGAGTTCCGGCCCTGATCGAGCGGACGCCGACTACGCCCGCACCCTGCTGGCCGCAGACATCGCCGCCCTCGAAGGGGCGCTGCTCGCCGGCATCGCCGATCCCGAGCACCGGCACGGCCACTGACCGTTGGCGTCGACCGGTAGCCAGGCATGCGGCCGCTGCGGATTCGAACCTCGCCCGGCTCAAGCCGACGCGCCCGGCTTCCGCTCTGCGACGACGCGAGCACCCGTCGGGGGCCCGACCAGCGAACGGGCGGTCCCGGCCCGGTCCGCGCCGTCCGGGCCTTTCCCAACGAGACGGCCCTGGCCGGGTGTCTTCAGCACCTGGCCAGGGCCTCGCCGACCGAGCCACAGACCACGAACCGGTAGGAGCTCAGCAGCATGGCCAACCGTACCCACGACCGCGACCATCGCCTTCGGCGCATCCTCACTGGCAGGCAGGGCGTGGAAAGCGCCCGCTCCGCCGCCGCCCGGATCAGCCGTGAGCGTGCGCACCGCAGCACCTCCGGCAGCGGCTCCGCACCCGGGGCCGCCTGGTGATCTTCGGGCGGAGCAAGAGCGACAGCACCACCAGTTCCACGCAGACCACTTCGTCCTCGACGAGCGGCTTCACGGCCGAGCAGAAGGCCGGCCAGCAGAAACTCAATGACCGGCTTACCTGCAGCCGGCTGGAGGACCGCGACAAGGACGCACTCGCAGGCAGCTTCTGACTTCCAGCGTCTCCCGCGACATCCCGTAGAGCGCCGCCCCGGACCGTCCGGGGCGGCGCTCTGGTGTCCGGCCCGGCGAGCAGCGCCTGCCTGCAACCCGCGGAGCCGCGCGCGATGTTCACGGGCGAGTGGGGCAGGCCCTTCGCTCGGTCTCCGGCCGAGACGCCGCCCGGCCCGGAACGGAGCGCCTCAGCCCGTGGCCGTCGTCCGGCAGGTCTGGAGGTATTCCTGCATCGGCCCCAGACCGACCTCGCTCCTCCGCTGCTCGAGCCGCTCCTCGTCCCAAACCGATGCCGGCGACAACTGGCCCGCTTCATCCAGTAGAAGCTGCGTGCCGAAGATCTGCGGCCGTCCCTCGGCGACACGGACCCGGTCCTGCAGCAGCGCCCCATGCCGTGGGTCCGCCTCGCCGGCCAGCACCGCGTCCGCGAGCAGATCCCGGCAGTGCCGCTGGAAGTCGGGGACGGCGTCGCTGTGCTGGGCGAGGAGCCACAGCGCCGCGGCGCCGCGCTCCCCGATCTCGGAGATACCCGGCCACCCTCGCGCCTCGACGAGCTGCTCCAGCCAGAGGCGGTTTTCCAGGTCGATCCGCTTCCACCGCTCCAAGGCCTCCGGTGTGCGGTCCTCTCGCGGCAGCAGCCGCACCTCCTGGTCCAGCTCTTGACGGCGGAGTAGTTCGGCGGCCAGGTCATCGTCCGGCGTGGCCGGGCGCTGCGGACGCACGGCCGCGCCGATGACGTCGAAGAGGTGAGCGCCGAGGATCTTGGTGTCCGCGGGGGCGTCCAGGGCCTGAAGCTCCTTCCGGTCCACCCATCGCACCGGAAGCTCCGGGGTGCCCAGGGGCTCGTACGGCAGCGCTACGACGCCGACGAAGACGTGATCGCGGTGCAGGTGACGGACGTCGGCACGGCCGTCGGGTCCGGCGGCCATGTCCACCGTCCACCACGGGCCGGTGACACCGGCATGCGGGTAGCCGCTGGGGAGCGGGGCCGGCAGGAGTCGGGGGCGGAATCCGGACTCCTCGACCGCCTCGCGCAGGGCGGCGTCCACCGGCGGCTCGTTGCGCTCTTCCCGGACGTGCCCGCCGGGAGCCAGGTATCCGCCGTGTCGGGGGTGTTCCACCATGCACATGCGCCACAGGGTGCCGAAGCGCGCGAAGAAGAAGGTGCTCGCGGTCGTGTGCCGAACTTGCTGCATGCCGATCCTCCGGTGCCAGAGCGTCGCGGGCTGCACGGGTGCTACCCATGCCGTCTCTGTCCACAGCTTCGCGCCCGTACGGTCCGGTTCCCGATCACGGAACGGAGACCCTTGTATGTCCGCAATAGTCTGGCTTCGACTGTCCGACGACCGGCTCGTCCGTGCCGATCGTGTGGTCGCCGTAGACCTCCGGGGGCCGCTCACCGACGACGCCGGGCGCCAGGAGCCGCTCAAGCCGGTAGCCGGGGAGCAGGGCGCGTGGATCGTGGCTCAGCTGACCGGACCGGAGACTTTCTGGGTTCAGGTCGCCGCGTGCCCTGCCGTGCGCGGCGGAGAACTGGTCGTCGGGCTGCTCGGCGCACTCGCCGCGGCCTCCGCGCATGCCTCGGGTGTCCGGTTCGTCTACGGGCTCCGGCACGGAGGAGAGCTCTCCCGGTGGACGTACGGGCCGGTGATCCCGCTTGCCGATCCCCGGGTGGTGCCGCTGCACGAGGTGCAGGGCCCGGCTCCCGGTCGGTGGCTGGCCGCCTCCTCTCGGGAGGGTCGCTAGGGGCGGCGGCCAGGGACCGGCGATTCGGGCAACAGCGATGCAGGGGAAGCTGCGACGCCGCTCGCCGAAGCAGCCCGTGCGCACGGCGGCTTCGCCCGGTCATTCATTCCGCAGCGGCCCTCATCCGCTCCTGCGGGCGGCGTACATCGGGCAGGAGGTCGAGCCCGTCACTGGAGCGCACGGGGATCTTCCTCGGCTTCGACGAGGGGATGGTCCGGGTGCTGGATGACGTCGGCAGGGCGCTGCCCCATCCATCCGGACAGGCGGTGGTCTGGGCACTCCGTGCGGACGTGGGTGAAACCCTCGCGGAGGTAGTAGTCCTGCAAGCGGATGTTCGCGCGGTCGCAGTCGAGGCGTACCCAGGGCCGGCCGTCTTTGCGCGCAACGGATGCCACCCAGTCGATGATGCGTCCCCCGAGCCGGTCTCCGGCCGTGTGGCGGGAGCTGATGAGCTTGGCGATGTAGACCGCCGAGTCGAGACCGTCCTCCGGGGCCCAGAAATCCGTGTCGGGCCGGGCGAGGGTCACGGTTCCGATCACGCCGCCGTCGCCGTCCTCGACGACGAACGTTCGGCCGGCGGCGATGTCGGTTCTCCACTTGTCGAGTGCCCGGTCCCGGAACCCGGGGCTGCGCCACTGGTCGATCCCCTGGGCGGCGAGCCATTCCTCGGCCTCCAGGCGCAGCTTCATCAGCGCCATGGCGTCGTCGTCCGTGGCTCGTCGGATCAGATCTTGCACGCGCTCATTCCTCGAAGTCGTAGATCAGAACATTGCGGTCACCAGGGGCGATGGTGACCATGCAGCGGACGGGCTTGCCGTCGGCTCCGTAGCCGACGAGGGTGTGTCTGGTGACCGGGTGGGTGGCGTCCGGGTCGAGGTCCAGCCGCTTGATCTCCTCGTCGGTGGGCAGCCAGGAGCGCACGATGTGCCGCCGGCGAACCTGGGGGTGGCCGATGTTCTTGAGGATGCCGCCGGCCATGGTGACGTCGCGTTCCTCCATCAGCGGAGAGTCCATGGCGACCTCCGTGGGGAACCATGAGTCGGCGAGCTGGAAGGGCACGCCGTCGACGCGACGCAGGCGGCGGCGTGCGACGGCGAAGGATCCGGGCTCCAGTTCAAGCCATTTGGCGATGTCCTCGGGGGCCCGCTCGACCGTGACGACCGGGGTGTCCTGGCTCGGCACGCGGCCGAGCTCTTCGATGGATGCCTTCCAGTCGTCGACACCGCGGGCGGGGTCGTCTCGGCGCTCCCCGCGCTCGAACGAGTGAACGTGCCACTCGATGGGGTCTATGACGCGCACGAAGACCCCCTTGCCCTGCCGCGAGGTCACCAGCCCCCAGCTCTTGAGTTTCAGGACGGCTTGGCGCAGCGTCTCCGGCGAGGTGTAGTACTCCTCGACCAGCTTGCGGGTCGCCGGCAGTTGGCTGCCTTCGCTGAACTCCCCGGCCTGGATCCGGCTGCGTAGATCCTCGGCGATCTCCTGGGCACTCCAACGCCTTTGCTCTCTGGGTCGGCTTGTCATGCCGTCAGAGTAGCCAACTTACCAAGTGAAGCAAGTGAAGCTAACGGGCCATCATTGCGCCCCCGCTCCAACCTCGCGGCTGACCAGCACCTCACTTGATCCACCTCGGCCCAACCTCCTTTACACGCGATCCGGTTGACGGGGCGACAGCTCCCGGTCTACGGTCGCACTCAACTTCACTTGTGAACCTAGTGAGGCTAGTGAAGTTGGGTTGGGTGCTCGGGTCGCGCGGGTCTGGCCGTACGCAACGGCCGCCTGCGGATCGCGATTCACTCCAATTCCTCACAAATCGCCGCATGGCGTCGTTGCTTGAGAACTCCACAGCGGACATAGGACTGAGCGCCCGGCGCGGCTCGGCGGCATCGCGATCGCCGCACGGCCGACAGGCTGGGCGCACCTGAGAAGTCCAGACACCCAAGGTCCGGCGCACGAACGCCGTGCGCCGGGCCTTGACCTTGGCCACCTGGCCAACAAGACAGCCCCGCCCAGGAGTTCCTCCCGGACGGGGCCACTCGGCCCGTGAAGGAGTCGCCACTCCGGACCGGACCTGATCCGAACACCTCACTGAGCGAGGAGTCCGAACTATGTCCCAGATTAATAAGCACCCCGCCCCCGCCGCCGCGCGGGTCGGCACGACGAGCACCACGCACTCCAAGAAGATCGCCGCCGCGGTGGACACCGCCACCCGGGCCCGCGCCGCGGAGGTCGCCGGGGCGTACCTGTCCAACCTGACGCTGGCCGCGAGCGCGGCCGCCGCCAAGGGGGTGCGCTGATGACAACCCTCAACGACTACGAGCTGATGCACCCGAGCCTGGCCGCGTTCGCGGGAGTGGCCCGCAGCCGTCTCGGCAACCTGAGCCCGGCCGAGCGCCGGGTGCAGGCGGCCGAGGCTGCCAGCGACGTGCTGCTCCGGGCGAGCAAGCTCGACCTGACGCACATGACCGCGGACGAGCTCGTCCTGACGGTCCTGGAGATGCGGCGCGCCCTGGCCGGCCTGCTGACCGTCACGGTCCCGGCGGCCACGCCGCCCCCCGGCTCCGACCAGGGCGGGCTGACCGATGACGACCTGGTCGCCAGTCTCTTCGACGTGATCAGCGATGTGGCACCGCTGGAGGCCGACGTGGCCGTCCACCTCGGCCGGCCGCTGCCCAACCCGCTGATCGACACACTGGTCCGTGCGATCAACGCCCCGGGGCTGCGGGACGCGGGCGGGTACGTCGAGGCCCGCGGGCACTGCGGGACCTCCACCGTCCACATCACCGCCACGCCGGCCGCCGCAGGTGCCCGGTGACGCAGAGCGCGCCCGAGGACGGGCGCCCCCGCGAGAACCCGATCATCGCCGAGCCCGCCACGGTCGACCGGTGCCAGGCGGACTACCGCCGCGGATCGGCCGACCGGAACACCGCCTACAAGAAGATGCGCCGGGCGGGGGCACCGGGTCGCTCGTGACCACGGCCCCGCCGGTCCCCGCCCGCACCAGCTGCCGCGACGTCGCGGCAGCTGGTGCGGGCGGCCCCTCAGCAACGCACGGGGACGGAAGAACCCCCGATGTCCCCCTCGCGGTCTCCGTCACCGGAGCCGCCTCGCACAGGAGAAGTACGGTGACCACCACCTCCAGCACTCCCCCTACGACACCCCCGCCGGCCCCGGCCGGCGAGCCGGACCGGCAGCCGCTCAACAAGGCGCAGCGCGTGATCGTCGGTGTCGTGGTCGGCGGCGCGGTGGTAATCGCCGGGATCGGATTCGCTGGCTCGTACGCCGCCGTCCGGGACCTGGCGATCCGCAAGGGATTTGGCACGTTTGCCCACGTTTTCCCGCTTGGCGTCGATGCTGGCATCCTCGTCCTGCTTGCGCTCGACCTGCTGCTGACCTGGCTTCGGATGCCTTTCCCCATGCTGCGGCAGACGGCGTGGCTGCTGACGATCGCGACGATCGCGTTCAACGGGGCGGCGGCCTGGCCGGACCCTCTCGGCGTCGGCATGCATGCGGTGATCCCGGTCCTTTTCGTCGTGACGGTCGAGGCCGCCCGGCATGCGATCGGGCAGCTGGCGAACATCACGGCCGGCCGTCACATGGAGCCGGTCCGGCTCATCCGGTGGCTGCTGTCGCCGTTGCCCACGTTCAAGCTGTGGCGGCGGATGAAGCTGTGGGAGCTCAGGTCGTACGAGCGGGTCCTCGAGCTCGAGCAGGAGCGCCTCGTCTACCAGGCTCGGCTGCGGACCCGGTTCGGTCGTGCCTGGCGCCGCAAGGCACCGGTCGAGGCCCGGCTGCCGCTGAAGCTGACCCGCTACGGCGTGCCTCTCAGCTCCGGTCGCGCCTCCGCGGCTGCCTCTGCGCAGGCGCCGGCGGGTAACGCTCTGGAGGCCCACGTTGCCGACGCGCTCGCCATCGCCTCGGCCGCAGACGCCCTGTCGACGCTTCCTGTCGGCGAGGGCATGAACGTTCCGCCGCGCCCCGTGAACGCGGGCGCCGACGACATCGTGAACCGTCGCGGCGGCGGTCTGCCGGCGTCGCGGCCGGCGACCGTGAACACGGCGTCCGAGCGTGAATCGGGCCCCGTGAATCCGGACTCCGACTCGAGCGTGAATCCCCCGGTTCACGCGCCGGCCACTTCCCGCGTGAACGGTTCACGCGGGGTCGATTCACGGTCGCCCGTGAACGGGACCGAGCGCGCCCTCGATTCACGCATGAAGCGGTTCACGCGCACCGTGAACGGCTCCGGCGTGAACAGCGTGAAGTCCGTGAATCCGCAGGTCACGGGCACCGTGAACGGGTTCACGCTGGTCGTGAAGCCCCGTGAATTCACGCGTGAAGACGGGTGCGTGAATCGCGGGGACTGGCGCGTGAATCGCCCGGTGCAGCTGTGCGTGAACCCGTCGGCCGGTCGTGAATCGGACGGCGTGAATCACGGGGCCGGCACCGTGAATCCGACGCCGGGCGAGGCCGTGAACGAGGACCCCGCCGGTCGTGAATCGGACGGCGTGAACCGCGGCGCCGGCACCGTGAATCCGACGCCGGGCAAGGCCGTGAACGAGGACCCCGTCGACCGTGAAGAGGAGAGCGTGAACCACGGCGAGGACGGCGTGAACGACGGCGACGTGAATTCACGCCGCACCCGCCGCGTGCACGCCGCGAAGGCGCCGGCGCCGACCTCGGTTCACGCCATGGTCGGCGTCCCGACTCCGGAAGAGGAGGAGCGGGCCAAGGCGGCAGCCGACTGGTTCGCCGCCAAGGAGGCGAACCCGCGCCTGACGCAGAAGGACTTCGTAGCGGGTCTCGGCCGCTCGCCGGCGTGGATGTCCAAGGCCCTGGCGGAAGCGGCTCGGAAGGCCGAGGCCGCGGCCGATGACTGAGCCGCTCTACGCGGCCCACTCCAGTGCGGCCGGGCCGCTGACCTGCCACGACGCCGACCACAACGAGAAGTTCATACACATGCTGATCCACCTCGCCCTGCGGGGCGAGCGGATCACCGGAGCCTCCGAGGAGGGAGGGAAGATGACCACCGCAGACGAGAAGGCTGACCCGTTCCATGTGCCGCTGCCGGACGAGGTGCCCGTACCCGCGGCGCGCGCGGAGGCAACGGGCCCTGCCGGTGGCCAGGCGGCGGCCAAGCCGGCGGATCCAGCCCCTGCAGAAGCCGATGTAGATGCCCCTGTAGATGCTGTAGATGCGCAGGTCAGCGCCCCGAAAGGGGGTGCACCGGCCCCCCGGGGGAGCGAGGCGGAACTTGTTGTTCCGCCCATGCCTGCCTCGCCGCCCGAGACGCCGGAGAGCGACCCGGATTGGTGGCGCGTCTCCCGGGGTGAGCCGAAGGCCGCGGCCCCGGCGAAGGGCTCGCCACGTGAGTCCAAGTCCGGCTGGTGGGACCGCCTCTACAAGGACCAGGACGCGGACCTCGACACCTACTCCGGGCACGTGCTGACCGTGCCGCCCGGCAGCGGACCGGTCCTCATCGAGGTCCAGAAGAGTCCGGAGCCCGAGAGCCCGGAGCCGGATGAGGGCGAGGCCGAGGAGCCCTCCGCCCGCCGGGAGGTCCTCGATGTGCACAAGCCGCAGCCGACTCTCCAGATCCGTACGCAGCCCGCGAAGCGGTGGCGTCCCACGAGGTTCTGGCGCGTCATCACCTTCAACGGAACTGCTGCGGTGGTCGGCTCTGCCATCGGGCTGAACGCCTACCTGTCCCAGTTCCCGCCGGCCGCCGTCACTGCTGCCGGTGGACTGCTCGGGGCAGGCATGGCGCTCGGCGCGGGGTTCACGGCCTGGAAGGTTGCGGGCAGTGAAATGCTCTCGCCGTTCGTGCCGTTCGGCTCCCTGGGCCGTCTCGGCGCGGTGTTCGTCTCCGCCGAGCTCGGCCGCCGGCTCGGCCAGGAGCTCCTGCCGTACACCTCCGGCACGATCGCCCGCTACGTCGGCCTGAGCCAGACCGACACCTCCCTGCTCGTCGTCGGCCTCACCATGTGCGGCGCCTCGGGCTGGCTGGTGTGGCGCACCCGCTACGGCGGCCTGCTCAAGCGCTGGCTCGCTCGCATCCCGCTGGCCACTTCCCTGCTCGTCTGCGCGCTGTACTCCAACGGCCCTGTCATCTGAAAGGCACCCGCCCGTGATCCCCATGACCACCGTGCTCGCCGCGCCTGCCTCCGGCGCCAGCTTCACCCAGGGCCTGGGAGCCGTTGGCCTCTCGTCCCTCGCGGGCGCAGGTTTCATCGTCCTGGTCATCGCTATCCGCAACCGCTCGAAGCTCACCAAGAAGTACTTCGACGACCGCCGCTACCTTGCCGGGCTCGCTGCTGTGACCGGTGTCCTGTTCATCATCGCCGGGGGCACCTGGAGGATGATCGCCCAGGGCACCCACGACCTGGCGGCCTCGACCCTCAACGATCCGAACGTCGTCGCCGGGCTGTCGCCGGCCGGACTCGCACTGATCATGACCATCCTGGCGTTCCTGCCCGAATGGCAGCGTCGTGTTCCCCCCGCGTTCTTCGGTCTGGGGGCCGGCGTCTCGTGGGGCCTCGCCGGCGCCTTCTGGGGGATCCTCTTCAAGGTGATCGGCGGGATGCTGGAGAAGCTCGCATGAGAGCCCTGCTCAAGAGGATCAGGGCCAACCCGCTCGTCACGGAGATCAGCATCCCGTTCCGGGGCGGCAGGCAGTCGCTGCTCCTTCTGCTCCCGTTGATCTCCGGGTCGTACCTGATCGCGTCCTACCTGCTGCGCAAGGTGGGACGCCTCATCAAGGCCGGCTGTTCAGCGGCCATGAACCTTGACTCTCCGGCCGCCAAGGCCGCCCCCGCCGTCAAGACCCAGGACGACGAGAGCGCTGACCCGGGATCTGGCGGAGAGTCGGGCCCGAGCACCACCAAGGTCACCAAGAAGGCGGCCCAGGCCTCCGCCGACGACGCGATCGAGCGGGTCGGTCTGGGATGCCTGATCATTTCGTTCGTCATCGTGGTCATCGCAGGGCTCATCTGGCTGTTCATATGGCTCGCATGGCCCCACATCGCTCCGTACGCCAAGATCGGCGCCGCCGTTCTCGGGGCGCTTTGGGTGATCGCCGCGTTGATGATCGCTCCCCCGCTGAGGGAGAGCGCCACCCCAAACGATCATGAAAAATCTGCGGGGGAGCAGGACCAGAAGTCCGACCAGGAGTCCGACCGGGACCGGTTCGCCCGCGGGCTGGCCCAGTTCATCGTGGCCGCCGTCCGAGATGCTGCGCCAGAGCACATGGGCGTTCACATCGCCGAGCTCCTTGAGCGGCTGCAGAAGGAGGCACGGGGTTTCGACAACTGGGAGCAGCTCCAACTGCGGGAGTGGTGCACTGCCGCCGGGATCCCCGTCAGCAGGAACGTCCGGGCCAAGGGGAAGGGGCCCACCTGGGGGGTCCGCGCCGACGAGCTGCAGCAGGCGTTCGGCACCTCTCTGGACGAGGCCCTGGAGACCCTCTCCCGGCCCCTCTCCGGGCCCCCTGTCCCGGCCCCGTCGGAGGGGCCCGCGGAGGCCCCCGCTCAGGCCGCGGAATCGGGCCCGGACGCACCCCTCACCGCACCCCTCACCGCGCCCCCCGCGGAGGCCCCCGTGCCGGCCGGACACAGCACCCCTCTTCAGCCCCGCCTCCAGACCGTTCCCGATCCCTCCCCTGGCGCGGTCACATGATCCGGCCCTGTGGGGGCGTAGATGCCATCTACACCCCCATCTACCAGGGCATCTACCGCTCATCTCACCGCCGTCGACGGGCCGTCGACACTCCCGTCTACAGCCCGTCGACCTCGCGTCGACGGGCTGCGGCCCCTTCGCCGGCGGCGCGAAAACGCCCCTGCCCGTCCACGGCCGCTGTCTTCGCCCTCTACGATCCGGGGACCACCGATCGGATCAGGAGGCGTCCGTGCCGTTCACGTACAACTGCCCGCGCTGCGGCACCGCGTCCCGGCCCTACACCTTCCGCGCCGGCGCCGATAACCACGGCGCACACCACCGCCGCCGGCATCACGACGGCGACTACCCCGTGGGCGAGAGCATCCAGCGCATCGCGCGGACCAACCCGCTCGACCGCGCGACGGCCTGGCGGCCCTCCAGAGGCGACGCCGTCGCCGCTGCGGTCGTCGGTCTCCTCGTCCTCTGGAGCATCTGGCACCCGTTCACGAACTGACCCCAGGCAGCGACACATCACGCACGATGTGTCGCTGCCTGGGGTCAGTTCGTTTGTGCCGCTCCCGAATTCTCGAACGCCCCCAGCACGACAGATGCTGGGACAGCGGGCGATCGCCCGCCACGGCCCGGAACTCCGGCTTCTCCCCTTCTTCGCCGACCAGCCGTTCGTCCGACGGGCCGGTACTGAAGAGCAGGGGGTGCCGGAACGTTCAGGGCGCGAGCGGGAGGCTGTTCCGTACGGCCGGCTCCAGCGGGTAGGCCGCGGCCAGGGCGGCGATGATCTGGTGGGCCGTTTCCCGGTCTGCGTCGGGGTCGGCCGACTCGATGGCGCCGTCGTCCGCGCTGAGGAGCTCGGCAAGTTCGTCCTGGAGGTCCTCGTCGTCCCCGTCGTCGGGACGCTGCTCCTCGATCCGGTCGGCCACGTACCGGTGGACCCGGTGCAGGCTTGCCGGATTCTCCGCCTCCCCGTTGATCTCGGTGCCGGTGGCGACGACCATCGGACGAGGTTCGGACTCTGTGGGCGGGATGAGGAGGGTGAGGACCGCGTCCTTGAGGCCGGTGCGGTCGAGGTAGACGCTGACGTCCAAGGAAGTCTCCTGTTCGGGTGCGGATCGGGGAAGGGCGTGGCTCAGCCGGTCAGCTCGAAGGCGTGGTCCAGGCGGCGGGTGCAGTCGGGAGCCAGCAGGTCGTTGAGGGACAGGGTCGAGCCGAAGCGGTAGTCCGCCCAGTCCGGGGTCATCTCCAGGTGCTCGGCCGTGCGGCTGCGCAGCGACTCCATGCCGCGGGCCCACTGCTCGGCGGTGGTGAGCGCCTCCCACCTCTGCTCGGCGGCATCCTCGTCCAGGTCCTCGCCCTCCGGTGTGCGCGGGCGGGAAGTCCACCAGGTCGGGAAGGACTCGCTGACGGAGACGACGACGGGCTGGTCGTCGCGTGCGAGGAGGAAGCTCTGCAGGTCCTCCCAGCCGCACGCCTCCCGGAAGTAGCCCTCGCGGAGGCCCTCGGCAACGACGCCGGCCAGCCAGCTGCGGTGCGGGCCGTCGACCCAGGTGTTGAGCTCGCACTGGCCCGTCAACCGGGTGGCGAGGCGCAGCGGGTCCGGGCCGGTCTCCATCGCGGTGTTGAGGGTCAGGGTCAGGGGGCGAACCCGGTGGCCGCGGTAGTCGACGATCGGGTCGTCGAAGATGACGTCCTGCAGGGTGCGGGCGTAGGCATTCATCCAGCGCCGCGGGCTGACCCGCCAGCCCGGGGGCACCTCCCGGAGTTCGTGCTTGCGCGGGAGCAGGTCGAAGAGCGCGTGGGCTCGGTCGGCGGCGTCCGGGTGCTCCAGGAGTACGCGCTGGGCGTGGTCGCGCAGCAGGCTGAGTATCCAGTGGCGCTCGTGGCCCTTGAGGTGGGTGGAGCCGTGGAGGTCCTGAAAGCGGATGTAGCTCACGGGGGTCCTTTACGTCGTGCATGGATCGTGCGGGGGGGCGGGGCAGCAGTCGGCTGCCGGGTCGATCGAGGTGGTCCGGTGCCTGCGACCTCGGTGTTCCTTGTAGCAGCCGGGTGTGACAGCAGTGCCGGACGATGCTCAGTTCTTGGCCAGGGCGAGGGCGGGTCGGGTGCTGGTCTCCAGAACGGCGATCGCCTCCGGGGGGACAGGGATGATGCTCTCGATCAGGTTCAGTGCGCGGCGCAGGGCGAGTTGCCGCTGGGGCGCGTAGCCGCGCTCGTCGCGGGCGACGGCGAGAGCAGCCTGGGCCTGTTCGATGTTGCGGCGCTCGGCGCGCGGGAGGTAGCTCGCGCCGGTCGTGCGGGCGTGGTGGTCGGCGCTCCTCCAGGCCAACTCGAGGGCGGTGACGGCCTGGCGGTAGGTGTCGAGAGTTTCGGGGGCGGTGGAGATGCGTGCGTCGCGGGCGGCGTCGAGGGCGTCGATGAGGCGGGCGGTCTGCGGCACGTTCACGTCGGCCAGGGCGAGGCGGTGGAGGTTGTCGAGCAGGTTCATCTGGAAGTCGCCGAGGGCGTCGCGCACCGCGTCGTGGCGTTCCTCCACCTCGGAGCGGCGCCGGGCGAGTTCGTCGGCGCGGCGCTGCTGCTGGCGGGCGCGCTCGCGGTGGCGGCGCAGGCCGGCGGCGAGGGCGAGGGAGCCGAGGAGCAGCGCGATGGCGGCCACCGTGATGCCGAGGACGAGCGCGATCGTGCCCCAGGGCGGGCCGTCTGTCCCCGGCCCGTGCGTGACGGTCGGGTCCGGGGTCGTCGGGCGCGGGTCAGCTTCGAGATCGTTGCTGAGCGATGCCCGGAGTTTGGCCGCCAGCTCTAGCGGGAGCGTCGGTCGGAACACGACGGTGGAAGCGATCAGGGCCCCGATCAGCGTGCTGCACATCCGAGGCCAGTTCTGGGTGATCCAGAACCAGACGGTCTGGACGGCGAGGAACAGGCACATACCCGAACCGGCGAGGGAGAGTATCCAGGCGGCGGTCGTGGACATCGGTGGCATCGGCCGGGGGCCTTTCACGAGGTGCGTCCCGCCGGGCCGATCGTGTGGAACGGTCCCGTCGGTGTCCTGTGATGGGTCAGGACCGGATCACGATGTGCCGGACTGCCTGTGGACAGAGTCCGGCGCTCGGCGTGCACCTGTGGACAGCGATGCGGCCGGGGCGGCCGTCCGGGTCAGATGGAGTCACCGATCTTGATCGTGCGCCACTTGTCCTCGGTGACGTGCTTCCAGCGGGAGCGTTCGCCCTTGACGATCAGGACCTTCCATGCCTCCGGGGTCCTGTGCCAGCCGGTCAGCTCGCGGCCGAGGTACTGGCGGTCGCAGACCCGGCGGGTGCCGCCGCCGCTCGATTCGCCGCTGGAGCCGGAGGAGTTGTCCTTGTTGCGGTTGTTCGGCGTACCCGGCTTCACCTTCGAGACGCCCCCTCCGCCGCTGCCGCCGGTGGTGGTGCTGCGTCCGCCGGAGCCGCCGGTCGTCGGCCGGCTGATGCCGGTGAGGGTGAGCGCGTTGGTGGTGACCTTGCGGCAGTTGGTCTCGCGGTAGCGGTTTTCGTAGATCGGCGTGCGGGTCGCCTCGTCGTGGACCTTCTTCTTCACGGTGCCGTGCTCCAGCGGCTTGGGCCGGGGCTCAGTGGAGGCGCAGGCCGTGAGCAGGAGGGCCGCGGTGACGGCGGTCGTGGTGATCGTGAGCTGGCGGGTGGTGGCGAGCATCGCGGGGTGGGTCTCACTTTCTGGTGGTGCGGGAAGGGGAGTTGGCCTGTGTGGGGCGCGGCGGCACGACTGTCCGCCAGGTGGGCTGTGGACAGCGGCCGCCGCCTCGCGCGTCGAGGCGTTGCTCAGCGGTCCAGGGTCTGGATCTCGTGGATCACCCTGGGACCGTCGCTGTCGTGGACGACGCGGTGGACCAGGAGGTCGCCCCGGTGGAGGGCGCGGTGGCGGGCCTTGTCCTCGATGGCGGCGAGCTTGCTGCCGGAGTCGATGACGGTCCCGCAGCTGCAGACGACGCCGAAGCCCTGGCGGCCGCCGAGCGCGGCGCATTCCGCGTTGAGTGGCCTGCCCTGGTGGTGGCGGTGTTCGTGGTCTCCGGTGAGGGGGCACGGCGAGCGGTCCTTGGCGTGCAGGGCGACGACTTCGCTCGTGTGGTCCTGGCCGTCGTCGCCGTGCGTGTCCTTGGTGCTCGTGCCGTGCGTGTTCACCCTCGCCCCTTGTCGTAGAGGGGCACCGGCGGGCGGTGCCGCCAGTGCCGGACCAACAACCTGTTGACGCAATTAACTTTACTTGAGATGATCCATTCAGTCAAACTATTAGCGTCACAGTGAATGGGTGGCCGCCCCGCACCGATTTGCGCGCCACCGGCAGTCCGACACCTTGGAGGTCCCTTGGCCCGCCCCCTCGGCCGCCACCAGCTCACCGTCCTCAGCGCGCTCGCTCGCCTCAACGGCGGGGCCTGGACCTCCGGCTGCGGCTGGCAGCTCCGTTCGGCCGCGTACACGATCCGCGTCCTGGACACGCTGGTGCAGCGCGGCTACGTGACACGCACGAGCGCGACCGCCCGGTACACGATCACCGAGGCCGGCCTCAACGCGCTGGGCTGGTACACCTGCGGCAGCTGTACGCGCCTGACCCGCTCGCCGGTGATCGAGCGCCCCCTCGACTCGGCACCTCACGTGCGGTGTTCGTGGTGCCTCAGCTCTCGCACGCGCCCGCCTTCCGGTGACAGCGCGCACGGACGGACGCGGGAGCGCCCGTCGCACGCCGCACCGATGCACCGGGTGCCTGCCTGATGCCCGCCGCCGCGCTCGCCCCTTACCCGCCGACGACGGCCGCGCCGCGGCGCGTGAGGAGGTGCTCCCCCATCGACCAGCTGAACATCTCCATGGAGCCGGAGGACCCCCCTCCCGTCGACGGGCGGGTGACGTGGTCGGTGTCCGTCTATCGCAAGTCGGGGGATGACGAGGTCCACGAGTACACCAGCCACCGCCTCACCTCGCCCGACCTGGTCCGCGAGCACGTGAACCTCGCGCTGGAGCGGCCGTGGGTGGCCCGGGTCGCACTGACCGAGCACGTCCGCGAGGTGACGCGCCGCGTGATCACCGAGTTCGACCTGCCAGGTGAAGGGTGGCCGTCACCGGTTCCCCCTAACCCGCCGCACGGCCGTACGGCGGCGCGCTTCTACGAGATCGAAGGACTTCAGGGCGGCGGGCTGCTGAGCGTCGACGATGTCCGCTGGCATCTGGAACGGCTGCGCGGGGACGCGGAGCGGCAGGGCGGTGCCGCCGGTCCGGTGGGCATGGCACTGCGGGAGCTCACGGTCGTCGACTACTCGCGGCCGACGACCGAGGACAGGCTTCCCCACACCCCGCGTGACGCTTAAATATTGACGCATGACGTGCACTTGCGTTAGCTTTCCAGGGTCACGCCGGTGGGGTGCTCCACCACCGGGCCGGGTGAGGGGCGGTCCGCCCCTCACCCTCACCGTCCCGGGGCGGCAGGAACTTTCCGAGCTGGCTGCTGGCCCTGCCGCCCCGGCCCACCCATCGCCCTGGAGGAGAACCTGCCCTCGCCTGCCCAGCTACCACCCTGCTGCGAGCCGGGACATGCCGCGCGCCCTGATCGGCGGGGGACGGAGCCTGTGAACCAGCGTCATCCTGCGGACAGTTCAAGGTGTGCGGCCGAGGTCGCGTCGCTCAGCGCCCCGCAGCGTGCGGGGCTTCATGCCGCTGCCGTGCACGCCCAGGGTCATGTCCCGCCGTCCCTGCCCGACGCCGAGACACACCGGCTCACTGAGCTGGGCCTGGTGGAGGCGCTGGCCGAGTCCAGTTCCGACCGGGCTGGCCCCCTGACGCGCGCTCCCCGCTACCGCATCACCGGCGCCGGCCGCACCCGGGCCCGCCGCGAGGAGCCGCCGCGCGTCCTGCTGGTGCCCTGCTCCGCGGGCAAGCTCGACGTCCCGGTCGCTCCCGCCGCCGAGATGTACGTGGGTCCGTACCACGTCGCCGCCCGCAAGGCCGCGACTGCCGCCTCCGCGGACGGATCGGCCCTCGTCCTCACGTTGTCCGCGAAGTTCGGGCTCCTGCGTGATGAGGACCGGATCCTGCACTACGACCTGCGCGCCGGCCAGAGCGGCACGGTGTCCCCGCAGGTCCTGGCCCGGCAGGCCCACTTCCTCGGCGTGAGCGGCGCGCGCGTGACGGTCTTCGCCGGCAAGGCGTACGCGGACCTCGCCCGCACGGTCTGGCCTGCCCTCGAGCACCCACTGGCGGCCCGGGGCATCGGCGAGCACCTGGCGTTCTTCGCCGATCTGTACCGGCCCTCCCGTACCCGGGGACGCGCCCGCCCGTAGGGCGCCACCCGGCGACCGGACTCTGTCCACAGGCCGCGCCGCGCACCGTGCATTGATCCACTCCACGGCCGACCTGGCCCGATGACAGGAATCCCCATGTTCAAGAAGCTCTTCACCAAATCCTCCACGCCCACCGCGCAGCCTGCGGCGCCGGTGCGGGCATCGCTCGCCGAGCTGACCACGAAGGCGGCCTACAGCCTGCGCAAGTCCGGGCTGTCCGGGCAGCGGGCGGCCGTCTATCTCGTCCTGGACCGCTCGGGTTCCATGCGCAAGTACTACAGCGACGGCACGGTGCAGTACCTCGCCGAGCGGATCCTGGGACTGGCCCGGAACCTGGACGACGACGGGTCGGTGCCGGTGACGTTCTTCTCGACCGAAGTCGACGGCACGCTCACGGTGAGCGTGGACGACTACGCGGGCCGGATCGAGGAAGCTCACAGCAGGCTCGGCCACATGGGACGCACCTTCTACGCGAAGGGCATCCGGGCCGCGCTGGAGCAGCATCGGCAGTCCGGCGCTACGGTGCCCGCGCTGATCGTGTTCCAGACGGACGGCGGCCCGGACGACCGGGCGGAGGTGATCTCGCTGCTGCACGAGATCGTTGGCGAGAAGGAGGGTGAGTACGAGGGCATCGACGCGTTCATCGCCTTCGTCGCCTTCGGCAAGGAGGTGGGGTTCCTGCGCACGCTCGACGTCCTCGGACTCAAGGACGACCGCGTCTCCCTGTTCCAGGCCGACGAGCCCGAGCACATCAGCGACGAGGAGCTCTACGACGGCATCACCCACGAGTTCGTCCCCTGGCTCCTCGACCGCCAGCCGGCCCGGCGGTGACCGCCCGCCAGGCCGCCGGCCCCCTCTAGCCTCAGCTGAGCGCGCGGACCTCCACCGCGCCCGAGTGAAGAACAGGACGCACGATGAGCAATCCGACTCTCCACGCGACCTACAGCGACGCCTCCCAGGCGGCCGGCGAGCAAGCCGCGGCGCTGCAGCTGCTGCTTGCCCGCGCCGCCGCCGAGCCGGATCTGGCGCTCGCTCTCGCCCAGGTCGACACCACGGAGATGAAGGGTGCGCTGGACACGGCCAACCTGCTGGTCGCGCTGGCGGAGGCGGAGGCGGAGCGTGACCTGAACGCGGGGCTCGCCGAGCGGCACCGGCGGCGCGCGGCCGCGGGGGCCGCGCTGGGCGATCCGTGCCGGTGCACGCACTCGGCAGCCACCCACTCCCCGCGGCTGACCGCGAACGGCCTGCTGCCCTGCCGGCACGGCCACTGCGGCTGCCGCGACCTCGCCTTTCGCTGACCGCCACCGGGCGACCCGCCCACCTTCGGGCTGCCCGGACGTACTCGCCCTGTCCGTCTTTGAGCCCCGGGAGCCCGCTTCCCGGGGCTTTCGGCGTCCACCCTCCGCGCTACCGCGCGGTGAACGGGCCGCGCCATCCAGTACCTGACCCAGATAACTTGCCGTACCATCGGCCGTGAATCTACTTTTTAGCGACAAGGAGCCGTGATGGCCCGCAAGGACGACCTACTGACCCTGAACGAGATCGCGAAGCTGGCCGGCGTCGGCCGGCAGGCCGCGCAGAAGTGGCACCAGGTGGCCCGCAAGACCGGCGGGAAGCCGCCGCTGCGCATGGTCGCCGAGGCCATGGGAGTCGGGGTGCCGCAGGCGAACGACGACTCCCCGCGCTACCCCCGCAAGGTGGTGGTCGGATTCCTGAAGGCCGTGGGCTACATGAACGCGGACGAGAGCCCCATGGAGCGGCACGAGGGGAAAGGCAAGTGGGCGCCGACCAGTCCGACCATCGACCCCCGCCCCGTGGAGCAGCCGGCCCCGGACTCCGGCGAGAAGCCGTTCAAGGTCGATCCGCAGTCCGGGGGGCGCATCCGTCACTACATCCCGCACGCCTGGGAGATGGCTGGGTTCGGATCCCAAGCCAGCTTCACGTCCTCCCGCAGCAAAGGCCGCGCGCCTGAGCCCGACGGGATCGACGAGCTCGAGCGCCCGTACTGGTTCGCCGAGACCCTAGAGCGCTGGAAGGAGGAGGCCCCGGAGCGAAAGGCGGCGCGATACGCCGGCAACAAGCCGGACGGATTCACGCCGGAGGGTCAGCCCTTCCGGCTGCTGCCCGGGACCAACTACTACGCCCAGCAGGCCGCGAAGCAAGCCGGCCAAGGCGTCCAGGAAATGCCCTCCGAGCAGGACTGAAATACCCTCTGACCTGCGATTCTCCAATGTTCCTGTGGTACAATTAAAAGCGTCAGAGGGAGTCGGGTCCGGCCCCGGGGGTGCTGTTGCACCCGCCGCGCGCGGCCGTGTGAACCCGGCCCCTGAATCCCCGAGGTGTTCCCGGAGGGCCCTTGACGGACACCATGACGCACCCACAGGAAACCCCCGCCGCACGTCCGCTCCACCCGCAGTTCCCGTTCGGCCCCGCCGTCAAGACCCAGTTCCACGGGCGCATTGCCCTGATGGGTCCCAGCGGATCGGGCAAGACGTACACCGCGCTGGAGCTGGCCGCGGCGCTCGGCTCCACCACCGCGGTCATCGAGGCAGTCCACGGACACGCCTCGAAGTACGCCGACCGGTTCGACTTCCACACCTGCCCGCCCCTGACGTACTGCTCGCCGGAGGCTCTCGTTGCGGCCCTGGCCGAATGCGCGGCCCAGGGCTACGAGACGGTGATCGTCGACCCGTACACGCTGTTCTGGTCCGGCAACGGCGGTGTCCTCGAACAGGTCGACGACGCCGCCAAGCGCGGCTCCAGTGGAAGCAAGTCCGGCTGGACCGAGGTCAGGCCGCGTGAACGCCGGATGTGGGACGCGCTGTTCGCCTACCCCGGCCATGTCATCGTGACGCTGCGCTCGAAGACCGACTACCACCTGGAGGCCGACGAGCAGGGCCGTCACGCCATGCGCCGCTTCGGCGGCAAGCCCGAGCACCGCGACGGCGCCGAGTACGAGTTCAACCTCGTCGGCGCAATGGACTCCGACAACACGCTCGTCGTGCTCAAGGCGCTCTCGCCGGACCTGTCCGGCGCGGTCGTGGCCCGGCCCGGGGCCGAGTTCGCCACCCGGGTGCGGGACTGGCTGGAGGACGGTGCGCCGGCCACCCGGCCGGTACCCGTCACCGAACTGATCGCGCAGGCACGCCACCCCGAGGCGACCCTCGCCGAGCTCGGTCAGCTGCGGGACACCGTCCGCCGCCGCTTCCTGGAGGACGTGCTGATGGCCGACGACGACGGGCTGACCCTCATCCGCATGGACGACTACATCACCCGGCGCGGCAGGTCCCTGCAGTCCGCCGCCCCGCAGGACGTCCACGCATCGTGACGCCGGCGTGGCGGCCGCATCCGCGGCCGCCACGGCGTCCGGCGCCAGCCACCACACCCACCGGCCATTTCACCCTCCCCTGGAGCCCCTGTGCGCACCACCCGGTTAGCGGCCTGCCCAGGCCGCGCACCCCCGCGACCTTGATCTCTGGAGCACCCATGACCTCCTTCGTGCACACCCCGCTCGTCTCCCGCGCCGCCGCCGCGATCGCGGACCGCGCCGCCCGCACCCTGCTCTTCCTCGCCGACCACGCGGCCCGCCGCTCCCGCGTGCCCAACCCGGTGGCCGCAACCCGGATCGTGCTCACGCACATCGCCGACCAGAACCTGTCGGGCGCCGACGTCTACGCCGAGGTCACCGCGGGGCTGGAGAACCTCGGCTTCACCTGGCCCGCCGGCTGGTGCGACAACTGCAACGGCGCGCTCACCGAGGACCAGGCCGAGGACGGCGCCCTGTGCGCCCTGTGCGCCCCCTGGATCTGTGCCTGCGCGTTCGAGAATTCCGCAACCGAGAGCCAGTGCGGCGGCTGCCACCTGACCCGCAGCGGGCAGGGCGAGCCCATGCCGCCGTGCACCTGCGGATGCGACACCGCCTTCGGGCGGTACGGCGATTACGACACCGAATCCTCCGCCTCCCGCCAGCACTTCATCGACACCGGGCGCTTCCTGCGGCCCGGCGAGATCCTCGACGCCGACTGACCCGGCCAGTCACCGCGCCGGACACAGCGGCGTCAACTCCCGCCCGATGCCGGGCTACCAGCGACTTCATCACGGGGATCACCCTAATCACATTGACGCTTTTAAGTTGCCTCATAGCGAGCTTTTAGGTAAACTTAGAAGCGTCAAAGGGCAACGGTTCCGACTGCTGCTCGTACGCAACCCCAGGAGGACACCCATTTCCGACACCGTGATCGAGAAGGCACTCCGGGCAGCGAACGAGCAGCAGGAGGAGGTCGTTCGCGACGTCTTCCGCAAGGCCGGCCTGCTCTGGCAGTGCAAGAGCCTCACCTGCCGCTTCGACAACACCCCCGCGCACGAACTGTGCGAGGGGTGCGGTCGCCAGCGCGACGGCCGCCGCGTCGGCGACCGGGTGCCCCCGTCCGCCCACCCGGACGACTTCGAGGATCTGCGCGCCCTGCTGAAGGAGCACTTCGCCTACCAGGGCAAGCGGCTTCCGGACGCGGTGACGTTCGAAAAGGACTTCGGCAACGAGTGGCTCAGCTACGGCGCGACCCTCCACTACGGCCCGCGCACCAGGTTCCACGACTTCGGGAGCGACGTGGAGGAAGCCCTTTGCGATCTCGGCCGCGCCGAGCCCGGCGAGCACCTGCGCGTCGCCCTGTCCCGCTGACCACAGGAGATTCGACTTGCCTACGTTCCTGTCCGCTGACCCCAACGCCCCGACGCCGACCTCCCGCCAGCGCACCTGGCTCTTCGCGGCGCTCCGCGCCCACGACGGACTCATGCCGCTCGGCGTGCCCCTGCGCTCGCTGAGCCTGATGCGGGAGCGCGGGTGGCTCAAGGCCGTCCCGGCCACCGATGACGACCCGCAGCAGCTCCGCCACGAGGCCACCCCCGAAGGCCGCTTCGCGCTGCTCAGCGTCGGCAAGGCCGACGCCCTGCTCAGCGTCCTCGTATCCGCCGAGCCCGGCCTCCTCAAGCTGCCGGTGCAGCAGCAGATCCTCCACTCGCTCGTCCGCGAAGGGCTGGTCACCCGGCTCACCCGGCACGGTGAACAGGACGAGGACCAGGAACAGTTCCCGTACATCACCAACCTGGGCCGCCTCCTGGTCGGCCTGCCCCAGGCTGACACCACCCCGGCCGGCGACTACCTGCTCGCCGCGCTCGCGGCGAAGGGGATCACCGCCGGCATCGAGAGGGACAGCAGCGGAAACACGCGCGTCGTCTTCCGGGACGGCGACATCCACGCGCAGTTCTTCCGCGAGGTCTGGAACCCCGGCTTCTACACCTACAGCGCCCGGCACCCGTCCTGGATGCACAACAAGCCCTGGACCGCACTGATCACCTACGGCACCGACGGGGCCGTCGAGAAGCACCTGCCGAACGACCTCGGCGTGCAGGAGGAGAGCACCCGCATGGCGGCCTCCTTCGCCGCCTGGCTCACCGACGGGGACGACGACGCCTTCACTGCCTGACACCCACCGCCCGCTTCCGCTCCCGGGGGACCTGCCGCCATGGACCTGACCACACGCCTGCACCTGCTGAACCTCATCCGGCTCTCGGCCAGCGCCGAAAGCTCCTGCCGTGCCGCCGACCGCGCGGCCCGCAGGGCCTCGGCCCGCCGGAAGGAAGCCGCCGCGACCCGCCGTCGGCTCCGCCTGCAGCTGCGCACCACCCTCAGCGCCGAACTGGACGCGGCGCGGCAGGCGCTCGAGGACGCCGAGCTCGCCTTCAACGCGCGCTCGGCGGACACCGAGGCGGCCGGTGCCCGGTGGCGCCGCGCCTTCACCGCGAGCGCGCGGGCCGATGCCCGGCTCGGCGACGAGCTCGCCGTCACCCGGGAACTGACCGGGTCGGACCAGCCGCGCACCAAGGGCGGCCGCGCGAAGGCGGAGGCCGCGCTGCTGGCGGAACTCGCCGCGATGCCGAAGAAGCTGCTCGACGCCGCGCACGCCATCCTCGTGCAGTCCAGCGCGGGCAAGGACTCGGTGGTGGCGCTCGACCTGGTCGTGCGCTGGGCGAAGGCCGCAGGCTGCCTGTCCAAGGTCGTCGTGGTCCACGCCGATATCGGCCAGGAAGCCGAGTGGCCCGGGGTTCGGGACCTTGCCCAGCAGCAGGCCGAGCGGTACGGGCTGCGGTTCATGGTGGTCAAGGCGTCTGTCGGATTCCTCGGCATGGTGGAGAAGCGCGGTCTGTGGCCCGACGCCCAGAACCGGCTGTGCACCTCGACGCTGAAGCGGGACGAGGCGGCCAAGTTGTTCACCCAGATCGTCGACGAGCTCGGCCTCGACGATCAGGCCCTGATCGTCAACTGCTTGGGCATCCGCGCCGCCGAGTCTCCCTCGCGCCGCAAGAAGCACGAGCTCGCCATCGACCACCGCGCCAGCAACGGCCGCCGCCTCGTGCTGACGTGGCACCCGGTGTTCCACCTCACCGAAGAGGAGATCTGGCAGGAGATCGCCGACCAGGCGCTCGACTACCACCCGGTGTACGACACCCTCATCCCCCGCCTGAGCTGCATCTTCTGCATCCTGGCGTCCTTCGATGTGCTGGTGCGCGCCGTCCGGCTCTGCTGGGTGCTCGGCCTCCCGACCCCCAAGACGTACGTCGACCTGGAGGAGCGGATCGGGCACCGCTTCAAGAACCAGTTCAGCCTGGCCCAGGTCGTCGAGGAAGCCTCCCGCCAGGAGGCGGAAGAGGGACCGCTCACCTGGCGGAGGGGCGACGCGATCCGCCACCACCTCGGCGAGGACGCGGCCACCGCCTACCTCCAGCGCCTGGCACTCGCCGCCTGACAACGAACGGACCCGCTCATGACGACCACCATCCCGAGTGCCTGCCGGCATTGCGGCATCGGCCACCGCGAACACGCACAGCGGTGGACCCCGGCGGCCGGATGGCACCAGTGGACCTCGCCCACCCAGCAGCAGATCAAGACCCGCATGCTCGCCCGCCGCTCCCGCACCGGCCGCCGCCCCTGACCGGCCGCTGTCCGCAGCCCCTGTCCCCGCACGGAAGGTCTCGCACTTGCTCCTCGCCCCCGCACCCTCGCCCGCCGCCCTGCTGCCGCTCGTGGGCACCACCGACTTCGACGCCGAACTCGCCCGGCTCCTGGACACCCTCGACGCCTCGCAGCTCAACGACATCGAGATCGCATGTGTCCGGCGGCAGAACGCGCACTACGCCGACAAGCTGGTCACCGCGCTGCGCCACCGCACCCGCGAGGTCGTCGCGGCCAAGGAGGCCGACTCACGCTGGCCGGTCGTCTCCGTCAGTTTCGACACCTGGCAGTGGGAGAACGGCTGGTTCTGGTGCGAATACAGCGCCGAGGCCCGTCACCTCGACGGCACGGTCAGCACCATCGACTTCGCCTTCGACGACGTGAGTGAGCTCCTGGCCGACCTGGCCAGCACCGATCACCTCCTCGGTGACGAGACGCTCACCGTCGACCTGCTCACCGGCGCCGTCACCCAGTCATGAACCAGCGCACGATCGCGGCGCCCGCCCCGCGCCCGGCACCCGCCGGTCGAAAGCCGGACGCCCGGAGCCGCACCACGACGGTCGTCTACGACTCCTCGCACCTGCGAGTGCGGGTGCGCGACGGCGAGGTGCTGTGGTTCGTCCGCGACATCGCCCGCGCCCTCGACTTCCGGCCGCCGCTCACACCCGGCGCCGCAGTGCCGCAGGTGCTGCTGACCACGGCCGAGCTCGGAGCGGTCATGGCGGCCGCCGGATTCCGCCCGCCCGCCGCCTTCACCGGCTGGGCGGCGGAGTTGGCCCAGCGCCTGCCGCACCCCGGATCCGTTCCCGCGCTCCGGGGCTGACCCGCCGGCCAGCCGCTTCCGCTCCCCTTCTTCATCCGTCCGCGCCTTGGGCGCCCCTTTCGTCTTCGAGGAGTCATGCTCGACCACCCCACCGCCTGCCCCGACTGCAGCGTCCTGCCCGGTCAGCTGCACCGTCACGGCTGCGACGTCGCCCGCTGCGCCGAAACCGGCCGCCAGCGCCTGGGATGCCCCCACCCGGGCGCCTCCTGCAACACCCGCTGGAGCGGCCACTGGCCCGGCGACGCCGAGTGCTGGGAGTACGGATTCCTGATCCACCCGGGCCCCGAAGGTGAGGCCTCCGGGCTTCCGCCGATGCCGGACCTCAACAGGCTCTACACCGAATGCGACTGGGATCCCTCCCGCCAGCGGATGGTCCTGCGCGCACCGAGCACGCCTTCGACACCGGAGGTACGCGCGTGAGCCAGCCTCCCGTTCCCGTGCGCTGTGCTGCCCGCCCCCGCGTCGGCGGCCTCGTGGTGCCCTTCATCTCCTACGAGCACGGCGGCCACGCGCTGTTCGGGAGCGTCGACCCCCACCGTCGTGCCCAGGCCCTGCTGCACCAGCTCTGCCAGATCTGCGGCCAGCGGCTCGAGGAGCGCATCTGCCTGACCGTCCGGCCCATGGACGTGCGGGCCGGGGTCGCTCCCGAGCCGGGACTTCACCCGGAATGCCTGGCCTACACCGCCAGGGCCTGCCCCATGATGAACGGCGCCGCGACCGGCTACCGCAGCGCGCCGGCGGCCCTCACTCACCCCGCCGGGCGCCCGTGCAGCGATCCGGGGTGCCCGTGCCCGCGGATCGCTCCCGATGCCCAGCACGCCATTCGCGCGGGGCAGCCGGCGGATGACTGGGACTCCTGGATGATCCGCGACACCCATTACCGGATCAAGCGGGATGCGGATCGGCCCGGGCGGCTCCTCGGGGTCGACCTCGACGCCCCCGTGCTGCGGATCCGCCCGCTGCGCCGCAGCCCGCGCCCCCGCCTCGACGACGCGCAGGCCGAGCAGCTGCTCGCCGCGCTGCGGGCGCTGGGCCTGTAGCCGCGGCCCACGCCGTGCATCCTCCGACGTCCTCCACTGCAAGGAATCCACCCGTGCCCACTGCCGCGCCTGCCGCTCCCGCTCTGTTCTCCCTGCCGGCTCCCCGAGGGCCGGCCCGGCCCGTCAAGCGGAAGACGGTGCTGTCGTACGGTCTCGGCGCCGACTCGACCGCGATATTGCTGATGTTTCTCGCGGACCCCGTGCGCTACGGACTCGCACCCGACCTGTCCGATTTGATTGTTTTGCACGCCGTCACCGGTAACGAGTGGCCGACCTCTTTGTCGTACGTCGACCGGCTCGTGCTCCCGCTGCTCGCCGAGCGCAAGGTGCGGGTGGTCCAGGTGGCGAGGATGGGGCGCAGCGACTCCGACGGGGTCTTGGTCCTCGAGGACTCGCGGTCCACCCGCCGCATCCACCAGGCCGGGCCGTGGCGGCTGTCGGACTGGCTGCTGACCGGCGGCACCGTGCCCCAGATGGCTTCCGGGCGCAGGACCTGCTCAATTCGTTTTAAGGGATGGGTACTTGATCACTGGGCGGTCGCCGAGTTCGGCCAGTCCGCGTTCCGGCGGGTGATCGGCTATCACGCCGGCGAGCGCTCCCGGATGGAGAAGGACACCAAGATCCAGGACCGGCTGAACGAGAAGGCCGGCCGGGTGATCTGCGAGCCCTCGTATCCACTGGTGGACGCGGGGATGGACCGGGCCGCGGTGGAGGCGTACGTGCTGGAGCGTCTCGGCGAGCCCATCCAGAAGAGCTATTGCACCTTCTGTCCCTTCAGTGGCGTTTGCGCATCCCGGGATCGGCACGAGGCGCGGCTGCGCGAGCACCCGGACCTCGCCGCCGAGGCGTTGATGATGGAGTACGCCTCGATGGCGCTGAACGAGCCGATGTCGCTGTACGGGACGCGGTCGCTGTACCAGCAGCTCGCCGAGGACGAGCGCAACGACGCCGTGCTCACCGCGTTCGAGGACCGCCTGGACGCGGCGCCGTTCTCCCTGTACGAGGTGCGCCGCGTGTACCTGCCCGGCCGCACCAAGGACTGCCGCCGCCATCACGGAGCTCGGTGTCCCCGGCCCTCGTGGTGGTGCCGCACCGAGCGGACCACCGTGTGCCGGCGCGCCCACTCCTCGTTCGAGACGGCAGCGGACGGCGAGCAGGCCGAACTGCCGCCGCAGTGCGCCGGGCTCGAGGACGGCTGCCGCGGCAGCCAGGTCAAGGGCGCCGCGTGGCGGTCGGTCCGTACGGTGTGGGAAGGCTCGCGGCTGGAGGCGGAGTTCACCCTGCTGGACTGGTCCCGGGAACAGGGCGTGCGGCTGCGCCGCGGCGAGAGTTCGCGGATCAACCGGCTGCACTACCTGGAGCGCGGCGAGGGCTACCCCTCGGCGGAGGCCTACCTTGTGGCCGCGCCGAGCGGCGCCGACGACAAGAACCGGGGCTCCTTCGAGCGCAAGTGGACCGAGATCACCGGTCTCATCGGAACCCGGTGGGAGCCCGTGCGGCCGCTGGTTCACCACCCGGTCCGGCGCGGCTCGCGCGTTGTGCCGGTCATCCGGCCCTCGGGCGTGGAGCACGTACCCGCCCTGGAGCTGGCCTGACCGGGCGCCCGAGGGGGCGTGAGCCGTGTGCCGGATCGGCGGCGGCTCAGCGGCGCTGCCGGTCACGGCGGGCGGTGGCCTCCCACTCCTGCCACGCCGTGTACTCCTGACGCACGTAGCCGCGCAGTCCTTCGGCCGACTGCCACTGGGGCGAGTCAGCACCGAGTAGGCCTTCCACGTGGACCTGGTCGAGCTCGAGGTCGAGGTGCAGAAGCAGGTCGGCGGCCATCACGGCTGCGTCGCCGGCGTCGGCTGCGGACTCCTCGTCGACCAGGGCTCCGTGCGCGGCGACTTCCATCAGGTGGGCGGCCCGGTCGAGGTAGGCGGCCTGGCGCAGGTAGAAGAGCCGGTATCCGCCTGCGTCGACTGCCGGCCCGTGGCCGTCCCGGGCCGCCTGCGCGCGCAGGTTGATGCCCTCGGCCCACAGCGCCAGCGTCAGCTCCTCCTCGTCCAGGGCCGGGGCCGTGCCGTACGCCTGGTCGTAGTCGGGTGCGAGGAGGTCCGGGAGCTCGGCGGGCTGCCAGCGGTAGCCGCACAGCAGGCAGGCGAACGCGGCGACGGAGGGGGCGCCGGAGGAGGGGGCGAGCTGGGCTTCGACTTCGTCGCTCGGGCACTTCGGGCACTGGATCACGAGGTGATCGGGCATCGGTGTTCCTTTCGCGGCTGGGTCATGTCAGGTGTTCTCCGGCCCGCCGGGCGTCGGGCGGGGGCTGGTGTACGTCGAGGGCCCGGCCCCGCAGCTGTGACAGCTGTGGGGCCGGGCCCTCGATGTGCGTGCGGGGAGCGTCATCGCGCTCAGCCGGGGGACGAGGGTGTCGCGTCCGCTGCGTCCGGGGCGGGCTCTGCGGCTGCTGTCGGCTCCCGGGACGTCGGCGGCTGCGGGGGCGTGTCCGGCAGGGGCGAGGCGGGCCAGGGCACGTTGGTGAACTTGGAGGTCACGGTCAACTCCTCGTGTCGGGGCGGGTGAGGGCGTGGGTGCGCAGGGAGCGGGCGAGGGGGTAGCAGGCGGCGACGGCGAGCGCGGCGCTGGCGGCGAGGAGCACGGCGACCAGCGGGCGGCCGCCGGCGTCGAGGGCGAGGGCGATGCCCAGCGGCGGCAGCGACGCGAGCGCGGTCGCCCCGCTGACGACGGCCTGGTAGCGGCCGGTGGCGCCGGGCGGGGCGGCGGTGGAGATGTAGGCGCCGACGGCAACGCTGTAGAGGACCTCGCCGGGAACCAGGACGACGGCGGCGATCGCGTATCCGGTGACGGTGTGCTGGAAGGCGGCGATGGTGATGCCGAGGCCGAGGATCGCGGAGCCGGTGGCGAGCACGGGGACGATCGGGAAGCGGACGGTGTCGCCGCGGCCGACGAGCAGACGCATCAGAGGCGGAGTCAGAGCGAGAACCGCGACGGTGTTGGCGACCATGGCCAGCCCGAATCCCGTGGCGGGGAGCTGGTCGTCGGTCATCAGGAGAGGGAGGACCGAGACGAGCCCCCAGGCGCAGATCATCGAGCAGACGGCGACCACGGTGATCCAGCGCAGCGTGGGATCGCCGAGGACCTGCCGGTAGCCGACCGAGGGGGCGCCGGCGATGGCCGCCTTGGGGGCCAGGAACCGGCGGGCGACGAGCGCGAAGGCCAGGCACACGACGGCGTTGATGACGAACAAGGCCCGGTAGCCGTGATGGTGGGCGAGGTAGCCGCCGGCGCCGCCGCAGACCGCGATGCCCACGTTGCTCGCGAAGTAGGTCCAGGTCTGGGCGCGCGTGCGGCCGGCCTCGGTGGGGATCGCCTCGTTGATGGCGGCCGAGACGGCCGGCCGGTGGGCCTCCATGGTCAGCCCCAGGCACACAGCGACGGCGAGCAGCGCGGGCAGGGAGGTGGCGACGGCGAGCGCGAGGCACGCGAGCGCGGACAAGATCATCAGGGAGACCAGGGCGGTGCGCTGGCCGAGCCGGTCGGTGAGCGCGCCGGCCGAGGCCTGGCCCAGGCACCAGCCGATCCCGAAGGCCGTGAGCGCGGCGCCGGCCGCGGTAGTGCCGTGTCCGGCCCCGTCGGCCACGTAGTAGCCGAGGAAGTCCCAGCTGAATCCGCCGGCCTTCACGACGAGCGAGCTGATGATCAGGATCCGGACGACGGAGCGTGCCGTCTCCGCGGTGGGCACGGCGGCGGTGGCCGGTGCGTGTGTGGCCATGCGGCGTCTCCCTGCAGATCCCGTCTGCGGTTGTCAGGTTGGGGGTGGACAGCCCGAAGGCGGCCGAACCAGAGGTGCGGCCGCCTTCGGTGTGATGCTCGTGTGCCTTACGGGCGCACGGAGCGGACGGATCGGACGGATCGGACGGAACTCTTGCGGCAAGGGCGCATGAGCCTCTCCTCTTCACTAGTGCCGGCCCCCGGGATGGGGATGTGGTGAAGGTATGGGCAGGTCAGCAGGGCAGTGGCCGTTCCGGTGCACCCCGGACATGCTTGAAAGATGAAGCATGTCCGGGGTGCACCGTTTACCGGGTGAGGCCGACGGTCACGCCGCGCAGCCGTGGGGGTCTGCCGGCTCCAGCGGTGCGGAGGAGGTGGCGGGACGCAGCAGTTGGAGAAGGTCGGGTCGCGGGATGCCGAACTGCAGCGCCGCCTGGTCGGTGATGGCGGCGACGGTCTCCTCGGCCGTGTGGGGCTGGTGATGGGCGAGCCAGCCGAGGAGCTGCTGCACGGCAGGTGAACGGCCGGAGCCCGCCGCGAAGTCGGCGAGCGCGGCCCGTGTGATCACCTCGGCGAGTGCCTGAGCGGGGAGGGTGTCGTGCAGGCGGTCGGCCGCGAGGTGCGCGAGGTCCGCGGCGACCTCCCGGACGGAGTCCGCAGTGCGATGACGCAGGGCCCATCGGGCGCGCCGCTCGGGGTCGTCCCACAGGGCGGAGAACAGGACCGGGTCGAGGCGCCGGCGGAGCTGCTCGGCGTGGGCCGGCAGAGCCGGGCGGTCGCGGCGGGTTGGCCAGCGGGAGGCGGCGGGGCGGCGGCGGTGGGCGGCCCAGTTCTCGGCGACGGGCCGTGACCACATGGGCCGGTTGCCGACCATGGCCTGCGGTTCGGGAACGGCGCCCTGGCCGCGGCTGATGTAGGCGCGCAGCGCCGAGGCGCTGATGGAGGCGGCCGCGGCGAGGGTTGGGGTGCCGATCAGTCGGTCACCGGCGAGTTCGGGAGCGGTGAGGGTGACCACGCAGGACTGAAGCGGCAGCCGGTCGGCGGCCGTGGTGCGGCGGGCGGCCCAGAGGGCCAGGTCGTGCAGCCACTGCGCGGCGTCCACGGCCTCGCTCATTCCGGTGAGCGTGGAGGCCTGGTGCAGGTGTCCGCGGACGGGGTCGGCGTGCGGGTCGTCGAGGAGGTCGGGGGCGGTGATGGTGGCCGCGCCGGGCACGGGCTGTTCCTCGAAGGCGCCGGCGTCTTCGTCCCACAGCTGGGGCGGCCGGAGCCAGCGAGTGCCGTCCCACCAGTAGCCGCCGGCCCGGGAGACCAGCGGCTGGCCGGGCTGCCAGTCCCACGGGCCGGTGCCGTCGGGGCCGGTGCCGTACAGCAGGACGGTGCGGCCCATCTGCGGGTGGGCGTGGACGATCCACGCGAAGCCGGCGCGCTGCGGGTCCGGCGTCGGCCGGGACGTACCAGCGCCCGGGGGCGGGTCGGCGGTCAGGTGGGTGTCGTCGACGAACGGCAGGCCGGGGACGGGGTGGTCGGTGCTGGCGCCGTTTGCGAGGAGTCGGTGTGAAGCCATGGTCGTGGTGTCCTTCGAGCAGGGGCGGCGACAGGGCGGTCAGGCGATGCGGCGGCTGGGCGCGGGGGCCGTATCCCGGCGGGCTCCGACGGCCCGGCCGGCAGCCCGGCGCAGGAGGACCGCGTACTCCTGCGCTCGCAGCGGCTCTTGGAACAGCGGGTCTGCTCCGGTGACGCTGAGGACGGCGACCAGGTGCGGCCCGGACAGGACCGGGGTGGCCAGGGTGCACAGGCCGGGACATCGGCGCAGCGCGATCCGGGTGGAGCGGATGGTGTCCCCGGTGGCGGCTGGCAGGCCGAGGGGCCGGCCGTCGGCGCTGACGGCGAGCTCGGCGGGTACGTAGGCGAGCGCGGCCCGGCCGGCGGCGGTGGCACGCAGGTCGTCGTGCTGCTGCGCGGCCGCGGTGCGCAGCCCGGGGAGCGGGCAGGCCAGGTCGATGAGGGTGAGGTGCAGTCCGAGGCCGAGCCGGAAGCGCGGCTCGTGCCAGGCCGTGGCGAGCCCGGTTTCGTGCTGCAGGTCTTCGACGATGCGGCGGACCGGCTCCGTCGTGGCGGCCGTGCCGGTGGGATCGGGGGTGAGCGGTGCGGCGTCGCGGGCGAGCCGGTAGGTGCCGCGGCGGGTGCCGGACTCGACGAGGTGCTCCAGGGCGGCGGCCTTGAGGAGCTTGGAGGCGTGCGAGGGCTGCAGGCCCGCGGCGCGGGCGATGTCGGCGAGTTGGTGTTCCTGGTCGGCGCCCAGGCGCAGCAGCGCGCGAAGGACGCGGAAGCCGCGGCCGGCGGACTGCGGCGGCTGGCGGCTGTCGGTCATGGCGGCCAGGACCGGGGGGACGGCGGGCGGGGACCAGTACGCCGAGGAGGTGGGTCTCTGCGGGATGTCGATGGACATGCGACCTCCGGGTCAGTGATGCGCGGCGGGGGCTCCAGACGTCGAGGGGGGTGCCGGGGAGCCGGCCTCACGGGCGCGGCTCCGCGTCGGCGACATCGAGGAGGGTCAGGGGAGGTAGGGGCGGCGGCGCGGCTGGAAGCCGGGCGGCTCGGCGGGGGCCGGCACGGCGACGTCGTCGTCCACGTCGTCACTGGCCGGGCTGCCGCTGTAGCGGGGTTCCACGAACAGGTGCTGGGCCCGCCATTCCGGGTGCGGGGACAGCGGGGCGGGACGGGGTCGGCGTCCGGCGCCGGCGGTGCGGCCCGGCGGGATGCGGCGTTGGGTGTGCACGAACGTCTCCTCGTTCTACTTCTGGCCCGGCAGGGCGACGCCCGTGCTGGTGTCGGTGGGCAGCGGCTGGTCGGGGCAGCCGTTCAGGACGCGGGCCATGGCTGCCTTCTCCGGCTTGGTGACCCACAGGCGGTACTTGGCCTTGACCGCGATCTGCCGTGCGACGTACGAGCAGCGGAAGGTCTTGTTCGGGGGGAGCCAGGTGGCCGCGTCCGCGTCGGACTTCGCGGAGTTCGCCGGGCCCGAGGCGGCAACCAGATTGAGGGGGTCGTTGCCCAGGGCGCGCCTTTGTTCCTGGGTGAGTTGGGCGGCCCCGACCCGCCAGGTCGCGCCGAGGGCGACGGCGTGGTCGATCTGGACCTGCGCGCTCTGCGGGCCGCGGACGAAGTGGATGTTCTTGCCGGTGTAGGGGTCGGCGAGGGTGCCGGTGGCGACCACGCAGCGGGAGGTCCCCTTGTACGTGATGTTCTGCAGGTCGCGACGCAGAACATCATTTCGGGTATCGCATGAATTGCCCGATCCGGGTGCGGTGGTGGTGTCCGACCAGGCCGACCCGAACTTGGCCTCACGGTCGTATCCGGTCATCGGGGCGGGGCCCTTGACTGCGAGCTGGGCGAGGGCGTGCTGGGCGGTGCCGGCCGCCGCCGGGCTCTGGACGGCGGCCTTCGCATTGTCGGGGTGGTCGGTGGCGGCGGAGCAGCCGGTCAGTGTGGCGGCGAGGGCGAGGCCGGCCAGTGCCGTGCGGCGGGTGGTGGGGTTCAACTCGGAGGTACCTCTTCCGGGTCCGGGTGGTCGCCGCGGCCGCGGCGCCCCTTGATGATCACGCAGTGAGCGGGTGGGACGAGGCAGGGGTGTGCAGGGCGTGCGCGAAGGCCCTGACCTGTTCCACGGCGCCGTCGAGGCCGGCCGGTGCGTGTTCCTGCAGCAGGGGCCGGATCAGCGGGGAGCCGATCACGACTCCGTCGAGGAACGGGGCGACCTGGCTCGCGAGTTGAGGCGTCGAGATGCCGATGCCTCCGACGACGGGCAGGTGGGAGTGGGTGCGCAGCCGTGCGGTGAAGTCGCTCAGCGCGGGCAGGTCCAGTTCACCCTGGTAGCCGGTGGGGGCAGAGGCGGCCGGGGCGTAGATCCAGCCGGAGGCGGCCTCGGCGATGGCGGCCAGGTGGTCGTCGTCGGCGTCGCGCGGGGCGAACTGCGGGGTGTGGATGCCGGCCGCTCGGGCGGCGTCGATCCATTCGGCGGCCGCTGACACGGGCAGGTCGGGGATCATCGCGCCGGCGGCGCCGGCCTGGGCGAGGTCCTGGGCGAAGCGGGCGGGTCCGTCGAAGTCGAGGACGGACGCCCAGTAGCTCATGGCGACCACCGGGACGCCGGTGCTGGAGGCGGCCAGGCGGATGGTGGAGAAGACGTGCGCCATGCGCGCGCCCTGGCTCAGGGCCTGGGCATGGGCGGCGCAGATGTCCGGTCCGTCGAGGGTCGGGGTGCGGTGCGGGACACCGACCTCGAGGAAGTCGGCGCCATGGCGGGTGAAGGCGCGGAGCGTCTCGATCCCGGCGGTCCAGTTGGGGAAGCCGGCGGGCAGGAACGCGCCGAGGGCCGGGCGGCGGCGGTTGGCGAGGAGTGCGGTCAGGCCGGCCGCGGCGGGGGTCACAGTGGTCATGGCGAGGCGCCTTTCACGGGGCGAGCGAGGGCGAGCGCGGAGGGGGTGTCGCGCGGCCGTGGGGACCGGGTGGGCCCGGGGTGTATGTCCGGGCCCACCCGTCAGGTCCTCCGGAAAACCGGCAAATAGCCCGCAGGTGGGTGCAGTTCTGCCCCGAAGGGTTGGCTGTACCTGGAGGGGTGGTGTTGTCGCGGAGGGGGTGGGGGCCGGGGGCGGCTAGAAGTTGCCGGCCCAGACCCAGCCGTACCGGCCGCTGTCGGAGCCGGCCTCGACGTGGCCGTAGTACCACCGGTTGCCGGCCTTCGACTTGGCCGAGCACTTCACGTAGAACCCTTGGGCGCTGTCCACGTGGGCGGTCACCTTGTATCCGGCCCCGGGCCCGCTGTGGACGGCCGGCCAGGTGAGGTTGGGCGCGTAGATCGTGTGGTTTGCGTCGTTGCGGGTGCAGGCGCCGCTGCCGACGGCGGCCGAAGCCGGTGAGGCAGTGAGGGCAAGTCCGCCCATCAGAACGCTGGTTGCGGCGGCCGCGGTCGCGGCGCGGCGAATGACAGGACGCACGAGAACTCCCTTGGGCGAAGTGGGGGGATGCGGATGTCCGCAGGCTGCGGGGGTCCCGGCCGCGACCCGGTGGGGCACGGTGCGCGCCGCGCGGCTGTCCCGCGGGGCGGCCGGGACGAAATGCCGCGCTACCCGGCGAGGTGGAACTTGATCATGTCCTGGCGGATCCAGCCGTATGTGCCGGCCGGCAGTCCACCCTTGGACCGCTTCTTGAGCTTGGCCTTGTACCAGGAGCCGCTCTTGCAGTAGAGGGCCAGCTGGTCCTTGTCGTAGACCAGCCCCTTCGACTTGTACGAGGTCGACGGGCCGGTGCGGAAGTTGATGCCGTTGCCGTCGACTTCCGCGCTCTGGTCGTAGGTGGAGCAGCCGCTGGCAGCGGACGCGGTCGGCGCGAGCGCGGCGGCGCCGCCGGCCAGCAGGGAGACGGACAGGGCGACGGTGGCGAAGCGCTTGAGTGCTGGCATGGCCTTCAAGCCCCTTTCATGAGGTGGATGGGCCCGGTGGCCCGCTGGTGCGGGCCACCGGAGCCGGGGCGCCGTGCAGCGCCCCGGCGGGGATGTCAGCCCTGGTCGGCGCCCTGGCGGCCGGTGCGGCGCTTGCCGTAGCCGACAGCGCCCACGGCTGCCAGGCCGGCGGCGAGGAGGCCGCCGGCGGTCAGGGCCAGCGCCGTGTTCCCGTCCGCGCCGGTGTGCGCGAGGCTCCCGGCGGGCTTGAGGTTGTCGCTGGCGCTGATCTGCTCGGTGGTTCCGCCCTTGGGCGTGCTGGCGTTGTCGGAGCCGCCCTTGCCCGCGTCGCCCTTGTCGGAGCCCTCACTGCCCGTGGTCGGGTCCGGCGACGGCTCGGTGGTCGGGTCGGTGCCCGGGTCCGTTGTCGGCGGGTCCGTCGGATCGGTCGTGGGCGGGTCCGTCGGGTCCGTCGTCGGAGGATCGGTCGGATCGGTCGTGGGCGGGTCCGTCGGGTCCGTCGTCGGAGGGTCCGTCGGATCGGTCGTGGGCGGGTCCGTCGGGTCCGTCGTCGGAGGGTCCGTCGGATCGGTCGTCGGAGGATCGGTCGGGTCCGTCGTGGGCGGGTCCGTGGGATCGGTCCCCGGCTCGGTCGGGTCGGTGGTCGGCGGGTCCGTCGGATCGGTCGTGGGCGGGTCGGTCGGGTCGGTCCCCGGCTCGCCGGTCGGCCCCGGGCTCGGAGTGTCGGCGTTCGCCGAGACCTCGAGCTTCAGATCGAGCAATCCCTCATCCGCCGAGACGGATGCCTTCGGCTCCGGGGAGCCGGTGGCGGCGATCGCCGCCGGGGCGGCCAGCGCCGCCGAGGCGGCCACGACGACGGTGGTCGCCGCGACGCGGCGCAGCACGCCTGGTCGGGTCTTTCGCATGGGTGAGATCAGCCTCCACTGCTGCACGGCAGGCTCGACCGGTCAGCGCACGCTGCGCCGAGGCGAAGTACCTGCTGGTGAAGCGATCATGGAAGTGACGGCCTGTGGACAGAGTCCGGAGATTTCCGGGCTTGAGCCAGCCACGCGGAAGAGGCCTGTGGACACAGAACGCGGCGCCCGGAATGGGGGGAGTTGCCGCGGCATCTGCGGGCCGAGGACCGGGCTCGGGCCGCTCGTCGGTTCGCGCCGGCCTGGGCCTGTCACCATGGGGCGATGACCCTCGTGATCGCGCTCGTCGTCGGCACCGTGGCCGGGTACCTGATCAGGTGCTGGCGTCCGGCCCGGCGGGTGGTGCGGTGGGCGCAGCGCCAGGAGGTGGGCACCGCGGCGTGGTGGCCGGCTCAGCCGGTGCTCGCGGTCGCGGTGCTCGTGATGTACGTCGTCCACCCGCGCCGGAGCGTGAGCAACGCCCGCTCGTGGCAGCAGGAGCCGCGGGTGGACGCGCCGCAGTTCGATCCCGAGTGGGCGGCCAGGCGCCGCTCTTCGTGAGCGAGAGGACGCCGGACAGCGTGAGGCCCGACGCACACACGGGGGATGCGCGCCGGGCTCTGCACTCACGGTAGCCGCGGGTCTGCCCGGTGCGGAGGCGATTGCGCGAGTTCATTTCGATCCGGCCAGCGGCTCGGCTGATTTGCTCTCCGCACCCGCCGGGGTGAGGGCGAGGTGGCGGCGGGTGGCCAGGAGCAGGAGCAGGCCGAGCGCGGCGCCGCCGGCCGCGACTTCGGCAGGTGCGGCCGGGAGGGTGGAGGGCACGAGGCCGGCGAGAGCGGTGCCGGCTGCCTGGCCCAGGCCCAGGCAGGCGATCAGCCAGGCCGAGGCTTCGGCCAGCGTGTGCTTCGCGACGAGGACGTCGAGCGCGTGGAAGCCGGTGACAAGGAGCGGCGCGAGGAAGAGGCCGGGCAGGACGGCGGCGGCGATGGCCAAGGCGGGGGCGGGATCGGCGAGCATGGGCAGCGAGCCGATCAGGAACCCGCCGCCGATGCACAGGAGTTGACGGGCGGGGGAGCCGGGCCAGGTGCGGCGGCCGTAGAGCAGCCCGCCGGTCAGACTGCCGACGGCGAGTGCGGCGGGGATCAGCGTGGACAGGTAGTCGGCGTGGTGGCGCTCCCCCGCCGCGAGCGCCACCACGTTCAGGGCCCCCAGGGTGATGCCCGCGCCGAACAGGGCGCCGGCCAGGGCGCGCAGGCCGGGGACGCGGATCGGGCCGAGCCAGTGTGTGCGGGTGGGAAGCGGCTGCCAGGTGCGGGTGGGCGGCGCGGAGAGGAACAGCCCGGCGCCGGCCAGTCCGATGACGGCGGTGCCGGTGAGCACGAGGACGGTGCCGGTCACTGCGTCGAGGCCGAGGACGAGGAGCGGGCCGCCGATGAAGACGATCTCCTGGGCGCAGGCGTCGAGGGCGAGCGCGGCCCGGCGATGCTGCGGATCGTCGACGACGTGCGGCCACAGGACGCGGAGCGCGGCCTCCAGGGGCGGGGTGCACAGTCCCGCGGCCGCGGCGATGACCGCGGCGGGGGTGGGGTGGTCGGCCGGGTGGAGGAGGGCGAGGGTCAGGAAGGCGGCGGTGGAGGCGAGGGAGGTGAGGCCGATGGCGAGACGGTGGCCGTGTCGGTCCAGCAGGCGGCCCCACAGCGGCTGTCCGATCGCGGCGGCCAGGCCGTATACGGCGGCGAGGATTCCGGCCAGGCTCAGCGTGCCGCCGTCGGCGCGCACGGCGAGCAGGATCGCCAGCGGGGCCATGGCGACAGGGAGGTGGCCGATGACCGCGCCGGCGAGGAGGCGGGTGACGTACGGGGTGGCCAGGACGTCGCGGTAGCGGGCAGCCGGCTGCACAGGGGGTCTGCGCGGGGGGTGCAGGAGGGGGCTGATGGTCATGGGCGGGCGGTCCTTGGTGTCGTACGCAGGAAGGGAGCGCGCTTGCGGCGCGGGAGGAGGGAGCTGGCCCGCCCGGGAGACGGGCCAGCTGACGCGGAGGAGCCCTCATGGGCCGGTGGTGCCCGACAACCGGGGAACTGCCGTGCTCGGGCCCTGCGCCGTTCCGGGCGCGATCGTGCACGTTTCCGCAGGTTCGAGCAGGTGGCCCGCCGCCAACGCGGGGGCGCTACTTTGACGGGGCGGACACTGCGGCGCGGGAAGTGCGGCTGCGTACGAGCGGTTCTCATCGGGCCGGCGCTTATCCGGCCTTGGGGAAGACCGGCGGGGTCCAACCGATGTACTTCGCGCCCCACTTGGTCTCGAAGAGCTCGGCGTCGACGACGTCGATGTAGCCCGGTCGCATGATGTCGTTGCTGGCGACCTTGCCGTCGCCGAGGTAGACGGCAATATGCCCGGCTCTGTGGCCTGTGTCCCAATACATCAGGGCGCCGGCGGGCGGATGCCGGTCGCCGTCGTGCTGCATGGACTTCGGCACGACGCTGTAGTGGTCGATCGCGTAGTTGACGCCGCTGAAGTTCCAGCCGTAGACGATCGCGGTGAAGGCCAGGCAGCGCTGGTACCACTCCTTGGAGGAGCCCGATCCGGAGTTCTTCTTGGCCCAGGCGATGGCCTCGTCCACGGAACGCGGGTTGTTGAGCTTCCAGGTCTGCTTGCCGTCGGTGAACTTGCCGCCGGCGCTGCCGCCCGTGCCGCCGGCTCCCGGCTTGGCCACGCCGCAGCCGTTGTTCTCACTGGTGACCGGCTCGCTGTCGTCGCCGGCGGCCGCAGAGTCGGCGGAGCCGGTGGGGGAGCCACCGCGCTCGAGGTTGATGCCGGCGTCCTTGGCGAGCTTGCGCATCGCCGTCTCGTGACCGGCGTACAGCTCGGGGTGGGCCGACTTCTGGACCTTCTGGGCGGCCGTGCCGAGGGGGAGCTTGGCCCAGCCCTTGATGTCGACGAGGCCGTCGTTGGTGCCGCGGCCGAGGAAGAACGACTCGGCGGAGTAGCTCGGCGTCATGATCTGCTGCTTGGTGCCCCAGTTCATGGAGGGCCGCTGCTGGAAGAGGCCGACGCTGTCGAGGTGGCCGTGGCCGAGGTTCTGCATCGTGCTTTCCTGCATCGCAGTCATGAGCCCGATGAGGGTGGCCCGGCCGGGCAGTTTGGCCTTCTTGGCCGCGTTGTCGATCACCTTGGCGTACTCGACCTGCTGCTCGTGCAGGGTTCCGGTGGCCTGGTTGCCGGCGCCGTCGGTCTCCGAGACGGCGGAGGCGTCCGCGGTGCCGGGTCCGGTGTCCTCGCAGTCGGCGGCGCTGGCCTGCCCCGCGGGGAAGAACATGCCGAGCAGGAGCAGCCCGACGAAGAAGACGACCAGGGCGATGGCGCCGAACTTGAGCTGCGCGCCCTTCTTGACGACGCCGGAGGCCTTGAGGGCGCCGCGCATGAGATCCCGCTGGTCCACGGCTACTCCTTCAGCCCGAGGACGCGGGTGACCATCCAGCGCGAGGCGGCATCAGCGCGCGCGACCTCGATGGTCAGGTGGCGGGTGTAGCGGTAGGACTCGGTGGCCTTGACGTCGAGGCTGACGTCGGCCTGCAGGTACACGCGGACCGAGGTGTCGGGGGCGGGCCGGTCCTTCGCGCTGGGCTGGCCGATGTCGACCTTGGTGGGCTTGGCCTCGGTGGCCTGGGCGGCCACCAGCTCGTTGAAGTCGCGGTCGTCGTGCTTTTTCAGGTTCTCCACCAGCGGGGTGGAGGCGTATGGGGCGGCGCGCTCGACGGCCGCCTTGTGACTGCCGTCCTCGACCGGGCGGCGCAGGGTGTAGGCGGTGACGAACGCGTTGGCGACGGCCTCGGGTTCATCCGCGACCGTGGGCGCGCTCGCGGTGGGCGTGGGCGAGGCGCTGGCCTGCTCCTCGGGGGCTTCGACGGTCGGGGTGGCCTTGGGCTTCGCGGTGTCGGCGCCGTGCCGGTCGGGCCACAGCCAGGCGGCGCCGGCCACGGCCGCGGCCAGGATCAGGGCGATGACCGGGATGACGGTGGGGGTTGGGGTCTTCTTGCGCTCCTCGCGGATCCACTCGGTGCGCTCGTCGCGGCGGGCCGAGTGCCACCGGCGCTTGGCCTTGCGGCGCTTGCGTCCGCGCAACTCGTCGATCTCGGGCGGGAGTTCCTCTTCGCGGAGCAGCTCGCGCCACTCGGCGGCGCTCTGCGGGACCGGCGCCCGGCCGGACTTCCCGCGGGATGCGGCGGACTCGTTGTCGGAGGTTCGGGGCTTCTTCTCGTGCGTCACGGCGGGCTCCGTACGGGCGGCGCATAGGGGTATGCGGGCATGGCGAGATGGCCCCGGGGCGGTCCGTGGCGGGTTCCGCTGGCCGGCAGGGCGCTGCTGCCTGGGGTCCTGCCGGGCGTACGCGGCGGCCGGGGTGTGGCCGGCGGCGGGTACGTGCGGAACCGGGCGCCGGTCGGGTTGGCCGGCCGGTTGATGACGGTGCCCTGGATGGTGGTGGGCCGGTGGGACGGGTTGGCCGGCGGGACTCCGGTGCGCCGCGGTGCTCCGGGCCGCACAGTGTGGCCGCCTGCGGTGGTTCCGCCCGGTCCGGTGCGACCGGGGCCGCCGGGCCTGCGGGGCGGTCCGGGGCGGGGCCCGGTGCCGGGGCGGGTGCGCCGTCCGCCGGGCGCGCCGGGCCCGGTGCCTCCGGGGCCGGTGCCGGCGGGTCCGTGGGGTCCGGTCGGTGCGCCGGGCAGTCCCGGGGTGCCCGGCCCGCCGGGCCGGTGCGCGGTGGGCGGGTAGCTCGGCGGCGGCGGGATCGTGCGGCTGGGGCGGCTGCGGACGTCGCCGGTGTTGGACGACCCGCTCGATCCGCTGTCGTCGCTTCCTCCGCGGCCGCCGCCGCGGGGTTCGGGGGCGGGGTGGCGGTCCGTGTCGCCGAAGCCGCCGCGGCGCCGGCCGCTGACGGCGCTACGCAGACGGCGCGCGGAGGCCATCCGGCCCAGGGTGCTGAGCACGCCGCGGCCGGCCATCTGGGCGCCGCCGGCGCTGACGATCCCGTCGAGGCGTCCCTTGACCTTGAACGCCATGGCGGCCGCGCAGATGTTGAGGGCGCTGACCATGAGCCAGCCGTAGGTCGGCAGCAGCGACATCATCGCGACGCAGACCACCATGACCGAGCCGAGGAGCATGGTCGCGGTGAACGACACCATCACCAGCCCGAGGAGCATTTCGAACCATTGCACGCCCCATTGGCGGGGTTTACCTGGAATGCACCAGAGGGTGGCGAATGCGACGCCGCAGACGAGCAGCATCAAGGCGCCGATGAGGCTGGCCAACGTCGTGAAGGCCAAGGTCAGGGCGAGGGCGCAGAAGATGACGCAGCTGATGATGCCGGCGATCAGGACGCCGATCCGGCCTCCGGGGGTGTGGCCCTGGCGCCACTGGACGGCTTCGCTGCCGACGGTCTCGTCGTTGAGCGTCTCGGAGAGGTAGTCCTCGCGTGCCTCCATGTCGGTGCCGAGCTTGACGACCTCGTTGCCCCACTTCTGGCAGGCGGCGACGGACCCAAGGTCCGCTATGCACCACGGTGTTGCGACATACGTTCGCCACACCGCGTCGCCGGCCTTGCGGACGGTGTTGTCCTTCTCGTTGTCCGACCACTTCGGGGTGGGGGTCTTGAACGGCATCGCCGAGTCGTCGTTGCCAGACAGGCCGGCCCCGATCGTGGACATGGCGACCGAGGCGCCCAACTGCCGTCCGTTGTCGACACCTTTGACCCAGGTAGCGGGGGCGACGAGGAAGGTGGTGGCGATCGCCGCGGACGCCGCGACCCAGGCGATCTGCCCCAGCGGGGAGGACTCCGACTTCTTGGCCCAGGCGACGAACCCTCCGACCGCGACGGCGGTCGGCAGGAACGTCGTCATCATCGGGCCGGCCGCGGCCCCGATCGCCTTGGAGATGGCGCCCTCAATCTCCGGGAGGTTGACCACGTTGAAGCACCACCCGACCACCACCACAGCGGCCCGGCCGACCAGGGTCAGGACCTGCATCAGCATGTTCCCGAACCCGTGCAGCCACCCGTCGATCAAGTCGCCGCCGGTCAGGTCGTCACTCAACTGCTTGTCGAGCTGGTACACCTCGGGGCTGTAGGACTCGAACAGGGTGCCCTGGCCCGGGGGTTTGAACGGGCTCGGCATCATGTCGCCAATGCCGCCCGGCTTGTACTTGTCGGAGTCGTCGGCGGCCGCGGCCGGGGCGAGGACGCCGATGGTGGCCAGGATCCCCGCGGTGGGGAGCATCAGGGTGCGCAGCCGCGGCAGGGCGAGCCAGAGCCGGATCGCCGCGTAGCGGAATCGTTTCAGCAGGTCCTTCATGCCATCGGCTCCCGAACTTCGGCCACCGGGGTGACGGTGGCGCCGGCCGCGACCGTGGCGGTCAGGTTGCGCTGTCGTGGGGTCACGGCGGCTGCCTCCCTGGGTTCGCAGGCGGCTTCGGCCGGCCCGCTGCGGATGGGGGTCATGCGGCTTCCGACCCTTCCTGCGGCGGGTTGTGGACAGAGTCCGCGGATTCGGCGCCGGGGGTCTTGTCCAGCGGCACGGCGTCCTGGAGGGCGGCCTCGCGGTCCTCGGCCTGGTCCTTGGGGTTGGTGGACAGGGCGCGCAGCAGCTCGTAGGAGGGGGCGTCCCACTGCATGGTCGCCACCCGGTCACGGCGGTCCCTGACGATGCAGTGGCCGTGACGGATGTCGCCGTGCGCGTCCTTGCCGACTCCGTGGATCAGGGCGCGGGTGCTGTCGGAGACGGGCAGGCGCAGCAGTTCGGCCATCGCGTCCTGCTGAGAGCGAGTGCTCTGCTCAAAGGCGCAAACCGTCGTAATTGCCTCCAGTACGCCGTCCATGCCGAGGAGGGACTTCGGGTCCTGGGTGTCGATCGCGAGGGAGGTGTCGAGCGCTCGTCCGGTACGGGCGATGTAGTCGATGAACCGCCTGCCGTCGTCTGTCCCGGTGAGCACGTGCACCTCGGGAATTGCCACGACCTTGGGGAGATTGCGCAGGTCAGCGCGGGCGGACGTGTTCAACGCGTACGCGATGAGACCGCGCATCAGGGCGAGGGAGACCCGCTCGGTCATCGTCATCTCCCCCGGGCGGGTGCCGGCCTGCGGCATCGTCAGGCCGGGCACCTGGACCAGCCACAGTCCCGGTTCCGGGCGCAGCGGAGAGGCGCCGTCGTGCGGGTTGCCGAGCAGGGGCGCGCCAAGCTGGGTCTGCGACAGCTCCGAGAGCGCCTCGCCGGCCTCCCTGGCGAGCGGGTCGCTGCTGGCCAGCAGGTACTCGACCACCCGCCAGGTCGCCGCGTCCTCGTGCTGGGCGACCGCGTTGCAGGCCCGCAGCAGGTGCGTCTCGACACCGGCGTCCCGCATCCGCTCCGGCAGGATGATCAGCAGCTGGGAGACGACTTGCAGGGCGGCGTCGCCCTTGGGCAGGAGGCGGAAGACGTCGGCCACGGCCGGGGTGTCGACACCGCAGGTCACGTGGTGCGAGTCCAGGCCCAGGTACTCGCCGGCCTTCACCAGGCCGCCTTCGTCGCCCTTGAAGCCCAGCATCAGGCTGAACGCGCCCTTGAGGCCGGCGATCAGCGTCGCCAGCATCATGCTGGTCGTCTTGCCGCGGCCGGACCGGCCGACGAATGCCGTGGTCGTCGCGTCGCCCCTGGCCGAGCCGGCGGTGATGTCGATGCGGCACACGCCCGGGGTGGTGCCGGTGAGCAGCCCGGCGATCGGGCCCTCGTCGTCCCCGGCCTCCGACCCGCCCCAGAACATGCTGGCGGCGAGCGCGTCGGTGGTGCGGATGTGCCCGAGGTCGAGCACGCGGAGCATGTCGCCGATCTGCGCCTCCAGCCACAGCTCCCGCTGCTCCTCGGAGGCAACCGTGACGTCGATGGACAGGCCCGCGTAGTGGGAGGTGACCGCGTCCGTGCGGGCACGCAGGTCCTCGAGGGACTCGGTGCTGGAGACGATGATCCGCGGGTGGTCCTCCAGGAGCGTCATGCCGTCGCGGGACATTTGCCGGCGCAGGTCCTCCATCACCGCTTCGGTCTCTTCGGTCTCCGCGAACGTCTCGCCGGCCGACCCTTCGGCCGCGCTGCGCCGCTGCTCCTTGGCGGACTGGCGCTGCTTGTCGACGGACTTGATCGCGGCGCCCTTCTGCCACACCGAGAAGCGCACGCTCGCCTCCGGGCACACCAGCGCGTCGTCGCCGGTGACCGGGTGGGTGTAGCTGATCTCGGAGAGGCAACGCAGCCACTCCTGCTCGCCGGGAGTGATCAACTCCTCGGGGAAGGCGGGCATCGCCAGCACGCTCACCCACGCGGCGGTCTCACCGCGGGCGTCCATCATCCGTACGTGATCGGAGTGCGGGATGGCCTTGGACTGGGTCAGGCGGACCAGGGAGGCGCCCTGGATGGTGGGCAGGTGCGGCGGGGCCGGCTGCGGGCGGAACGACTCGCGGGACACGGCCCAGGCGATCAGCTCGGCCGGGGCGATCCGGGCGCGCCAGGGGGTGGTCTCCAGGCGGCGCTCCATCCGCCGCGCGAGCCCGTCGAGGTGGGCGAGTTCGGTCTCGTCCAGCCCGGTGTGGCCGATGCCGAGCGCGCCGGCGACGCCGTTCTTGACGGTGGCGTTGGCCGCGGAGTCCCGCTCGACGAGGCGTATGCCGAGCAGGATGTGCCGCTGGGGAAGGTCGAGGGTGTCCAGGCGCTGCGCCCACATCGCGGCGACCGCCTCGACGTCGCCGGCGGTGAAGATCTGCCGTGCTTCCTCGCGGTAGTCCTCGCCGTCCAGGCGCGCCCAGATGACCTTGAGGTGGCAGTCGTAGCCGGGCAGGACCTTCGCGAGTGCCAGTGCGGCCGCGTCCTGCTCCATGTCCTGACGGTCTTCGGGCATCAGGTCGGTGTTGGAGGAGGACAGGGTGAACCACGCCTCGGCGGCGACGTCGGTGACGACCAGGCCGTCGGCGATGGCCACCAACTGCGGTTCCTTCATGAGGCGTTCGGCGCCCAGCCCGAGGAGCCGGCCGAACTTGCTCGCGGACTTCTTCGCCGCCTTGGTGGTGGTGCTCATCGCTGGAACTCCTTCGTGCGGCAGACGGCGGGGGGCTGGTCGGGGGCGCGGTGGGCGAGGGTGGCGGCGGCGTCCTGGGCGATCCGGGCGGCTTGCACGAGGCGGTGGTCGCCATCCCGGGTGAGGTGGTGCCACAGGCCGGGGCGGAAGCCGGTGCTCGGGGGGCGCGTCCGGTCGGTGAGCCCGGCGATGCGCCAGGTCCGGTCGTTCGGCTCGATCAGCAGGCGGGTAGAGAACAGGTCCCGGGCCAGTCCGTTGAGCGGGCCGGGCAGTTCCCGGCAGGCGAGGACGACCTGGATGCCGGCCAGGCGGCCGTGGGCCAGGACCGCGGTGAGCGCGTCCAGGGCGACGCCGTTGGGCCGGGGGTCGGCCTGGTGGTCCAGCAGCACCTGGGTGGTTCCGTCGTTCTCCACCAACAGCAGCCGCCTGGGCCCGGGGTGTCCCTTCGCGGCGCGGCCGCGGGCCTGGTGCGCGAGGCCGATCAGGTGCCGGTGCAGCTGGTCGGGGTCGTCCACGTACGTGACGCGGTCAAGGCCACGGGCCCAGTCGTGCCCGACGTGGTGGACGTCGAGGATGTCCAGGTGCTGGCCGGCTGCGAGGGCCTGCGCGCCGAGGCTGCGCAGCAGTTCGGTGGTGCCCATGCCGGGCGGGGCCACCGCCAGGACGTGCCCGTCGGCGGGGGTGAGATGGACGGCGCCGCCTTCGGCGTCGAGGCCGATCAGCGGGTGCTCGCTCAGCCGGGCGGCCTTCTGCCCGGCGCCGTGTGTCAGGTCGACGTGCGGTTGCGGCAGGCGAGGTGTACCCGGCTCGCTTGAAACGCTCGGCTCTCGGGGTGGGCTGGGGCGGCGTCGGGACAGGAACCTCATGCCGCCTCACCCGTCTCGATCACGCCGCGCGCCAGGGCGCGGGCTTCGGAGTCGCTGAGGTAGAGGGCCTGGAACGCGGTGACCTTCTGGTCGGCGACGACGTGCATGCGGCCCGGGATGGTGGAGTAGGGCGGGATGGACCACACCTCGGGGGCGACGCGCTGCCACAGCGCGGCGCCGCCGTAGGCGAGGATCCGGGTGGGGAAGACGTCCTTGACGGGGACGGCGCCCAGGCCCGGCAGGCCGACGCGCGGGTTGCCGGCGAAGACCTGGATGCCGAAGGCGGGGCCGGCGGCGAGGAGCACGCCGAGGGCCTCGACGCCGGGGGCCTCCTCCAGCTGGGTTTCCGGGCGGGTCTGGGACCAGTACTCGCGCAGCCCGTACGCGACGGTGCCCAGGTGCTCGACGACCATGACGTGGCGTCCGCGCCAGCTGCCGTCCCAGTCGCCGGTGCCGTCCTGCAGGGCGGCCACGTTGAGCAGCAGGTGGTCGTGGATCTCCGGGATCCGGGACAGGTAGCGCACGCCGGGCAGGTCGCGGGCCCAGTGGTGTCCCGCCCCGCCCGGGTCGATGAGGTCGACGCTCGCGCCGAGTGCGAGGGCCTGCGCGGTCAGGGAGCGCAGCAGGGTGGTGGTGCCGCCGCCGGCGCCGGTGGCGACCAGGGCGTGCTCGGCGCCGGCGTGCAGGTGGACCGGCTTGTCGCCGTCGGCGAGGCCGAGCAGCGGGGTGCGGGCGGCGTTGAGCGCGGGCAGGGTGTGCGGGTCCGTGAGGCGCACCGCCTTGCGCAGCGCCTGGATCGGGATGGAGGTCTGGGAGCTCATCAGCTGCTGCCCTTCGGTGCATGACGGGCGGCGCTGCGGCGCCGCTTGGCGGTCTTGGTGCGGGCCTTGGCGACGGCGTCGGGGCCGTACATGCGCAGGCGGGGCCGCAGGTGGGCGGGCTTGCCGCAGGACTCGGCGGCGTCAGGGGAGTCGCCGTCGGTGGTGAAGTAGGAGGAGAACGCCGGCATTTCGGCGAGCTGCGGGGCCCGTTCGGCCAGGCGCTGGGTACGCAGCCGCAGGCCGACCTTCGGGGCGGGGATGCGGCCGCGGCCGATGACCGGCCTCACGCCGTGATTGAGGAAGTTGAGCCGCACCCCCCACAGCAGGAGGTTGGTCCGCCGCCAGTACGTGGTGGACCGCTTCGCCCCGTAGTAGGTGAAGAAGAGCGGCGGCAGCAGGAACAGCGGGATCAGCGGCTTGAGCGGGAACCCGAAAAGCAGCAGCCAGGCGCCCCACCACAGCGGGAACATCACGGCGCCGTACTTCAAGGTGGTCCGCGGCAGGCCTTCGCCCAGGTCCAGGCCCAGCAGCTCGTGCTGCCGGGTCTCCAAGTCCCAGTGCCGGGTGTAGGTGTTGGAGGTTCGCATCGCCGCCGCCTCAGCCCGTGAAGACCGTGGCGATCTTGGCGCCGATGAACTTCAGGATCGTGACGGCCTGGTTCGGCGTGAAGATCATGACCGCGACGACGGCGCCGCCGACCATGTGCGTGATCAGCGCGCCCCACTCCTTCTTCATCCAGTGCCCGAAGCCACGAACGGCCAGGACGGCGACGAACAGGGAGCCGACGACGGCGAGAATCCAGGAAACGAGCGCGTTGTCTCCGCCCATGGGGGATCCACTCCTTGGGTTGGTGGGGATGGGTGTTGACGGGCCGGCCGAGCGGCGGGCCCGCGGCAGCCGCCGCGGTGACGGGCGGGGGGCGGCTACGCGGTCTTGGCGGTGACCGCCTCGACCTGCCAGCGGCTCGCGCTGCTGGCCGAGACCTTGGTGAGGGTGATCTGGTAGGTCTGCTGGATCTGTGCGCCGCCGAGCTTCCAGCGCACGGTCGCCGTGCCGAGGCGCTTGTCGCCGCTGCCGGCGTCCACGACCCACGAGTCGAGGGTGTCCAGGGACAGCCCGAGGCCGAGCGGCTGGATGTCGGCGCCGGGCGCGGCCGCCTGGTCCTCGCTGCCCGCCGCCCAGGACTTGAGGAAGTCCTTGACCGTGTCGCGGGTCAGCCCGGAGAGCTGGGAGTCAGCCTCGGGACCGTCCGGCGCCTTATAGTCGGCGGCGGTCGGCATGCCGACCATCGCGGGCTGACCGGTGACCACGACCCGGCCCTTCCCCTGAGCGACCGGAACCTCCAGGCCGCGCCAACTCGTCGCGGTCCGCTGGTTCTTGCCGCTGCCGGTCACGACGCTCACCCGGACGTCGACTCGGACCCGGGCCCGCTTGCCGCCGACCTGGGTGACGGTGCCGGGGATGGTCTGCGCGACCAACTGGACGCCTGCGCCGTTCCACCCGAGCTTCGGGTCGACGCCCTTGGCGAGGTCGGCCTCGAGCTCCTTCGCCCGGGAGTCGGGGTCAGCTGCGTTCCAGTTCATGTACGAGCGCGCGAACCGGGCGGCGACCTGCTGCGCCTCGGCCTCGGGCACGTTGTTCTTCCTCGCCTCGGCCTGCGGGTCCGTCTGCTCGACGGGGGCCGGCGGCTTGGTGGGGAAGATCCACGTCCGCACGCCGGTGAACGCGGCCAGTCCGATGACCAGCCAGATCGCCACCCGCCCCGCCTTGCGGGCGGCCGAGCGTCCCGAGGACTCCTCCTCTTCCGCCCAGCCCAGCGCGGCCGGCGCCCGCGACGGCGTCGCCCTCCCCTCCCCCGCCTCCGGCAAAGGCGTCCCCACCGAGGCGTCCTCGGCGGCGGTGTTTCCTTCATCACCGCCCTTGGGCTCTTTCGGTGGAAGATTCAGCATCTTCCGCAGCGCACTCATCCCGTACTCCTCGGCCAATTCCCAATAACCGACCTCCGCGCATAAGGGCATGACGGGTTGTCATGCGTCCTCACGCTTGTCGCGGAAAGCTCACACGGGAAACGTAGAATCGTTGACCTGTGGATAAGTTCCGGCGATTCGGCAGCGCCACCGGGCCCCGGGCGCGAGGGCACAAAAAATGGGGGCCACGGGAAATCCCGTGGCCCCCTTGGGGTGCTAGCCGGTCTGCCGGTCAGTCCTGGCCGGCGTCGCCGCTCTGCTGCTCCTCGGCCTGGTCGTCGTCATCGCCGTCGACGTCCTCGGCCGCCTCGTCCTGGTCGTCATGCTCCTCATCGGGTTCTTCGGGCTCCTCGTCCTCGTCGGGCCCGTAGTACTCGGCGAGGTCGGCCAGGGCGAACAGTTCCTTGCCGTCGACGACGTGACCGGTCGGGAAGTCCTTCCGGCGCCGCTTGTGCTGCCGCATCAGCTCGGCGCTGACCTCGATCCCTTCTTCAGCCAGCCGCCGGGAGATCTCCGCCAGCGGCAGGAGTTCCACCTCCTCCCCCGGCTCGCCGGCGCCATCCTGCTCGGCACCGCCCTCCAAGGCCGGCGGATCGTCCTTGACCATGTCCACCGACGGCCGTCCTCCGTCACCACCGCCCTGGCCTGCGGAGATGGCCTGCTTGTCGGGGTCGGCGTCCTTCGTGAACAGCGGCGTCGATTTCTGCAGCAGGGACGGCAGCCGCTGAGGACTGCGCGCCGGCGGAGCGCCGTACAGGTCCTCGGTGCTGTAGCCGAGCTTGGCGCGCAACTCCATGCTGTGGGTGCGGAAGTCCTCCGGGTCCGCGTACGGGACCTGGATCCAGACGCGACGGTTGCCCTCGATGATCATCATGCGGCCGGCCCGGTCGACGCTCTCGGGAACCGGCGTCGTGTTGACGATCATCTTCCACTGATTTGCGTTGAAGTTGCCCATAAGGATCATTCGGAACATGTTGCGCAGACCCCGGGAGCCGACCGCGGCCTCCCGAAGGTCCTGGAACACACCGATGATCGTCACGTTGACGTGCCGGCCCATGCGCATGATCGACGCGATGTCGCCCCAGATGGGGTCGCTGGCGGGCTCGCCTTTCTCCTTGTTCTCGTTCCACCATTCCTTCGACGCGTCACCGAATTCATTGCCCTCTTCGAGAATCAGGGTGAGACGGTCGAAGTTCTTTCGCGGGTTGCCCTTCTTCACATAGTTCCGCGCCTCCACCTCGCGGGCAGCCCAGGAAATCGCGGACCGCATGTCCCCGATATTTCCGGGGTCGGTGTAGAGGTGTACGCCCTCGACGCCCTCGAAGCAATTGATGGACGCCATCTTCACGTCGATGCCGATAACCGTCGCCCGCTGACGCACCAGCTGAGTGATGATCATCTGCAGGAACGACGACTTACCGCCGCCGGAGCCCACGGACAGGGCCCACATCGCGGTTTCTCCGGTCATCTCCTTGGTGACCGGGCGCTGCCGCTCGTCGATGCCGAGGACAAGCTGGCCCGGCTCGCACGCGGCGATCGCCTTCTGCACCTCGTCGCTGAAGAAGTCGACCGTCTCCGGGGGCTCCAGCTTCGGCTTCGGCTTCTGCGGGGTGAACACCACGTTGAACGGGTGGTTCTTGAGGTTCCACTCCCCCGCCCACTGCCCGCCCATACGGTCCTGGATCAGCTCCCTCATCTGGTCCTTGAAGCCGCCGGGATCGTGCCAGCCGTCGGGGAGACGCACCGCGACGAACGACCGGTCGATCGGGATGGTGAGAGCGCGCAGCCGCTGGTGATCGTCCCACTCCGAGAGCAGGTCCTTCAGCGCCATGGACATCGGGATCACCAGAGCCCGCATGTGCTGGCGCCGGCCGCGTCCACGGATCGCGGCGACGACCACGATCGGGATCGCGATGGCCGCAGCGATGATCGACACGCGGATCACGCGATCGTGGTCCTTCACCCACCACCACATCCACGCAGCCCAGCCGGCCCAGATCAGAAGCACCAGGCGCAGCAGGGCTATCCCCCACCGCGGCAGGCTCCCCGGTGGTCTTGGCTCACCATCCAGCGGAGCCCCGCTGACGAACCGCCCGAAAACCATGGCCCCTTGCTCCAGGCCGTCTTCGAGCTGCTTGTCGAACTTAGTCTGCGCCACGGCCCACTTCCCCTTCCACGGTCAGCTCCCTCCAGCTCCCCCGCGGTCGCGGAAGAACGATCAGGAGCGAACGTAGAAAGATCAACCTGTGGACAGAGTCCGCGCCCGCCCGCCCCGTGGACGCACCAGTCCGCGAACTCCTTGGAGAAGCACTGCCGTTCGCCGGTGGTCAGCCCCGGTCGGAGGGCGCGCCTCGACCGGGTTCGTGCGAGGAGCCGTCGCCGATGAGGTGGCGAGCTCGGCCCGACACGGAATGCCTCTCAACCACAGCCGGGCGCCCGCGAGTTCTCACCCCAACCCACGTGCCGCGCCCCCGAGCCGCTACCGTCAGAGCATGCACCCCACTTCCTCTGCAGGCCCGGCTGCCGGGACCCCCGCCTACTGGTCGATGCTGGCCCGGGAAGCCGGCAGCTTCGCCCGGAGCCGAGGGGCAAATGCGCCCGGCGACTGGTCTGACGTGGAGTCCTTGATGATGCGCTTGAAGCCGTACGGTGCGGCCGGCCTGCTCGACCTGTGCACGCTACTCGTCCTGCAGGTGGTCAAAAGCTGCCCCGCCGAGCTTCGCGATGCCCAGGGCCGTCCGGTGCTCCCGAGGCTGATCAAGGGCAGGTCCGACGCCCTCACCACAATCGAAGCGGTGTCCTCTGCGAACGCGCGGATGAGCCGCGGGCCCGTGACCGCCGACGACCTGGCTGACGCCGAGAAGCAGGTCGAGCGCATCAACGACCTCGAGGCGACGGTGGCCGCGGCGCTTCAGACGCGGGCCGGACACCTCAAGGCCCGCCGCAACGTACGCCGAGCCCTGACCAGCCAGGGCGGGGGCGAAGGCGAAGCGGGTGCGATCTTCGGCATCCTCAGCGAGATCACGGAGACCATCGGCGGCCGCAGTAGTCACTCCGATGCCTGAGACTCCCCCACGCTCGCGCGAGATGCGGCGATCCTGACGTACGCCGCCAATGCCGGACCCTAGCGACCGACGCTTAGGATCGCTCCTGACGAAGAATCGAACAGATCGAACATGCTCCGCTACTGCGGGCCGATCTCTACCCCGACCTCTTCCTCGGCCGCACACCGACCGGCAGGTCGTCCGCCTCAGCCGGTCCAGTCTGACTCGCAGCGCCCGACCTTACGAGCAACGGCGTGTGGTCTTATGTGGACCCCTCGACCACGGTCAAGGGCCGACCGCTCAGTTGCCTCTCCTCCTCGTCTTTCGTGATTCGGTGAGCCTGCCCCCGGTTCACGTCACGACCGTGGGCCGCGAGCCAATCGACCACAGTCGGGGTATGTGTGGAGCCGAGCACCGTCATCGCGTACCGGACCGCCGCGGCATTCGACTTCAGACGCTCGATGGCAGCCTCGTGCTCAGCACTCGCCGGACCGCGGTGTTCACCTGAGTCACCCATCTCAGGGGCACCCTCGCCGCGGCCAGCCCTCGGCCCCTCCCCCGAGCTCGGCTCCACAGGCTCGGATCCGGTTTTGCCAGCTGGCATCTCACCGCCGAGATCCTTCGTCACGCGATCTGCGCTGTGCTTCGCCGGCATCAGCTCATCGCCGCCGACCTCTTCCTGGGCATCCGGATCTTGCGTCGCTACGCTCCGGGCTCCTACGGCCCCAACCGAGGACTCGCCCGAGGACGGTTCTCCTTCTGGCGAGTAGTCCTCTTGTTCATCTCGCGAGCCATCACCGACGGCCCTTTCGACCTTCACGTCGTCGAGTATCGGCTCGCCAGCCACGGGCTCCGTGCCCCGAAGGTGACCTGCTCGAATCGCGCTCGCATCGTTCTTCACAGTCAGGCGACAGCTGTCCGAGGACATCTCCAGTTCGTGGGTGGCTGAATCGGCGCACACTCCTGACGCGCGAGATTGCGGCTGACTGGGTTCCTCCAGGGGGACTCCAAACCGCGCGATTCGCAGCGGCAGTAGCTCCTCAACAGGCGCCTTCCAACGCCACCCCCGTCCGTACCGCCCTCGTAGCCGGCTCTGGTAGATCAGCCGCTGCTGCTCGGCATGAATCACGTCGTCATACTTCCGGATCTCCCACAGCATCATCCGGCGCCAGAGCTTGAAGGTGGGCAGCGGGGAAAGGATCCATCGCCACAGACGCACGCTCTCCATGTGTCGGTCCGCTGTGATGGCAGCCAGGCGACCGACAGCGTGCCGGGCCGCTTCGACCGTCACCACGAAGAGGATCGGAATGACACTGTGCATTCCGACCCCCACCGGATCCGGCCAAGCCGCCGCCGCGTTGAAGCCGATCGTCGCAGCGGTGAGGAGCCACGCAGCTTGGCGCAGCATCGGGAACGGCATCCGGAGCCACGTCAGCAGCAGATCCAGGGCCAGAAGTACCGCGATGCCAGCGTCGACGCCGATCGGGAACACAGTGGCAAAGGCTCCAAAGCCCTTGCGGATCGCGAGTTCCCGCACTGCCGAGTACGATCCAGCGAAGCCGATCGCCGCGATGACCAAGGCTCCCGCCACCACTACGGCGATCAGGCCGCGCTGGGTTCGGTTCAAGCGAATGTGTCCTTCGCTGCGCTCCACTTCTCACTCCCTCTGATCCGAGTCAGAGAAGCGTGCAGCGACCCACCTGTGGACAGAGTCAGCGCTCCGCAAGAGCCCTCTGTGTCGGGGCGCGTGCGAGTGCCGAACACAGCACTCCACGCCCATGTCTCAGGTCGCCCTGAGAGATAGGCTCGTTGCATCTGTCAGGCTGTCTACCTGCCCACATAGGCAGCTCGGTAGGTGAGACTGTAGGTATGGCGGTAGGTCGGAGTATAGCCATGCCGGTATGCATGCTAGTAGCTATGCAAATAGCTATCCTAGTAGGTACGTAGGTAGCTAGATAGCTATGCACATAGCTAGCCCGATAGGCAGTCACCTAGCTACCTATTTACCTAGGCACGTATGCAGGTAGCTGTGTATTGCCCCGCGCTTTCAGGCGCTGACTACGTTATTGCGCTGCGTGTCTACTTGATGCATGGTTCGCGCGTCATGGTCATCTACTCTTGCCGACTCCGTTTGATTCATCGCTTCGGTCATCCAGCCCCTTCTTGTGCACTTCTCAGGGCTCTGTTGAGTACTTCGAGAGAACCCACCATCCACTGTTTTGCAACTTCATGCACGAACCGATGCCTGTTACTTGCTCGTGTACCTGTGTGGCATTTGGCCGCCTCTCCATTGGCTGTTGTTGTCCCCCATACCAATGTGCTCCGAGTTGAGCGACGACTGTTTGCTCGATAGCGACGGCTACGTCTGCATGTCGTCTAGCGCAGGCTTTGAGGCTTGTTGATGTCAGCAAGGTTTCTTGCAGGAAGCCTGCCATGCACGCTTGGCTTGAAGCAGTCTCACCACTGCTTCCGCACTCTTCACGTCGCCCTTTCGCGGAAGGGCATACGCACCTGCGTATCGGCTCGTCTCCAACTTCGACTATTCACAGATTCGCGAGATCGCGCTGCTCTGCGATGCGCTGAAGCACCGAGGCTCTCAGGAGCGAAGCTGCACGCGACTTGAACTATCACCGCTTCACGGTCTTGTGGCTCTGCTGCCTCGCGCGGGCACGTGGCGTTGTCACCCCGCCGTCTTCCAGACCAGCGCTTCGCCGCGCCCCACAGCTCCGCTTCACGGTCTTGTGGCTCTGCTGCCTCGCGCGGGCACGTGGCGTTGTCACCCCGCCGTCTTCCAGACCAGCGCTTCGCCGCGCCCCACAGCTCCGCTTCACGGTCTTGTGGCTCTGCTGCCTCGCGCGGGCACGTGGCGTTGTCACCCCGCCGTCTTCCAGACCAGCGCTTCGCCGCGCCCCACAGCTCCGCTCGTGCCTGCGGCAACGCGATGAGCCCTTCTCAGCACCTGCGGCACCACGGCCGCACCCTTGGGGCGCCAGGACACGCCCAGACGCCAGCCCGCTCCAAAGAGCTGTTACTACGTGGCAACCCTCAGAGGGACAACACGGACGTTCCCTGCCACTCCGAGTGCCTCAACACGGCGAGCGTCACTACGCCGTAGGATGTGCGCGATCGTAAGGACAATAGGGAGAGCGCTATGTGGATTTTGGCCGTCGCCACGCAAAAAGGCGGCGTGGGCAAGACGACAACGACAGTGAACCTGGCAGCCCGACTCGCTATGGCGGGGAAGCGCGTCCTGGTCGTGGACCTGGAGCCGCAGGCGCAGGCAGGCACCGCTCTCGGAGTCACGCTCGCCCCCAGGGGCCCCGATGTCGCTCATTCTCTCGGCTGGATCATGCAGTCTGTGCTCCAGGGAGTGGACGACCCCGACATCCTCCCTCACGTACGCGACGTCTCGGCGATGCTGGAGCCCTTCGAGGGAGCCGGCACCCTCGCCGTTCTCGCCTCGCTCGAGCACACGATGACCCGGGCGCAGGAGTCCTTCGTGCAGTCGCAGGACGTCGACACCTACATCCTCCGCAAGCTCCTGCAGAGCGCTGCCGGCAAGTACGACATCGCCGTGATCGACACGCCCCCCGCCGTCTCCAGCCTGAACCTGGTCGGTCTGCAGGCATCGGACGCCGTCATCACCCTCTGCAACCCCGAGTACGCCACGGTCAAGGGGGCACGAGTCCTTCGATCAGCAGTCGAGGCGCTCGGGAAGGCAGAGGGCCGCCCCACGTTCCTTGGAGCGCTTCTCAACCGGGCGAACCCGCCTACCTCTGAGACTCGCGAGGACGCTGACGTCCGAAGCATGATGCTCCAGGGCAACCTGTTGCCGTTCAACGCAGAGATCAGGCGTAACCGCCTCATCTCGAAGGCGTACAGCACCGGCGTTCCGGCAGTCGTCACCGCCGGCGGAGTGGTCGCCCGTTCGTACACGGCCCTCACAGAAGAAATCCTCCAGCGCCTCGCGACCCCTGGAGACCAGTGGCGGCTTCCGACGCCGCGGGCTGAGCACCTCGACGTCGACGATGCCGAGGGAGCCGTGACCAATGCCTGACGAGAAACCGGCCAGGTCTCGAGCGAGGAAGAAGGCGGCACCGCTCGGCGGGAACCTGTTGGACAACCCGGCATTCGCCGGTGCCGATGATGTTGTCGGCTACTCCGTCTTTGGTCAGCAAGCTGAGCACTCGCCCGTGCCGGCTCAGCAGGACGCTTCGTCCGAGGCGCATGCACCCGAAGTCACTGAATCGGCTGGTGAAGCAGGGCCCCGCACAGAGCAGGTGGGGGACAGGGCGGCGTCCGAGGCTCCGCCGGCCGACGACGTCGCGACGCCTCCCGCAGGTGAGGATGAAGATTCCTCCCAGTCGCCCGGCAACGCCGACGACGGCAAGGGCGAAACCTCCGCCAAGAGCATCCCGAAGGAGCCTGCGAAGAAGCCGAACTCCCGGAAGAAGAAGCAGGAGAGTACGCCTGAGCCGACCGACGCGCACCGCGCTGTGGCCCACTCCTGGACCGAAAGCACGCTCGACCTGATGCTCGGGGCTAGGGAATGGTCGTCCGTTCCTGTCCGCCTTACCAAGGGGATGGCACAGGAACTCACGAAGCGAATGGTCAGTGACTCTGCAGCAACAGGCAAGCGGATGACGCAGGCCGTGTACGTCGACGCCGCGTTCAGAAGGCACCTGCCGAAGACCATCGAGGAGCAGGTGGCACTGGCGGCAGCCTATGTGCGTTCAGGACGCGTCGGAACGACTGGAAAACAGTCAACGTATCGTGTCGGACCGGACATTGCGGAACTGGTTCAGTCCATGCCCATGGACATGAAGTCTGCAGGGCGAGGACGCACCGCCGTCCACGTGTTCTCGGCTGCTGTCCAGCGCCTTCTCGACGAACTCGAGGAGGACGGACCTCTGATCTGGCCGGAGGAAGACGAGGAGCAGTAGCTTCACATCCTCGCCGCAGCATCACCTGGTGCCCCCCTGTGCAGCACAGGGGGGCACCAGTGCGTGCGCCACATCGCCCTGACCAGCAGACATAGGGATGTCGATAGGTTACTGAATAGGTACCTAAGTAGGTACATAGTTAGTCAGATAGGCAGCTAGGTAGGCACCTTCCTACCTAGCTGCCTATCTACGTAGGGATGCAGGCTCGCATGTCTCAAGCCGACCTCCATACTCAGCTTCGCCCGTAGCGCTAACCCGCCTAACCCTGACGTGGTTCCGAGACGCAGCGTCTCATCCGCCCCACTTCACACAGCTCTTTCGATACGACGTGAAGAGATCAACGCTTCAGCGAGCGAACGAAACGCGCGAAACGCCCACTTGACGCCCTTGGCGCGCGCGGACGTTGATACGGCGTAACATTCCTCGCGACGGTGCGACTCGCGGACCGATCACATGCGGATCGAGCGCGCCGCGGCGAACTCAGGAAGGAGCCCTTCGATGTCGAGCCCTACGGACGGACGCAGCGGCCACACCCCACATCGCGTGGCCACAGCTGCAGACGTCAACACCCGCTGGGTGTCTGGAGCCATCAACGAAGGCCTCGTAGACGGATCGGCGCTCGAGGGCGAAGACGTCATCGTGATTCGGAGCTACGCGTTCCTGGACCGCATCGTCTGGCCCGGCGAGCGCCGCGACCCCAAGGACTCACGGCAGACGGCCTTGTGGCAGAAGCTGGCCCTCAACACCGTGCGTGACGCCCTCACTTCACCCGAGACGAACCCGGACACCGTCGTTTGGGCCAGCAAGGAGGGAGCCGTTGCTACTCACACGCCGCAGGACGCGGGGGCCTACGCTGCCCGGACGTCAGACCGCACGGTGGTCAAACTCCCGGTCGGAGCATGGGCAGCTGCCCTCCCGCACCCGTTTGAAATCCGTTATGCGACGCGAGACTTCGACGAAGACACCCGCATCGTGTGTCGCGCAGCTGGCACTCCTCTGTCTCTGCTGCAACGCCTCGCGGCCGCGGATCTGGCTGACCTGCACCACCTGAGTGCACACGACGTAATCGTGCTCAAGGCGGCTGCGTCATTGGATGGTGTGGCTTGGTCGCAGACCGCCTTCACCACAGGACTGCACCAGGGATTCGCCACGTGGGTTTCTGCCGCTCTGCGAGCCGCACGCCAGGCCCTCGCAAGCCCGGAGCTATCGATCCACACAAGCGTATGGGCAACGCCGAACAACGCCGTGGTGACCCACACCGCAGGGGAGGCCCTGAAGTGGTTGATCGACGAATCGGACGATCACCCCTTCGTCCGTCTTCCCGTCGGCGCCTGGGCGGACAGCACAACAGACCCCTTCCTCGACGCCGCTCCCACAGCGGAGTGACCTGCCCAGCGAAGCAGACAACGGCGGCCCCTGAAGAACTGGGGCCGCCGTTGAGAGCCGCTTCGGATATGCCGTCGCGGGATCGTAAGGACAGCTCCAGTATGCATGCACCGCCGGGAAAACCCAGATTCACACAGCTGCCACCGACGGGCGAAGCGCGCTCCAGGCCGGCTTCGTCCGTACTGGGCGCCCGTGTGTCCGGGTGGGAAGCCGAGACGCGGCGGCTTCCCACCCGGACACACGGGCGCCCGACCTTTCGCGCTGAAGCGATCGCCGCCTTTGTGATGACCGGATCTTTTCCACAGGCCTCCTGCCGCAGAGTCATCCGAAACGCGAAGAGCCCGGGACTGACGATCCCGGGCCGTTCGCACTGCGTGGAGGGGGTGTTGGTCAGCCAGATCGCCAGCTGAATGCCGGTGTCGCCGGGTCCGTCTCTCGTGCTTGCCCTAGCCAGTCGGACCGCGGTGACGGTGCCCCCTTCCCACCTCGATTATGGAGCAGATCATCGCTGTCCGTTCGAGGGCTGGCTCAGTCATGCCGAAAACGGCTGATCGGGCGGCTCGTTCTAAGCGTTCTGGCTCGTCCTGGCGTCGCGACGCGCGCGCGGACGGGGTTACTGAGTTGGCGGGTCCGGTCCCGGAGTCGGGTCCTGGAGATCCGCTGGTGCTGAACCGGGCGATGCGGGCCCGCCTGCACGCTGCCGTGCGGTGTCTCCTGGCGAACAAGTCCCTTGAACGAGCGCCGGATTCGGTCCGCCTGGCCGCGGTGGTCCTGTTGGCGAAGGCGCCGGCGCGCAGTGCCGTGCTCCGCCTTCGCGCGGGGGAGATGGGGCGGTGGCTCGGGTTTTCAGAGTCGTACGTCGACCACAAGGTGCTGCCCGCGATGCGCGAGGCCGGCGTGGTGGAGACCGAGGCGCTGACCGAGGAGTCCGGTCGGGTGACCGGCCTTGAGTGGAAGCTGCTTCCGCTGCTCGCCGCGCGGGAGAGCGGCGATCCGATGCACCCGCTCGCTTTGGCCCGTAAGGACCTGGCGACGTTGTTGCGGTTCTGCGAGGCCCTGTTCGCGCCGGGCTGGGCCCCGAAGGACGGTCCGGTGACGCCGCCGGGGCTGCTTGCGGTTCGGCGGGGGAGGGGTGCGGCGACGGACCGGCTGGCTCTGCTTCTCCTTGCTCTGCAGACCCGGCCTGACGGTCGGGTTCGTCTGGTCGGCGGCTCGGTGAAGGAGGGCCGCGGGCGGGCGGACGCCACGGTCGCCAAGGCCCTGGGCTGTTCGGTTTCCGGCGGCGGGAAGGTCGTCGACCGGCTGGAGCGGCTGCAGTTGGTCGAGGTGGTGCGCGGGACGACGGAGTCGGGTCAGTACGGCAAGGGCCGGCTGGTGGTGCCGGCGATCGCGTCCGCGTTCGGGCGCGGTGCGGCGCCGCAGGTTGTCGTCGAGGACGGCGTCGAGGAGCCGGAGCCTGCCGCGGCCTGTCCGTCGTGTGCGCACGGTTCGCCGCACGCGGAGGAAGCCGAGGACGAGGGTCCGGTGCTGTCGGGGGAGGGCTGGCAGCAGGAGTCGTTCGACGATGTCGAGCCCGAGGATGTCCAGCGCCCCGCTGCTGCACTCGGGGATCTCGAGACCGAGCCGGCCCTGGAAGGCCCGGTGAACAGCGGGGAAGAGGCGCCTGAGACCGAGCCGGAGCCCGATGTGGCCGAGCGCCCTGCTGGTGCACCCCTTCACGCTCTCCACGCGCCGGTGGTTACTCTCTCTGGTTCTCTCTCGCTTCATGGTGGGTTTTCCGGCGAAGCCGATCTGGGGTGCGGTGATCTGCCGGAGCGCGCGGGCGCCCGCGAGGACGAACGGGAGCGCACCGAGGTCGGTGCGGCTGCGGTTGGTGGCGGGCTGGGCGGCCCGCTTCGCGGGGAACAGCAGCAGGAAGTAGCGGGATCGTGGGGGAAGTCGGGCTCGGCGAAGGCCTCGAAGAAGCAGGCGGGGACGGTGGTGTTCGTCCGTCCGGCGTCGCTGCCGCGGGGCTTGGAGTCGGTGCTCGCGCCGATCCGGCCGGTGTGGGAGCGCATCGTCCGGCCGGCGGCTCAGCGTCATGTGGCTGCGGCGGTTCGCGTGCAGCTGGGTGTGCTGCGGGGGATCCTCGGCCCGCAGGACGCCGAGGAGGCCCTCGCCGAACGGCTTGAGCGGCGCCTCGATCAGCAGATGGGCCGGCCGGTCACCGATCCGGTCGGCTGGATCCTGGGCCGGGGCCTGGTGCAGCGGGCGTGGTGCTGGTCGCAGCTGTGCGACGAGGGCCGGCGGATGGACTCCGGCGCCGACTGCCCCAGCTGCCAGGTCCTGATCGGTGACCGGCGCGGCCTGCGGGCTCGGATCGCCGCGGAGACCGCCCGGGAGCTCGCCGGTGCGGCGCCGCAGGTCCTGCAGGCCGAGACCGAGAAGCGGCTGAACGCTGCGGTGACGTACGAGGCCGCGGTCCAGGCGGAGCGGCACGAGCAGGCCCTGGCCGAGCAGCAGGCCCGCGCCCGGGTGATCGAGCAGCGCCGCGCCGAGTACGCGGCCGCCGAGCGCGAGCGCCTCTCCGCGCCGTGTGCCGACTGCGGGATCCCGGATGCGGCCGGCCGGTGCCTGCTGTGCACAGAACGCCGTGCTGTGGAGCGGGCGTTGGCCGAGGCGGTCGACTTCGCGGTGATGGCCCGCGCCGACCTCACCGACCCGGTCGCGGTCGCCGATGCCACCGAGCGGTGTGCGGCCGACACCCGCACGCTCCTGGAGCGGCACCTGGACGTGCAGCGCGCCGCCGGCATCGAGGAGGCCGGGCTGCTGCTCGCCGCGCGGGAGATCGCCGAGAAGCTCCGCGAGCAGCGCCGCGAGAGCCTGAACGGCCGGCTGATGCGTTCGACCGAGGCCGAGTGGGAGGCGGACAAGGCGTACGAGGCCAAGATGCGCTCGGCGCACCGGTACCCGACCCGGGCGATGGCCCAGTCGGCCGCCGAGCAGGCCGCGGACGAGGCCCTGGCGCGGACGGTTCAGGTCTTGTTTGCCGACCGGGCCCGGCAGCTGCGGATCGCCCGGGGCGAGCAGCCGGCCCGGCCCGCTGTGACGGACTGGGAGAGCCGCTGTGCCGACCTCGCCGGCCAGGAGCTCCCCGAGGACCGCGTCGAGCGCCAGGTCCTGGAGGTGAGCGCGGCGTGAACACCCTCGCCACCCTCACGGCCCCTACGCTCTCCGGCCCCCCGCCGCCGCCCTCGTCCTCACCACCGGGCCCTCGCCCGCAGACCCGGCTGCTCCGGGACGTGGTGTCCCCCCTGCGAGCAGGGGAGATGCCATGAACACCAGGACTCTTCCCCGCGCCCGCCGCACTGCGCCGGTGCCGGTGTGGGAGCGGCGCCCGCTCACCCGACGGTCCCGACGGCTGCTGCTGGAGGGCGACGTCGAGGGCCGGTACGCCGGACGGGACGATCCGGACTCCGGCTACCGGCTCACCATGGCGCTCGCGCTCGCCTGTTCGCAGCCGGGCCGCGAATGGGCTCCCGCGGACTTCCACCAGGCCCTCATCTACACGCCGACCCGGGGCGGCTGGTGGGCGCGCAGGCTCCGCGAGCGCAAGGGCGCCCAGTACGCGGAGAACAAGCTCACCGCGATGCTGGAGAAGGCCCGCGAGTTCGCCGCCCGCAACACCGCGATCACCGGCCGCCCGGACGCCCTGGAGCAGATCAACGAGGTCCGCCATGTCGTGGAACACCTCGCCTGGCCGGCCCGCGGCGGGGGAGCGGTCGACCAGAAGAACATCGCCGCCCGCCTCACGCTGTGCGAGCGGGCCGGCGGACTGGAGCACACCACCGCGCTGCGCCCGCACGCCGAGCGGATGGGCTGCGCGAAGTCGACCGCCGAGGCCAGCGACAAGCGGCTCGTCGACGCCGGGTGGCTTCAGCTGCTGGAGGCCGGCACGGGGAAGAACCACGGCTCGAGGTGGCGGTTGAAGATCCCCGACCACGTAGCCGAGCTCCTCGCTCGTGCAGCTCCGGGACACTCCCTGCCCCCCACTCCCGGGGAGTTGGCAACTGTCCCGGATCCGCACACCTTCACCGACACGGCCGCACTCGCCTCGGTGATGGCCCACGACGCCTTCCACCACTTCGCCCACGGCACCAGCGGCGCCCGCATCCTGGCCTGCCTCGACGTCACAGAAGGACTGGAGCCCGCCCAGCTGCAGCAGGCCACCAGCTTGCACCGCACCACCGTCGCCCGCCGTCTGGACAAACTCGTCGCCGACGGCCTCGTCCGCGAATGCGAGGGCCTGTACTACCTGGCCCCCGACCTCGCCGGCCCCGTACGTCTCCAGCCCGACGACAAGGTCCTCACCGAGGCCGCCGAGCAGCAGGGCACCGCGGGCTTCGGCGAGCGCCGCAGAGCGCGGCACGCCCGCGAACGCGCCAACTACCAGCGGTGGATCGCCGAACGCGCCACCCGTGCCCGCCCCGTACGACCACGCCCGGTGCTCGTGCCCGAGGGAGTCGTCGACCCCGACACGGGCGAACTCCTCGACGAACGATGGCGCGGCTGGGACGTACGAGATCGCTACCGGCCCGTCTGGACCGGACCGGCACCCACCGACAACGGGGAAGCAGGGCGCGCCGCATGACCAGGACATCCAACTCCCAGCTCGGAGAACAGCGCGCACCCCGCCCGACCCTGACGCGGGTGGCACGCTCAGAGACCGACATGCCCCATGGATCCCTCGCGCCGAACGCCGCACGGACTCCAGCGCCGCACAATTGCGGAACTCAGTCCCTGTCCGTCCCTGAGACCCGGTCCACACCCCCGCTGAGCTGCGACGACGGCCGAGGGACTGAAGCAGGGACCGTTGAGGGACCGGCCCCGGTTCCCGGAGCTGCGGCCCCCGCCTCCCGTCTGCAGCCCGGACAGCTCTCCGCTGAGACCGACATCGTCTGGCTCCTGCCGCTCGACGCACTCGACTACGTCCGCGAGAGCCTGGAGATCATTAAATGCCGCTCCGGCAAGCCCCCCGTACCACGGACACGGACGCCTGGTCGGCTACGCCAACTTCGACCCGAGCACCCGCGCGACCAGGGACATGGGGCGGCCCCCTGCCCGACGCTCCGGCCACCACCCAGGAGGCGGCGTGCGCGCCACGACCCGATGCCCCCGCCCGGCCCGCGACGGGGAGCTTCGAGGCGCAGCGCCGGACGTGTCGGTGTCCTCCCTTACTGTGGCGGAGTCCTGGCCGTCAGTGACCGACCCAAGGTACAGACGCCGACGGACCGAGCAGGAGCAGGGGAGTGGGAGTGAGTTTCACGGTGGCAGCCGGCGCCCCGACGACATGGGAAGGCCGGGACGTGAGAGCGCTGGACGCCGAGCAGTGGCACGAGGCACTCAAGGAGCTCGCCGGATCGGACGCCGACGACGCGGAGTTGGCCCGCGACGCGCTCCGGCGCAGCCGCGCCGGCCTGCTGAGCGTGCGGGACATGCGGCTCGTGCTCCTTGCCACACCGCACGTTCCGGCCTGGGCCCCCGCACGCCAGGCCGTCATGGACGCTTTGGCCGGCAACCCCGAGACGGCCCGGCAAGTCCTGGCCACGCACACTCAGGTGGAAGTGTGGCCGCCCCCGCGGTTCGAGGAGACCGCGCCGGAAGCCGAGGGTCAGGTCATGGTCGCAGCGGTGGTCGGCCCGGCCGAAGCCCAGGTCACCGGTCCCGCGCAGAGCGCTCCGACCAGCCGGGAGGCCAAGGACCGTGCCGCGCTCGCCCTGCTGGCCCGCCTCTCCGGCACCCCGTTGTCCGGCGACGAGCCGGACGGCAACGGCGAGATGGAGCGCCTGGTCCTGCCGGGCATGCCCACGGAGGTCTTCGAACAGCACTTGCGGCGGAGCATCGAGGCCGGGCGAGGTCCTGGTGCCGAGCTGCAGACTGAAGCCCTGCGCCGCGCCCGTGCCGGCCGGCTGCGTCACCGTGACCTGTACCTCCTGCTCCTCGACGCCCGCAGCCCGGCCTGGGCAGCCGTACGCGAAGCCGCACTCCAGCGGGCAGCAGCCATGCCGCCGGCCCCCGCCCGGCTCCTGCACTGGCACGCCGAGCAGCACGGCGAGGACCACGGCCTGACCTACCAGGAAGACGTCGACGAGCAGGGTCTGCACCACACGCGAGCCCTTCTCACGGCGGGGGAGGGGAAGTCGACCGGCCCGGTGCGCTCCGCCCCGGCGCGCAAGACCGCCCGGCACCGTGCGGCGTGCGCGCTGCTCGCCCTCATGGCGGACCTTCCTGAACCGGCCTACCCGGACGACGACAAGCCGGCGACCACGCCGAAGGTCACGGTCCCCGGTCCAAGCCAGGACCCGATCAAGTACCTCAACAAGCACCACCAGCTCGACACCATCACCAAGCCCGAGGCGAGCGTGCGCACCATCGGTCCCCGCAAGGAGGTCACCTACTCCTGCCGGCACCGGGCGACCGACACCCCGGTGAAGGCGACCGCCGCGGGCGCGGACAAGACCGAGGCACGCCGGGCGGCGGCGCTGAAGCTGCTGCGTAAACTCCACACCCTCGACCACGCCACCCCCACGCCGGCACCGGACACTGCGAGCGCCGGCAAGCGGCGTGCGGTCCGCCCGGACGGAACCTCCAACCCGCCGACCTCGGCACCAGCACCCACCCCTCGTTCGCCCGCGGCCCCGCAGCGGGCCGTCCTCGACGTGGGCGACAAGCCGGCGTCCGTGCTGCTGCTGGATGCCGTCACTTCCGGGTGCGCGCTCACGTTCGTGCCCGGCGGCGCCGGCCGGCTGGCCGAGTGGCGGGTGCAGGACAACGGCCGGCTGGCGCTGCCGACGACCGGCCTGCCCCATCCGCTGACCGCCGAGGCCGGCCCCGACGGCCAGGCCGGCTGGCGTATCCCCCTCCTTGAGGGCTTGCCCGTCCTGCGGGGAACGCACCACGGTGCGAGCGTGACGGCGGTGTTCTGGCAGCGCGCGATCCATATCGCCCTGCAACTCATCGCCGCCCAGCTGGTCTACCCCGCTCAGCACGACGACGGCCGGGCGGCGTGGCGCGTCGGCCCGATCCCGCCGAACGCCCAGCAGGCCCTGACCGAGCTCGCCGTCGCCGCGCCCACCGGCGCGACGCCCCCCGGACTCCCGGCCCGCCAGGCGCTCATCGCCGCGGCCGACGCGATCGCCGACACGCTGGTCCGTACCCCGGCGGCCGCTCTGTTCGGTACCGGCCCCTGGACGCACCCCGACCAGGGGCCGGTGGACGCCGAAGGGGAGGTGGGCGTCTGGCTGGACAGCGTGGAGGACCAGGTCGACGGCGGCCCGGCCCCGCAGGTGATCCTGCGCATCAAGGACCCCAGCGACGACGAGGCCGCCGTCGGTCGACTCACCGCCGAACTGCACCTGGCGCCCGCGGACGGCGACGCCGCCCCCGACGAGGAGCCGGTGCCGGCCGCTCTGCTCTGGTCGGGAGCGGCCCGCCTCGCCGGCCAGCAGCCGGACACGGTCCGTCCGCGCGTCCGACGCGTCCTGCGAAGGGCCGCCCGCCGGTGTCCCGTGCTGGCCTCACTCGCCGCCCAGGACCATCCCGGGCGGCACACGCTGAACCCGGCAGCCATTGAGGCGCTGCTGGAGCAGGAAGCCGAACTCGCCGAGCACGGCGTGCGGGTGGCATGGCCCGAGGACCTGCGCACCGCCCTGCAGACCGCCGCGGTCATCGGCACCGAACCCGCCACCGGCGCGGCCGGACACCGCCAGGCAGGGGAGGCGCCCCGGTTCAGCGTCACCGCGCTCCTGGACTTCCGCTGGCAGATCGCCCTGGACGGCGTGCCATTGAGCGAGGAGGAGATGGACGCCCTCGCCGAGGCGGCCCGGCCCCTGGTCCGCGTCCGCGGCCGCTGGGTCCTGGCCGACCCCGTCCTGCGCCGGCGCGCACGCCACCGCCTGCTCGCTCCCCTGCCCGGCACCCAGGCGCTGACCGCCGCCCTGACCGGCACCATCACCGTCGACGACACCATCGTCCCCTGCCGCACGGCCGGACAGCTCGCCCGCATGATCGAGGTACTCAGCGGCGGCGAACACCACCCCGAACCCGTGCCCGTACCGACCGGCCTGCGCGCGACGCTGCGCGGCTACCAGCAGCGGGCCCTGACCTGGCTCGCCCACACCACCAGCCTCGGCTTCGGCGCGGTCCTCGCCGACGACATGGGCCTGGGCAAGACCCTCACCGCACTCGCCTTCACCCTCCACCACCAGCAGCACACCCCGGGCCCGACCCTGGTCGTCTGCCCGGCGTCCCTGGTCACCACCTGGTGCCGCGAGGCCGCCCGGTTCACCCCCGGCCTGGACGTCGTCGCCTACCACGGACCCGACCGCACCCTGGATGAGGTCACCGACACCACGGTGGTGGTCACCACCTACGGCGTCCTGCTCCGCGACACCGCCCGCCTGGCCGGCCGCACCTGGTCGCTGGTCATCGCCGACGAAGCCCAGAACGCGAAGAACCCCGCCTCCGCCACCGCCCGCAACCTGCGCGCCCTGCCCTCCACCACCCGCCTCGCACTGACCGGCACCCCTGTCGAGAACAACCTCTCCGAGCTGTGGGCCCTGCTGGACTGGGCCAACCCGGACCTCTTCGGCACGCTGAAGGCCTACCGGTCCCGGTGGGCGAACGCGGCGGAGAAGGACCCCGGCGGCGAGAAGGCCCTCGCACTCGGCCGGATCGTCGCCCCGTTCCTGCTGCGACGACGCAAAACGGACCCCGGAATCGCCCCGGAGCTCCCCGCGAAGATCGACCAGCCGCGCCTGGTGGGCCTCACCACCGAGCAGGCCGGCCTCTACGAAGCCGTCGTGCGCGAAACCCTCGAGCAGATCCAGGCATCCCGCGGCATCACCCGCAACGGCCTCGTCTTCAAGCTGCTCACCGCCCTGAAGAAGATCACCAACCACCCCGCGCACTACCTGCGCGAAGACCCGCAAGCCGCGTCAGGCGCAGCCGAGTTCACCGCCCGCTCCGCCAAGACCGCGGCCCTGATGGACCTCCTCGAATCGATCCGGACCCGCTCCGAGGCCTCGCTCCTCTTCACCAGCTACGTGAGCATGGGACACCTGCTTCACCGCCACCTCGACCGGCACGGCTACGACCCGCTCTTCCTGCACGGCGCCACCACCCTGCCCGAGCGCCAGCGCATGGTCGACGCCTTCCAGGCCGGCCAGCACCCGGTGATGATCCTCTCCCTCAAGGCCGCCGGAACGGGACTGACCCTCACCCGCGCCGCCCACGTCATCCACTACGACCGCTCCTGGAACGCCGCCGTCGAGGACCAGGCCACCGACCGCGCCCACCGCATCGGCCAGCAGCAGACCGTCACCGTGCACCGCCTGATCACCGAGCACACCGTCGAGGACCGCATCGACGAACTCCTCACCCACAAACGCGCCCTCGCCTCCGCCGTCCTGACCGGCGGCGACCGCGCCCTCACCCAGCTCACCGACCGCGAACTCGCCGACCTCGTCACCCTGGGAGCACGCCGATGAGCGCCCGCACCACCGACGTGTGGGCCCGCGCCCTGACCGCCACGCTCACCACCCACGCCGACACCGCGACCCTGAACGCCGCACGCCGTCTCCTCACCACCACAGGCACCCAGCTCAACATCAACAAGGGCTTCGCCACCGCCAAGTTCCCCCTGGCCGACGGCCGGCCCGTCCGCCCCCGTCTCCTCGTCGAGGAACTCACCGAGGCGCAGTGGGACCGCATCGAAGCAGCGATCGCCACGCACACCTCCAGCATCATCGGCGACCACCTCGCTGACCCCGACCGCACTGCGGGCATTCCGCTGCTCCCCTCCGCGCACGACCTCACCCACACCTGCACCTGCCCTGCGGCGCCCGCCGGCCCGTGCGCGCACACCCTCGCCGTCGGACTGCTCCTCGCCGAACGGCTCCGCGCCGCGCCCGCCCCGCTGTTCACCCTCCGCGGCCGCCCCTACCAGCACATCAAGAAGAACCTGCGCGCCCACGGCCACTCCACCGCCGCGGCCCGCGTCCCCTCCCCGCACCGCGCCCCGACGTCGCCTGCACGCCCCACCGCCGACGCCGCCCCGTTCGTTCCCCCTCAGCAGCCTGCCCCGATGCCCGAACCCGTCGAACTCGACCTCGCCGCCGCCCGCCCGGTTCTTAACGGACCGCTCCCACCGCCGCCCGCGCCGCTGCCCGAACTACCCGCCCAGAACGCCCTCGTCGCCGACGCCGCCCACCGAGCCCGAGCACTCCTGGCCGGCACCGACCAGCCGACCGGCACCGACACCGGCAGCGACCTCGCCCGCTTCACCGCCCTCGAACACGGCGCCCCGTTCCGGCAGGCCGCGATCGACCACCTCGGCCTCGACGTCGTCGCCATGGGGCACCTCACGCTCGCCCACACCCACGGCGGACCCGCCGGCGCCTCCGCCTACCTCCACCGCTACACCGTCGACCACGACGTCCTCGCCCGCGCCCAGGCCGACATCCAGCCCCTTCGGCCCGCCCCCAGCGCCACCGTCGAATGCGAGGACAACCACCTCACCGACCAGGCCGCCGGCGTCCAGCTCCGCTACGGACCCGACGGCCGCTGGCACCCCTACCTCGCCCCGTACGGCACCTGGCAACCCGTCCCCGGCCCCTCCGCCTGCCCCGCCGACGCCTACCGCGCCGCGCGCACCGCAGCCAGGGCGTTCCGCCGCACGCGATAGCCCCCGGTGTCGGTCCCCGCCGATACGCTTTTCCGTAAGACCCGGCCCCGGGAAGGGCCGGGACGCTGCGTGTCCACTGCCAAGGGCGCGCAGCGCGCGGCTGCCGACGGGTGGTTCCCGACGCAGCGCACGTCCTGGCCGTGGCAGCGGGCGGGACACCGCCTCGGATGGCAAACGAGGCCGGCCGGCCCGCCCCGGACAACCGGTGCGGGCCGGCACCCCCTCACCACCCCCAGGTCAGTCGAAAGGTCAGTCGAACTTCAGGCGGCGGCGTACGTCGTCGGCCTCCTGCTCACGCACCCCCGCGATGATCTGCGGGGGTGCTCGGCGTCGAAGGCTGCAAGCGCGTCGCAGGCCCGCTCGTAGGCCGTCTCGTTCACGGGCTGCTGCCGGTAGTAGATCCCCGGGTCGCCGCCCTCGGCGTCGTGGGCGCGGGCCGGCTGTTCCGCATCGGCCTCGAGCACGGCCGTCGCCTCGGCCGCGAGAGCCGCGCGGGCCCTGCATAACAGGCAACTTCCCAATGCCGATTGTCAAGCGCGGTTTGGCAGCACGCGGGGCCGGACCTTGTGGATCCGATCCCACTCCAGGCCGTGCCCGAGACCACGGACAGTGGAGTCGAGGCGGCCCAGTTCAGGGTGCAGCGCGGTGAAGGGCATGGAGCGCGTCTCCCGGCGACCCGGCGTACTCGCGGCGTATCTGACAGGACACCAGGTACCAGGCGTCACCGACAGAGGCCCCGGGCCTGGTGCTGGCCGGGGCCCCGGCCGCCGGGCGCCCGCCAGGGAGCCGCACGCCCGGCACCGGGGCCCGGTATGCGGCCAGCGCCCGCCCGGCCCGCGCCGTGCTTCAGGCGGTGTGCCCGGCCGCCGGGCGGCTCCTGCTCGCGGAACCGCTGGTCCGCCTCCGTCCGGCAGGCGCCTCCGCCCGGCCCGTGCACCGCCCGCCCTCGGAGGCTGCCGCCGCCCCGGACAGCGCGGAATCGACGACACCGCGCACCAAGGCGTGCGCTTCTCCCACGGTGACGCTCCTCGTCCACGCCGGCACCCGGGGGTGCTGCCGGCACCGCAGCACGAACTGGTACGCCCCGTCCGCCCCGTCCGCCGCGCCCGCCGGCGTCACGGCCGGCTGCTCGGCACAGCGGCCGTGCCGCTCCGTGCGCTCCAGGTGCGCCTGGACGACCGCCGGATGGTACTGCTCCGGCAGACTGCGTTCCGCCCGGCAGCCCGGGCAGCCCAGCAGGTACCCGACAGCTCCCTGCCGCTGCAGGAAGACCGCCTCGAACTTCTTCTTCCCCTCGCTGGTGTTGCAGCTGCCGCACAGCGGGCCGCGCACGAACTCGTGCTCCTCGCTGTGGCAGTGGTCCCACGCCCACGCGCGTTGCGCCCCGCAGAGCCGGCACAGGTACTCGGCGGCCCGGTGCCGGCTCTCGCGGGCCCACTGGTAGGTCCTGCCGGTCAGCTGGCCCTCGTAGCGGGGCACGAGCGCCCGGGAGCAGGGCGGGCAGCGTGTGACGTAGCCGGTGTCCTCCACGGTCCGCCAGCTCCCGTCGGCCGGCCCCCGCGTGCCGCAGTCGCGGCAGATCCGGACCTGCTCGGCCAGTTCGTTCTCTTGCGCCTGCCAGCGGTCCAGGAGCTCGGCGTAGGCCCGGGGAAGCACCCACTGCCCCTGTGCCCGGCCCAACAGCCGCAGCGGCAGCGTCCCGCCGATGCTGAACACGTCGACCTGGGCGCCCGGAAACTCCAGCGCGCCGGGCCGGGCATCCGGCCACGGCGCCGGATCCTGCCCCGGATAGACACGCCGGGCGAGGTCGGCCAGCCACCTGCCCAGCTGGGCCCGCCAGTCGGCCTTCGGTGTCCATTCGGCGTTCGGCAGGTCGACGGCGACGACGTCGTCCAGGTCCAGCGGCAGCTGCCGAGCCGCCCGGCGTACGTCCTTCTCCAGGTAGTGCCAGCGTCCGTGGTGCTTGTAGCGGGGGACGTGGACATCACCGATGAGGACGTCGCCGTGCGACTGGTACCGCGGCCGGGCCCGGGTGAACTCGCGAGGAAAGACAGGGATCGGTGCGCCCTGGGTCAACTCGTCGAACAGGGACAGTGCTTGAGAAGGAGTCCTGTACATGCCGCCGACCCTCGGCCTGGCGCCCTGTGGACAGAGTCTCGGATCTGGCACGGCTCCGACGCCCGCGACGTCGCCGGGCCTGGAGTCTGCGGGATCCTCCCGGCCCGGTTGCCGGGGAGGGGTGAACAGGCAACAGGCAACACGTCCAACACCCTGCACCGCCAGCCGCGTTGACCCGAGACTTACCGCATGACCAGCGACCTCATGGGCTCCCAGTCCCCGCATGCCCTCATCCAGACCGTCATCATCAGCTACGGAGAAGGCCACCACGACGCACCCCGAGGCGACGCGCTCCGCGTGGATGCCCGCCCGCTGCGCAACCCGCCCGAGGACCCGACCATGCGTGACCGGATGCTCCACTCCACCGGCCTGGACCCCGAGGTGCGCGCCTACGTCCTCAGCTCGCCCGGAGCGGAGCGCCTCATCGACCGCAGCACCCGCCGCGCGCTCGCGCTCCTTGGTCAGGCGAGGGCTGGCCGACGCGTCGACCTGCACGTGGTGTGCGGGGGCGGCCGCCATCGGTCGGTCGCGGTCGCCGAAGAGGTGGCCGAGCGCCTGCGCGCCGCCGGCTACGGCGTGGAGACCGACCACCCGCACATCGCCCGGCCGATCCTGCGGTGGCATCCGCAGCTCACCGAGCACGAACTGACCGCGCTCCGACTCCTCGCGAGCGGCCAGCACCATCTGGAGGTCGCCAAGGAGCTCAAGGTGCAGCCCGAGACCGCAGGCCGGCTGCTGCACCGCGCGCAGATCCATCTCCGCGCGCGTACCCTCTACGAGGCCGTCGCGCAGGGGTGCGCGCTCGGCATCATCGACCCCGAACCGCCGGGATATCCCCACAGGCGCAGCGCACCCCCGGCGCCCTGATGCCATCACCGCCCGGCACCAGCACCAGGGAGCGGGATGCCGACCGCGAGCAGGGCCCGAAGCGGTCATGCTCGCCGTCGACGGCTGCCTGATCCCGGTGACCGCGTACGCCGCGCACTGCCGTGATGGACAATCAGCGCGGCGGGCACGAAGCCCGGGGCTGGCACGATGCACGGGCGGGGCGATGGAGGACGTACGGGAACTGCTGGCCGAGTACGGCCAGGTTCACACCGCGGAGTTGTTGGAGCAGGACCGCCACCGGCTCCTGGTCGACGTGGTAGCGGCGCTGATCCGGCGTACCGACCCCGAAGCGACGGCCGTCCACCGCTCGCCTCATGAGCCGGCCGTGTTCTTCGAGCTCGCCGGACGCGACTACGCGATCACGGTGACGACCGCAGTGGGCGCGGACGCGGCCACCGCGGCCCGCATCGCGGTGACCGCCCGCGAACGCGACCTCGGACCGGCAGCGCGGTGGGTCCTGATCTGCGCGAGGGCCACCGGCCAGGAGATCGGCGACGAGATGAACGCCGTCCTGCGAACACAGGGCGTTCTCCTGGACCGGGACCATCTCGAGGCCGCCGTCTGCGACCTCGTCCCACTCACCGCCCTGATTCGCGCGGCCTTCCGTCCGCCAAGGCCACCGCACACCCCGCTGCACGAACTCCTCCTCCACGAACCGCCGGAGCTTGTGCCGGCGCTGGCCATCGCGGCCCGCCCCTCCGGACCGTCGAGCGTGCCGTCCCGGACGCCGGAAGGCGTCGACCTCCGCGTCGCCCTTGCCGGCGAGTCCTGGCCGGTGCGACCGTCCGGGATGGCCTGGGAGCCCACCGGGCGCGCGCTGATCAGCACCGAGGCGGGGCTCGCGGAAGTGGACCTGCAACGCGGCGGAACCCGGTGGCTGCTTCCCCTGCCCGGCGTGCACGGCGACGCGGCGGTCCTGGGAGACGGGTCGGTGTGGGTGCTGTGCGGGCCGGCGGTGGCGCGTTGGCACGACGGCGTGCTGCGGGCGGTCGGCGGCGGATTCGAGGCGAACGCCCGCCTGCTGCTCGGGCCGGAGTCGAGCGTGTGGGTCCTGTCCGGGTCCGGAGCGACGCTCGGCACCGGCACCGGCTCGACCTTGGCGCTCACCCGGCTCGACGAGCAGGTGGGCGACCAGCAGCGCTTCGCCCTCGACTTCGACGCCGCGGTCCGCTCGGCCGCCTGGCTCGGCGAGCGCCGCTTCCTCCTCGCCGCCGGCGGCCACAGCGCCGTCATCGACCTCGCCCTCAGCACCAGCGCCGGCACTCGCGAGCAGTGGATTGAGACCCCGGTGTCCTACCCGGGGTATCTCGCGCGCAGCGGCGGCGACACCGTCCTGGTGGCGGGGCGGGCCGGATCGGGCGTCGGTGTGGAACTGCACGCCCTCGACACGACCGCCCGCACCAGCGAACCGGTCGCCGAGGCACAGCTCGGCGACGTCCTCGGACTCGTCCAGGACCCGGCGGGCGGCCCCGCGTACCTGCTGGGGGTGCGGCCGACGAACGACGTCGACGCCGTCCACCCCGTGCTGGTGAAGATCACCGGCCACGCGGCCACCGCCTCGCCGCCCGCACCGGCCCCCGAGCCGCCGCCCGCCGATGCCTACGCCGAGGTGCGCCGCCTGGCCCGCGGTGTGAAGAAGGACTACGCCCTGGAGAAGTTCCCGCTGCCCGACGGCAAGGGCGGCATGGGCATCGTCCACGAGGCCGAGCACAAGGCGACCGGGACCGTCGTCGCCTTCAAGAAACCGCGCTCCCTGCGCGAGAACCTGACCGCCAGGATGCTGCGCGAGATCGAGGTGGCGCAGAAGCTCGGGACCAACCGTCACGTGATGCCGGTCCTCGACTTCAGCCCCCGGGCCGAGTGGTTCGTCATGCCGATGGCCCAGAGCACCGCCGAACGCCTCCAGCCCGAACTGCAACACGATGCCGCCGCGCTGCGGGCCCTGGTCGACGCGGTCGCTTCCGCACTGGCCGACGCCCACCGCCTGGACTACCTGCACCGCGACATCAAGCCCGCCAACATCCTGCTCCTCGACGGCCGCTGGGTTCTCGGGGATTGGGGCATCGTGCGCCGCCCCCGCGGACAGACCACCAACCCCAAGCGCACCGGCACTGCGATCGGCACCCTCGAGTTCGGCGCCCCCGAACTGTCCGTCGACCCGCACAACGCCACGCCCGCCAGCGACATCTACAGCCTGGGCAAGGTCATCGGCTGGCTGCTCACCGGTCTTCCCCCGGAAGCGAACGTGCCGCTACTGCCGTCCGGGCCCTGGCGAGGCGTCGTCCGGCGGTGCACCTACCGCGATCCGCGCCAGCGCCCCCAGACGATCGCCGACTTCCTCGACGTGGTCGAGCAGGAGACCGCACCACAGATCGACCTGCCCGTCGCACGAGCCCAACAGCTCCTGGCGGCCGCCCAGGAAGGAGACACCGACGCCGTCCGCCGGCTGCTCGCCCTGGCAGCCGACCACGGCGACGACTACGAGCTCTACCTCGACGTCCTGCCCGGCCTGGACATGGAGACCATCGCGCCGCTCCTGCTGGAGCACCCCGAGCAGACCCGCACCCTGGTGGAGGCGATGACCGGGCACGTCCGGGGTGACGGAAACGGCTGGCCGCACTACAACGAGTCCAAGAGGGCCATCGCCTGGCTGCGCGGCATCGCCCGACATGCCGCCGAGGAAGAGCAGTGGGACCTCCTGGAGGAGGCCGCCCGCGGCATGTGCACCTGGGACGAGGCGTCCAACGAGTTCGACCAGCAGATCGCGACCCGTAACTGGCTGCGCCGCCTGCGCGGCCAAGCGGCGCGGATCGTCGCCGGCGCGCTGCGAGACCACCCCGGCAGCGCCCGGTTCTACTACGAACTCGCGGGCGAACGCGCCGTGGACATGGCCATCCGCAGCGCCGTGAACCAGACGACCGGCAACTGACCACAGCCAGCGGCCCCAGACCGCAGGCCGGCTGCTGTTCGGCGCGCAGATCCGGCTCCATGCGCGGTCCCTCGCCCCCGCGGCTACGCGAAGCTACGAGACCGGCGTCCTCCACCAGCCCACACCCGAACCCGACCAACCGGGCCGGCAGGAGATGGACAGGCGGGGCAGCGCCAGATGACGCGCGCCTCCCCCAGCCCGCAGATCTGGCGGCTCAGCCTTCGCGCCCCACGCCAGGGACGCGTCGGGCTACGCCGCCATGCGCGCCAGATCGGTCACGACGTCCAAGGACGACGGACTCAACCCGTCGCCGTCCGCCTCGCTCACTACCTGACGGGCGAAGGACCAGGTGGTGCGGCGGGGGAGCACCCGGGTGTTGAAGGCCGTGGACGCTCCCAGCATCGTGTTGCCGAAGTGGCGGGCGGCGAAGCCCAGGTCCCGCGGATCACCGGCGGCATGTACGGCGCCCACCAGTTCGCGGGCGCTCTCGGCGACTTCCTGCTGCTCCTTGCGTACGGTGCGGGCCGCGTCGACGGCGAAGTACAGGATGACCGGCGCGAGCGGGAGGAGGTCGGCCGCGGCGAAGTCGGCCGTCACCAGCTCGTCCCAGCCGATATCCAGCCACCACAGGAGAACGGGGGTGACGGCGGCGGTCAGTACCGGCCAGGCGATGGCCGAGCCCCACGCCGCAGCGGTGAACCGACGGCGCACGGCCGCCGGGGTCAGCGTCGGCGCAGGTGCTTCCTCATCCTTCATGCAGAGCATCATGCCTGCTCACACGGCCTGGCCGACCGTCGAGGTGAGGTGCTGACCGTGCTGATCGGCTGGCCGGCACGCTCGGCGCCGCCGGTGCCGGACGTGGTGTCCCCCGGATCGGGCGCCGCTTCGTACGGTGTCACCGGGCCGGCCCCGTGCCGGGGACGCGGGGGCGGGCGAACGGAATGGCCGACCAGCCCTGCTCCAGAACCCCGTTGTGGTCCAGAAACTTGTGCCCCTGGAAGAGCGGCCGCAGCGCCGCGCCACCGCCGGCGGCGCTCGCGCGCAGGACGTCGGCCAGGCTCGTGCCAGTGATGGTGACCGCGTCCTCCAGCTCCTGGATGGAGGCCACGGTCACCGGCACGCTGGTCGACGGCAGCTCGCTCCGGTGCTCGGACGTGTTGATCTGGTGGAACTGCTCCGCGGTGACGACCATGCCGACCATCTGACGATCCCGAGGGATGTGGTCGAACTCGGGGTGCGCCCCGGAGCGGATGCGGTCGGCCGAGTTGTCGACCTGCTTGAAGGCCTTGCGGAACTGCCCGTCGAGGATCGTGGTGAAGTTCTCCGCGCCCAGGCGCAGCGCCTCGCCCGGCCGGGTCGACTTGACCTCGACTAGGAGCACCAGGTCCGGGAAGACCACGATCCAGTCGACCGACTTCCCCTTCTGCTTCTTGGGCAGCTTGTACTCCACCTCGGGGTGCACCTCGGCGTCGGTCAGCAGGGCGAGCTGCCGGCCCACGTACCGTTCGAACAGGTGGCCCACGTCACGGGTGAAGGCCTTGCCCCGCTCCGAGTTGTTGTCGCCCCCGGTGTAGTACAAGCCGAGCGGCGTGGCCTTGCCGAGCACCGCGGCCGGGACCGGCACGAGGTAGCCGCCGGGCATCCCGCTGAGCAAGGGGCGGGACCGCAGCGGGTTGTGGGTGTAGCGCCTCACGAGCGGGTCGGCGTCAACCGGGAAGGTCGTGCGGAGCCTGATCTTGGTGGTGGCGAAGTGCCGCCGCAACACCTTCTTGACCTGGGCGGGAGATCGCAAATGGTCGAACTCGACGTAGTCGCGGGCGGGGTACCACTCCACGGCGAACCGGCCCCGGCGGCGCGGGTCCGGGTGGTGACTGGCGCAGGCCCAGACGAGCTCGGCGAGGCCGACGTAGTCGGTCAGCGAGCAGCCGAGTAGCTCGTGATCCCATCCGGGGCGGACGACTTCCAGGCCGTCGGGGTGAGGCGTCTGCTGGAGCAGGGCGACGGACCGGCTGAGCTGTGCGTAGTCGCTCTCCTGCCAGCCGCCCTGCTGGTGGGTGACGCGCTGGAGGAAGCGCTCCAACCGGAATCCGTCGTCGGGTTCGCGGGTGACCGGGTCGTCCAGGGCCAGGTAGAGGCCGACGATCTCCGCGAGGTCGTCGCTCGTTGCCGCCGGCCTGGCGTCGATTCCCAGAGCCAGGGACACCCACGCCGCATCCTGCAGAGCCCACGGCCCGTACGGGCCGAGGTCCCGCTTCCCGAGGTCACGGACGGCCGGAAGCCCGGGGCTGGTGGCCGCGATCAGCCGGACCAACGAGTCGGGCGAGTGGCGCAGGACGCGCTCGATGTACCGGTGCTCCGGCACGGGGTGCGAGGGAAGGAGATGCCGCATACCCGGGATTCTTCACCCCGCCTGTCCTGCCGCGTACCGAGTTTCCCGACCCCCCAGAACGCCACGGGGCCTCGGCCTGCCGGACAAAGCCACCGACTTCCTGCGCGCCGCCGCCCTGGAGTCCGCCAACCGCAGCGCTCGACCAGGGCGTCACCGATGTGGGCTACACCGGGCCTTCTGTCTCCAGACACCTGAGCGCGCTGGCCGCCGCGGAACCAACGGGATGCTCCGGCTCCGAAATGAGAACCGCCTTCGCGAGGGCGAGGCGTGCAGCACGTGCGGGCCGTCCCCGCTGAACAGGCTCGGAAGGTCCGAATAGGCGGCGAGTTCGGCCACGGTGAGCTGGTACAGCCGTCCGTGCGGAAGGCCGCTGCGGACCGCCTCGTACATCGACCGCGTGATGCCCGACAGGGGAGGACCGGCCAGCAGCACCATGGGGTTCATGGGGCCGGCGGCCGACTCCAGGAGCCGGATGGCCTCCTCGACCGGATTGTTGCGGTCACCGGGCTGAGTCATGCGGGCCCTCCGGTGTCCGAGTACGAGCCGAAGACTTCATCCAGCTCGGCGAGCAGCGCCGGATTGACGATCCGCACGATGGCTTCGACGTCGGCCCGGCTTGCTGCCGGCCACAGTGCGGTGCGCGCCGTGCGGTACTTCGCCGCCAGGCGCTCCCGCTTGTCGGCCGGGAGCTGGGCGGCTGTTGTGGGCGTTGTCGGAGATCTTCACGAGCGTCGCCGAGAGGTCGGCGGTGATGTGCCGGATCTTCTCCGCGTACGTCATGCCCGCCTGGTTGGTCACCGCCTCGACGATCTCGACGACCCGCTCGGGAATCCCGGCGCTCGCCAGCTTCTCGGCCGTCCAGTCGGTGTCCTCCACGACGTCGTGCAGGAGGCCCGCCATGACGAGCTCGTCGCCGAACGGCGCGAGCCCGGCGGCCACCGCGCGGACATGCTCGATGTAGGGGACGCCGATCTTGTCGGCCTGACCGGCATGCACCCTCTCGGCCAGGAGGTCGACCTCGCTGACGGACTTCACGCTTCCTCCTTCACCGGGCCGGGGCCCGGCTTCTGCGACGGCCGTGACCGGCCTGGTTGGGGGAACACACTGCCGCACGCTCGGAGGCGGCGAGCACGGTGGGACGAGTCCGGCCGTGACGTCAGCCGACCGCCGGGTCCTCGGCACCTTTGCGGATCGCGCGGGCCACTCCCTCGAAGGCATCGAGCGCGCGGGCGTCGAAGCGTCCGTGGTGGGCCTGGATGTCCTTGCCGAGCTGGTCGTAGAGGCCGCTCGCATCACGGAACCTGCCCTCCTCCTCTGCCTGCGCGGCGTCGGCCATCCGGCGCTCGATTTCTGCGTTCGTGAGGTCCTGATCGCGCATCCGGTGATCTCCTGACTTCTTGGGGCGGGTGATATCGACGTGTGCAGGGGCAGGGCGTCCGGGGCGCGGGACGGGCCACGCCTCACGGAGTTTCTGTGCCTCCGAGCGGATCCGCGGGACGTGTGCTCGTCGCCGACGGGGAGGGCAGCGCCATGGCAGCGGCATCTTGCGCGGCCTGCACCGCTTCGTTGAAGAGGGCGAGGGCCTTGGCGACCTCGTCGCTCATGTTCTCGATCTCGGTGACCGCGAGGTCATCGCGGGCGGTGGCCGCAAGGAGGTCGAACAGCTCCTCGGTCCCCGTCGTCAGCTGTCTCAGCTGCCTGAGCTCGCGACGCCGCTGTTCGGCCTCGGCGATCTGCCCGGCGTAGTTCTCCAGGGCCTCGACGCGGCGCCCGATACTGGCCAGGCTGATCTGGAGGATGGTGCGGCGGGGTTCCAGGGCCTGTGCCACCACCTCGCTCACCGGCTCCGGCAGGCCTTGGCCGGCCACTCGGCTGTAGGTGCGCAGCGCCTCGGCGATCTCCCACACCTGGCCGTCCAGCCGCCGGTCGTCGTGCTGCTTGTCCGCCGTGTCCAGCCGCTGCACCGTCGAGCGCTTGACCCGGTCGGCGGCCCGTGCGGCGCGAGCGAGCAACTCGGCTGCCTCCGCGTTGAGTTCATGGCCGAGGACGAACTGGTCGTGCACCTCGGCTATCCGGAGCAGTACCGGCACGCGCTGTCGGCGCTTCAGTACGGCGATCGCGCCGCTCAGCCCGTAGGCGCAGGCCCCCGCGCCGAGCATGAGCGTGCTGCGGGCGAACACGCTGAGCAGGAGCCACCCGAACCACCACGAGGCGCGTCGACCGCGGAGGGGGTCGGCCAGACCCCACCACGGGCTTGCGGGTTCGGTCCGTACCGCTTCACGCAGCAGTGCTGGGTCGGCCTGCCGCAGGAGCTCCTGGACGTGGTCCGGCAGTTCCGGGTCCAGCGTCAGCGGCGGCACAACGGTGCCGGTGTCCCCCGGATCCGTGTGCTCAGCATCCGACTGCTTCCACCATTCCGTCACGTCGGTGACCCCCTCTCGTAGGTGCGGGCGGTCCTCAGCCCTCGTGGTGGGCGTCGGCCACGGCGACGGCGGGCGGAGAGAACGAGGCCAGCGCGCGCAGCACCTCGTCGTAGACGACCTGCTCGCCGAAGACCTTCAGCTCGAACCCCTGGGCGCCGCGCGCGAACCCGGCCTCGGGGCCCGGGTCCTGCTGCACCACGAAGCCCTTGCCGCCGCGCAGCAGCGCGGCGTCGATCTCGCCGATCCACTCCTGCTCGTCCGCCACTTCGGCGGCGGGCTCGACCCAGATCTGATGCCACCGCGCGGAGGCCTCCGGCCCGTACACCAGCTGGAAGGTCCGCCCGAAGTGGCTGCCGTTGACGAGCTGCTGCCGGCGGAACTGGCGGCTGAAGACCACCGCGTAGGCGCCGTCGAAGGACTCCACTTCGAGGACGTCTCCGTCCCCTGCCCAGACCTGCCCCTTGCCGGGCCTCACTGGCTCGTCCCCGAGCCGGCCGCCGGGGCGAGGTGATCCTGCTCGGCGCGGCACGGCCCCTGCTCGGGCAACGCCAGACCGCACCTGCCCCACCCGGTCTGCTCGGTGCACCGATCCAGGTGGATGTCGCCGAGCCCGCGCAGCGCCGTGGCGAGCGTGGCCGCCGTGGTCACGACCTCCTGCCAGGTCTGCTCGGTGCGGCTGTGCGGCCACTGCGTGTGCCGCGCCTGGCTGAACGCCTGCTGCGGCTCGGCCAGCTGCGGGTAGCGCCGGATCCAGCCCAGGCTCGCCTCGTCGAGCATCGACAGCGGGCCGGTCAGCTCGGGCGACAGATCCTTGACGCGATCCAGGGCGTCGGCAAGCTCGGCGGAGGTGAGGTCCTGATGCATGTGCGTTCCTTCTTCGGTGGGAGATAACGGGGACGGTGCCGGCGAGGCTGAGGCCGCGAGCTCGGGCGTCATGTGCCGGTGAGCAGCAGGCGGGCCTCCGGCCGTGCGCCCTCGTGGGTGGGTTCACGGGGCTCCAGCTCCCCGGCGATCACGCGCCCCGGGGAGCCGACAGGATGAGCCTGGCCGGCGACGACGCCGTACCGGCGCAGGTAGTCGAGGAGATTCAGGGCGAGTTCGGGCGGCACGTTGGTGAGCTTGACCTCCACCTCGCTGGCGTCGTGCTTGAGCGTCACCCGCCCGCCGACGGGCAGTGCGACCTGGCCGTCGGGCACGTGATCGCGGCCGGACCAGAACGAGGTGTCCCGGTCGGGAGCGGAGCGCGGGTCCAGCCCGCCGATGCCGTGAAGGCCCGGCACGAGCTGCTCGATGAGGTTGTTCAGCCCGGCGCGCGCACGCCGCTCGGCCTCCTGGCGGCCGGCGGCTTCCAGCCCCTCGCGGAGGGTGTCCTGGTAGGCGGGCATCAGCCGCCGCAGGACTTCCGCGGCGATGGCATCCGGGGCCCGGTCCATCGACACGGTGATCGGATCGGCGCGCCATCCGCTGTAGCCGTGCGGGTATCCGGTCTCCACGGTGAGGCGGCGGCCGGCGGCGCCCTTGCGGGAACGGCCGTGATGCATGAAGGCGAAGTGCATCCCGTCGCGGTGGCGCACCGTCACGTTGCCCCAGTAGGCGGGCGTCATGGTGTGCGTCCAGCCGCCGCCCTCGACGCCACGGGCGTTGAAGGACGCCGCCACGCCGCGCCCGAGAGCGTCGAAGTGGGTCAGGGTCCGGGCGAGTTCGCCCTTGCTGCGGGAGTCCTGCAGGAAGTACTCGTCGGGGGAGACGACCGCCGTGAGGGCCTGGTCGAGTGCGTGGTCGGGTACCTGGGTCTGGGCCAAGTCGAGATCTCCTTGATCGGGCGGGCAGGGAACGGTGAGGGTCAGGCCGGCTGGGCCGCGGCCGCGTGCCGGTCACCGAGCTCGGTGACCGCCTCGGTGAGCTCCGGCAGCTCCTCCCAGGCAGCGCGCCGCGGGTCGGGCAGGGCGGCCAGGGCGTGGCGCTCGGCGAAGGCCCGGCCCTCGGCGTTGAGACGCAGCTGGTCCTGCTCCTCGACGAGTCCGCAGGCGATCGCCGCGCGCACATCGGTGTGCACGGACGCCTCGAAGGCCGTGTACCGCCGGACGCCACCCTCGGCCAGGCCGCGCAGGACCTTCAGCACGCCGGCCGGATCGAGGTGGTCGTCGGTGTTCGGGCTGGCGAGCACGCGGGCGACCGCGTCCGCGAACGCCGTCTCCACCGCCTGCTGGTCGACTCCGTAGGCTTCGACCTCGAGCACACCCCGGGGGCGGAACTCGATACGCCGACGCACCGCCTGGGTGGTGAACCAGCTCTGGAACTCCCACACGCTGCGGACGTACGGACCGCTGCAGTGAAGCTCGCGCCGGCGGGCGAAGCCGGTGAAGCTCGCGCTGCGCGCATGCTGCGTCTGGAACCGCGGCGCCCGGGTCCACACCGCGGTCATCCCGCCCGGCCCGTGCCGGCGCCAGTGCTCCTGCGCGCAGGACTCGACGCGGCCGGTGAGCCGGTCCGCGGCCTCGGGATGTCCCTCGGCCCGGTCGCGGTCGATCGTGCCGGCGTAGACGCTGTTCCACTGCTCGACGAGCTGCTGCGCGTGGCCGGCGTCGAAGAACGCCTCCCGGTGGCCGTTGAGGACGGCGATATGGAGATCCGTATCCGGACGCGCTGAGGCAACCTCGCCGGCCGCGGCCGCGGTCACTTGGACTCCTCCGGGCCGGCCGATCCGGCGGCGCCGGCGGTGATGCCGGAGTGGCGCTCGCCCTTGCCGGTGAGGGAGACGACCAGGTCCTCCTCGTGGCCGGCGTCCAGATCCTTCATCTCCTTCTTGTAGATCCGGCGGGTGCGGACCAGGCCGTGCTCCAGGAGGCTGCCGAGGGCCACGGCGACGTCGGAGTCGTCGGGCTGGGCGTGCAGGTGCAGCTGGTGGCCGTTGCCGACAACGCCTTCGATCGCGCCGGCGGCGACCTGGTGGCCGGCGCCGGGGGAGGGCACCTCAGTGCCGAAGGACGTCGCCGCGAGGGTCTCCAGCAGGGCGCGCTCGAGCGGGCTCAGGGGGATCTCGGTGCGGCGCACCCCGGGCGTGCGGTTGTACTCCTTGTCCGCGAACCTGCGCACACCCTCGGCGAGGTAGACCGGCCCGGAGGCCAGCTCCTGGACGAGGTAGGGCGCCAGCGCGGGCCGCAGCTGGCTGGCCCGCTGCTTGGTCGTGCCGGTGATCTGCGCGACCTCGGCCATGCCGGCCAGCTCCGGCACGAGCGGCAGGGCCTGCTGGCGGTCGAACTCCTCCTCCGTGAGCACCTCGTAGCCGCTCATCTGGTCCGGGTAGATCTCGTGCTTGAGCAGGGCGCCCTGGACGTACTCGACGCCGCGGGTGCCGGCGTCGACGGGGCTGTCCGCGTCGAGGAACAGGCGCACGGTCAGTCCGCCGGCGGGGGAGGAGCCGATGGAGGCGTCGTAGCGGGACAGGTCCTCGTGGAGAGCGCTGATGATCGGGTCGGGCGGCAGCTCGCTCACGTCGTACTCGACGCGCACGTTGTAGCTGGTCTTCTGGGTCATGGCTTCCTCATCTCGGGGGCAGGGCGGTGACGGCGCGGTCGGCCGGGCGCCGGGAGTGACCCCGGCGCCCCCGGCCGATCAGCGAGTGCGCTGGGGCTTGGGCTTGCCCTTGCGCTCGGTCTCGTAGACGAAGCCGAAGCGCTTGAGATCCGCCTTCGCGTTCTTCAGACCGCGGTACTCACTCGGGGTGCTGGGCAACGTGGTGACGAAGGTCAGCACCTCGTCCTGCTCGGCGGTGGCCTCGGACACGACGAGATACACCTTGTAGTGGCTGCTCTTGGTCTCTATGAACCGAAATCCCTGCTTCTCCGCCTTCTTCTTCAGCTGATTCAGATCCTTCTTGGTAGCCATGTTCTCCCCTAACACTTAACGCCGTCAAGAAATATGATCTCACACATCACTGAACAACGTCAAGCATTATGAAAATCTAGGTCGGAGGTGGTGGGGAAAGACCCCCGGCGAAGCCGCCAGACGGCAGTGACGCGGCCTCGGACACCGCCCCCGAACCGGCAGGGCGCAGCACGGGCGGGCGCCCCGGGGCAGGGATCGACACGAGAGCGTCAACGGGCGGAGGCCACGCCCGCGCACGGCGGTCGCAGTGGCCGGAAACGGGCCCAGCCGCTCCGAGGCGAGCGATATGGTGTCCCCCGGGCAGAGACTGCTGCCTCCGTCCGCACCCCGTGGCCCGGACCCACAGGTGCGCCAGCGGCGGGAAGAGACGAATCGTCACGCCAGTTGAGTCGCCAACCCTTGCGTCTGCCGGCGCGCCGGTCCGGGGAGTCGTGCCGCGGAAACGGACCCCTCCATGTCCAGGGACAGCAACACCATCCTGCTGCGCCAGCAGTACACCGGCGAGCCCCGACAGGCCGCCCACGCCTTCTACCAGGCCCGCGGCCTGTACTTCGGCCTCGTACCCGACGCCACCGACCCCGCCCAGCAGCTCCTCGAAGCCGTCCTCCTCCGTACCCTCGCCCGGCCCCACCCGCAGATCCCCGCGCCCACCGCCGCGGGCACCTTCTTCGGGCTGCGCGGCGTCTCCCCGGACATCGACACGCTCGTGCTGTGGCCCCACCCCGACCAGCTGACCCAGCTGCTCGGCCGCATCCTGCCGGTCCGCACCGACAGCGGGATCGCCGGCGTCCCGGGCCTGCGGGCCCGTCCGCACCCCAGCCGCACCGACACGCTGCTCCTGGCCCGCCCCGGCCACCGCTCCCACCTCACCCTGCGCGCCCGACCGGCCGCCCTGCAGCAGGCCGAGGACCACATCCTGGCCGCCGGCCTCGAACCGCTGTGGTCGGCGCGTACCTCCCAGCCCGGGGAGCGGCAGGCATGGGAGAGCCTGGCCAGGGCCCTGCCGCCCGAGGAGACGGCACTGTGGAGCCGCGCCCTGCGCCGCGCCGGCCTGCACACCCGCCAGGCGCCGGACTGGACCCGGTCCGCACCTGAGTCCGGACAACTGGAGGGCCCCAAGCCCCAGCGCATCGCCGCCCGCCCCGTCGGCCCGGCCGGAGGCCCGGCCCGCGGCATCGTCGCGGTGACCAGTGCCCGCGGTCAGGCCGGGCTCGGCTGTACCACCACTGCGCTCACGCTCGCCGGCGCCCTGGCACGCACCGGCGCCAAGATTGCGTTCCTCGGGGCCGACGACCCCAACGGCCTCCACCGAATCCTGGAGCCGACGACGCTGCAGCCGGGCCAGTGGCACGACCTGCTGCCCGACCTGCCGGGACCGGGCACCCTGCGCGGCATGATCGTCTCCCCGAGCGCGCTGAACGCCGCGGAGCTGCTCGCCGACGCCGCCCGCGGGCACGACACCGTGGTCCTCGACGCCGGCGCCGCCTTCCAGCTGCGGCACCTGGCCGGGCACGCGGACGCGGCCGTCGTCCTCACCGACCTCGACACCGAGGTGTGGGGAAGCACCGAGATCCTCGACCGGCGCCCCGCCTGGGTACAGATGTGGGACTGGCTCAACACCCGCTACCTCACTGCCCGTGCCCGAGCCCGCGACCCGCACTCCCAGCTCCTGCACTTCCTGGACGAGACGTTCGAGATGTACGTCTGGGACCGGGTCTCGGACGACAACGCCGACGTCTACGACGCCGACGACCCGGCGGACACCGCTGCCTGGTGGGACGACTTCCAACCCGACCCCGACGGCGAAGGCGAGGAGAACGAGCCGCTGTCGTTCCCGGAGGACATCGACGCCGAGCTCCTGGACATCTGGCGTCAGGACTTCCTGGCCTTCCTCGCCGGCGAAGGGGCCATCCGCCACCCGGACACCTGGGGCGCCGTCGCCGCCGTGTGGATCGACCACAACCGCAACCTCGACCTTCCGGGCAGCACGGGCGACGGAACCCTCGTCGAGGAGGTCCTGCGAGAGGCCGCCCCGACCGCCATCGCCCGCTGGGGCGAGCAGACGTGGCAGGAGCACCATCCCCGGTGGGCAGCAGCCGGCGCCCACACCCGCAAGGACAGCCTCACCCCCTGGCAGCACCTGATCGAGGAGGCGATCCAGCCCGCCGACCCGGCCGCCACCGCGCGGTTCCTGCTCGCCCACCTGAACCGACCGGACAACACCCCCATCGCGCTGGCGATCGCGCACGTCGACAACGCCCTCGACAACGAGCAGCACCACCTCGCCGTCCTCCGCGACACCCTGCGCGCCGAGGGCATCCCCGCCTTCACCGTCCTGCCGGACCTGCACGATCACCCGGCGCGGGGAGAAACCCTGCAGTTCCTGACACATCCCTCGGACCGGGAGGCCGCCGCTGCCAACCGCCTGGCCCTGGTGGTGGGCGACCTGCTCGCGAACCGGACACGCCCTTGAACGCGCGCCGCGTCCCGCCTGCCGGTGCCGCCGGACGGCGGCCGTGGCTGCGCACTACCGGCTGAGCTCCTCCACACCCAGCCACAAGGACAACACGCCGAAAGCGGCGAAGCAGCCGCTGACGAAGATCCCGAAGAGCTGCCCGAACAACGGCGACCACGCACCGTCCCGTCCCATGACGGTGGCGGTGCGCGCCGGGTTCTTCCCGAGCCGGTAGCGGACCGTCACCGCCTGGCCCTGGGGCATCAGCAGCGCGTCTTCCTCGAACTCCACGTACCGGCCGTCCGCCGTGGTGAACCCGTACACGTGGTGCCAGTAGGTGTTGCCCTCGCTGCCCTCCGAGGAGTAGCGGCGCACGCACACGCCCTCGGCGACCAGTCCGCCGAACAGCGACCGGAGCCGTCCGACCAACTGCCGCACCAGAAAGCCGCACAGCACACCGAACGTCGCCAGAAGGAACCCGCCCACAGCCGCCATCCCCATTCGCGCAGGCTAGGCGGCCGGCGGGCCGCGCCTCCAGCACAGATGTCGGGCACGGCGGACACCCCCGAGGGAAGCCCGCGGGGGTGTCCGCAGCCGCCGAAGGCCGCCGTCATTCCCGACCGGGCGAAGCCGTGGCCTTCCGGGCGTCCTTCAAGGCGCTGCTCACCACCGCCCCGAGTTCCTCCTGGACCGGCTTGACCCGGTCGTCGTTCCAGGTCGAGGGCGCGAAGAGGAGCTCCTCGAAGGCCTGCCGCTGACGCACCGTGCACAGGGCGACCACGCCGTGGCCGCGCAGAACTTCAGCCGTCTCGGCGACCGCTTCCGGGCCGCCCATGGGCCGGTACATGTTGGTGATCATGACCACGGGCATCCGCGGGTCCAAGCCCAGGCCGCGAACGCCGCGCAGGAGTGCGGCGGCGGTCTCCTCGCCGGTGCCGGGCCGCTGGCGGCGTTCGATGAGGTCGTCGAAGTCACGGACCCGCGCGGCGTCGCTGCGCACCCCGGCCACCCACCGGCCGATGACCGAGTCCCAGTCCACCCCCGCGGCCGTGACCGGGGCGAGGGCGGCGGCGAACTGCCGGCGCAGTGCGGGAAGTTCCTCCTCGGTGGGTGCGAACGGTGCACGTTCGTCCTGCTCCAGACGGCGGTGGTGCTCCACCCAGTGCGCGCGGACCTCGGACCACACCTCGCCATGGCGCCGGGCCCCCTCGTCCTCGACCGCCGCGAGGAAGGCGGCCCACCCCTGCTCGCGGACGTCCGCGTCCTCGTCCGGGCCGGGCGGGAGCGGGAAGGCGGCGCCGTCCAGGGACCGGGCGGCCGCGGCCACATCCCACCAGCCGTCGCCCCTCACCTCATCAGCCAGCGCCGCGAACCCCTCGGCGTGGTGCGGTCCGTACGTGAGGAAGCGGGTGTCCAGGACCGCCATGACCGTCTCCGCCGCCGGCCGGGGCAGGTACGCGGCATCGTGGCGCAGGTGTACGGCGAAGCGGGCGTCGAGCCACTGCGTCAGCTTCGCGGTGCGCCAGGTCTCCTGCTCCTCGACCGTGGCCACGCGCGGCTGTGAGTCGTGCTCGGTTGCCGCGGTGGCGAGGAATTCAGAGGCCCGTACGGCCAGGTCCTCGATGGGGTCCCCGTCGGGGCTGAGGCGCTGCAGGTTTCGCAGCCTGTTGTGGGCGATCCAGGAGTCGCGCACCTCGTCCCAGTTGTCCGGGTGCCGGCGCTGCCCCTCGGGGGTGATGAAGTCCAGGAAGTGGCGGCGCCACAGGTCCAGAGGTGCCGCGTCTTCGGGCGGCAGGACGTCGTCGGGGTGGCCGGGCGACCCGTGGGCCCCCAGGTCCCACCACTCCTCGACGTCATCGGCATCGTCGACGTCGTACACGTCGACCTCGTCAGGGGCCTGAAGCCGGAGAAAGGCGTAGTAGAAGAACTCCCGGTCCAGCGCCGTACGCAGCCGGTCGGCGTCAGCCTGTTCCGTCGAGGGGCGCCACCACCGGGCGAAGTGCTCGTCGAGCGCGGCGAAGACACGAACCTGCTCGGGCCTGCGGTCGATGACGTCGACCTGGACCCAGTCCCGGGCGCGGTAGTTGTCCGCCACCACGGTCAGGTCGGCGGCCGGGAGACCGGCGAGCTCGGCGGGCGGGCGACCACCCACATCCAGGACCACGACCTCACCGCGGCTCGTCGCTTCCGCGGCGCGCACGTCCAGGCGCTCCCCGTAGTAGCCGTGCGAGGCGGCCAGCAGCCGGCCGCCGCCGGCCGGGGCGAACGGCTCGTGCCACAGCGCCGTGTCGTCGGCCGCGTCCTTGGCCACATGCCGCAGCATCGCGTCGTCGGTCACCAGGGCAACGGTGCGCCCGGCGCGGGTCAGCCCGTAGGCGATCTGGACGCTCAGGGTGCTGCAGCCGGTGCCGCCGCGCGTGGAGCGGACGTGCACGATCTGCGGGCGCCGGGAGGCCGGCCCGTGCGGCCGCGGCATCAGCGCGGACGCGTCACCGGCCAGCTCGGCGAGCGTGGGCTCCCGCGATGTCCAGTGGGAGGCGACCTCGCGCGCGAGGAGCGGGCGGCGCAGCGCGCGGCTCCAGGCGGGCGCCGACTCGGCGAGGGAGATGTCGATGACGCGGCGCGGAGTGTCCTCGAGCGCGGTGCCGGCCTGATCCCACAACGGCAGCAGACCCGCCTCCGAGGACAGACGGCCGGCCTCCCGGATGTCGCGGGCCTGCGCGGCGAGCAGGACCTGTTCCGAGGCGCCCACCCTGCTCAGGGCCAGGTACTTGCCGTCGCGGACCCAGCGCAGCCCGGCAACACCGGAGACTGTCGGGACGGTGTCGCTCGTGCGGCTGGGCAGCAGGCGGACCAGGACCTCGGCCTCGGAGCCGGTCACCGGCCACAGCCTCAACTCGTTGCCAGGCCCCGGGCTCGCCTTGGCGACGCCGAACAGGCTCCCGCTCAGGGGGAGGGGATGCAGACCCCCGACCGGCCGGGTGAGCGCGAAGAGCAGCGCCGCCTCCAGAGCCTGCTGCTCGGCGGACGCGGCGTCGGGGGCCAGACCGTGAAGGAGACCGTGCGCGCGGATCCAGGACAGAGCCTGGGCATGGTTCTCGCCGGTGACAGCGGCGCGGGCGTCGGTGTTGCGGTCGGCTTTCGCCATGATGTCCCGATTCTCGGCGTGGCTCCCGGACCGGCACGCCGCGAGTGGGCGCAGCAGAAAGTCAGTTCACTGTGGGGATCTCCCCCTTAGCGCCTGGGATGCACGCGGGTCCGGGCCGCAATGCGAGGCGGGCGGCAGCAGGTCTGCCTGTCCGTCATCGTAGCGGCGGCAGACCGCGCGCACAGGCAGACCCCCATGCTCGGGCGCGGGGAACGGAAGGGATGCGTCGACGAAGATCAGCCGAGTCCGCGCGGAATGCGGGAGCCGCAGGGCCGGGCGCTGTGCAGGGGTCATGAATGGGCGGTGTTGCGCTCCGCCTTCTTCGCCTTCGCGGCCTCTTCGGTCGGGGCCCAGTTGCCGGCGGCGTCCTGGATCGACAGGTCCAGGTACAGGCGCGCCAGCGCGATGTACTCGGCACGCTGCCTGGAGCTGATGTTCTCCCACGACGCCTGCGCGGCGTACGCCTGGGCCTTGTCCCGATTGGTCGTGTAGTAGTCGAAGTTCGGCTTCATATGCCGCATGACGTGGGTTCCTTCCGAATGGGCCGCGCTCGACGGCCGAACAAGTGGTGGGTGCCTGGTGTCGCGGCTCTTTGCCCGACGGCCGTCGCACAGTCGTGGCGCGTGAGGGAGCGGCTTCTGCGGGTTGTGCGTGAAGATCGAGTCAGGCGCGCGGGCTGGGAGCGGGCCGGTCAGCCGTGGGTGACGCGCACAGCGTGGCCCGCGCCGAGGGCGACTCCCCGCTGTTCACCCCGCCGGACTGGTTGATGCCCTCCTGGCGGCTGATGTCGACGATCATCCGCAGCATGGTGTCAGCGGGCTTCATGCCGTTGCCGCGCCGCAGTCCCTCCAGAACGAACAAGTCCATCGGGTCGCTCTCCAGGCCATGGTGCCCGCCCGCGCGAGTGGGCTGCCCGGTGCCAGGCTCCGGCAGTCGTCGTACCTTCTCGAACGGCTCTGACTGGTCCGGCATCCCGGCGCCCCCTCCAGTAGTTGTTCGCATGATTCTGAGTGTTCACCGGTTGCGTGATCCGCTCGGTGCCGCTGCTCCGCGCGGCTGGCCGCAGGCGGGTCAGAGGTTGATCAGGTCGCGGATCGCGTCGGGCAGCTGGGCGACCTGGTCGGGGCGGTCGAAGTAGTAGTCGCGGATGCGGCCGGCCAGCTCGGCGTCCACGGTCACCTGCTGTGGCGCCGCCGGCAGTCCGAGCGCGTCGCGTGCGGCGTCGTCCAGGTGCGCGGCGAGCGGCTGGTAGTTCCGCCCGTCGGCCTGCGCCACCAGCTCGTCGAAGCTGGGGCGCGGGCCGACCTTCGGGAGCGGTCCGACCGGGCGGAGTGCCGGCTGGTCCGCCAGTCGCGAGTCGCGGGGGGTGGGCTGCTGGTCTGTCATGTCGTCCTCCAGGGTCTGGTGGGGAGTTTCGGGTGCTCCTCACCCTGAAATACATCCTACTCACATTATTAAACTTTGTCAAGCGATATGGAAAAGTAGCGTCAGTGGCGGGGGATCTCGTTCGTGTCGACGAGCTGGACCACGACGCACTTGCGGCCCCGGATCGTCACGTTCTCCTGGATGCCCACGGACACCCAGTTCGAGCCGCTCTCCTGCAGCCGCTCCCGCTCCAGATTCCCGTACTGCGACACATGCGCCACCGCGGCCCCGCGGCGCGAGACCATCTCGAACACCACGGCATGGTCGGCTTCTCCGTAGCGGCCGTCCTCCTCCCAGTCGGTCCGCGCGAAGTACGGGTCGGCCGCCACGTTCGGGCAGTGCGACGAGGAGAGGAACGACGGGCTGTGATACCGGCTGCCGGCCGGGAAGTTCTCCCTCGCCCACTGCGCGACACGGTTGCCTTTGCGGACCTCCAGCGGGGGAGTGAACCCGCGGAAGGTGTGGTGCGGGACCTCGGCCGTGCCTGCCGAGCGGATCGCCGAGTTGATGTTCTCGGTGACCACCCGCATCGGCACGTCCATCTTCTCCGCCGGCTCATCGAGGCTGCGCCCGTTGTAGAGGTGGGCGTTGATCTGCCGGTACCTCGAGCCGGTGTAGGTGCGGACCCAGTGGTTCTGCTCGGAGCTGAGGCCGGCGCCCCACGCGTTCGACTCGGGTTCCAGGTCACCGGCCCGGTGCTCCTCCAGCTGGTCCCGGTACGGGTCGCGGCCCAGGCCGTGCCGCTCCCAGGGCCGGGCCGCCTGCCGGCTGCGCGCCGCGGCGATGATCTGCTCGGCGTGATCGGCGGGGACGCGGTCGTAGATGACCTGCCCGTTCTCGACCCGGTAGGGCCAGGGCGAGTCGGCGAGCGCCTGGTAGCGGCCCTGGTCGAGCCGGTTGAACACGACCCGGGCGTGCGGCGGTTCATCCCCGTCGGCCGGATACACGGTCGCGGAGCCGGCGAAGTCGTCGCCGCGCCAGGCCACCGTCTGCCCGCCGTCGGCGCGCGGCACGAACGTCGCGGCCCCGCCCGCCCCGCTGGCCCGCGCGAACGCATCGGCAGCACGGACGTGCTCGGGGTACTCCGGCATCTGCGCCGCGCCCCAGTCGTCCTCGGCCGGCTCGGGCTCCCGCGCGGGCATCGCCCACGCGACGCGGGGATCGGCGGCATTGGGGTAGCGCGGCGTCTGCTTGCGGTCGCCCAGCATGGTGCGCGTCGCGGCCGCGGACAGCTTCGCGTTGTCCGCGTACAGCTTGGCCTGCTCGTCGTCACCGTTCTCGACGGCCTGACGGGTCTTGGTCTCCCACATCTGGGCCGTGGCGTACGCGCCGAGCGCGGGGTGCCCGGCGCCGGCCATGGCGACGTCCTTGCGCAGCGCGGTCGAGGCAGCACGACGCGCGGCCCGAACGGCCGGGTGGGACGAGCCGCACCTGCGCCCGCCCTTCGATTGCGACCTGCACAACGGAGGTGCCCTCCCTTCCTCGCCCGCGATCCGCGGGGCTGCCCCGGCAGGCAGCAACGCGATCTTGGAAGGGGTGGCCTGTGGACAGAGACCGGGGACCGGCGCAGGTCAGAGCAGCGAATGCGCGGGAGGCCCGGCGCGGACGGTGCCTCCTGCGCATCCGCGTGCGTCACATCCGGGCTCAGTACCGCTTGGACTCGTTCACGTCGGCCAGCTGCACGACCACGCAGGGCTGGCCGGCCACGTTCACGTTCTCGTGCACACCGACCACCACGAACTCCGACCCGCGAGGCATCAGCCGCTCCCTCTCGGCGTTGTCGAACTCCGAGATGTGCGCGACCGCGGCGCCGCGCCGGGAGACCGTCTCGAAGACCACGCCGTGATCGGCCATGCCCCACTCGCCGTCGGACGACCAGCCGCGGTTGGTGAACCCGGCGGCCACCGCCGGGCAGTGGGAGACCGACATGTACGAGTCGTCCCGGTAGCGGCTGCCGACCACGAAGTTCTCCCGGGCCCAGCCCGCGACCCGGTTCTCCTTACGGACATCGAGGGGCGGGGTGTACCCGCGGAAGCACCGGTGCGGCTCCTGGGACTGCCCAGCGGCCGCGATCGCGGAGTCGATGTTCCCCGTCACGACTCGCATCGGCGTGTGCATGCCGTCGGCCGGCTGGTCAAGGTCCCGGCCCTTGTAGAGGTGCTCGTTGATCTCGCTGTACGAGTGGCCGGTGTACGTCGTGACCCACTGGCGCTGGCCCTGGTCCAGATTGGACGCCCACTGTTCCGACTCGGGCACCAGACGATCGGCCGTCACCTCGTCGAGGCGATCCCGGTGCCGCGCGTCGCTCAGGCCGTGCCGCTCCCACGGCTTGGCCGGCCGACGGGAGGCCGCCGCGTGGATGATCTGCTCGGCGTGGTCGACCGGGACGCGGTCGTAGATGACTTGCCCGTCCTCGGTCCGGTAGGGCCAGGGGGAGTCAGCGAGCGCCTGGTAGCGGTCGCGGTCGAGCCGGCTGAACACGACCCGCGCGTGCGGAGGCTCGTCGCCCTCGCCCGGGTAGACGGTGGCGGCGCCACCGAAGCCCTGGTCGTTCCAGGCGGTCGTCTGCCCGCCGTCATCCCGAGGCGGCAGCACACGGGCCCGCCCGCCGATGCCCGCCGCGCCGGCCAGGGCACGCGCCGCGCGGGTCTGCTCCGGCGGCGGCGGGGGTGGCTCCGCGCTCAGCGCTGCCGGATCGTCGGCGTCCGGGTAGGGCTGCTTGGGCTGCTTGCCACGGGCGTACGCACGGGCAGCGGCAGCGCACTTCTTCGCGTTGTCCGCGTACATCCGCGCCCGGTCGTCGTCACCCTCCTCCAGGGCCTCCTTGGTGCGCGCCGTCCACGCCTGCGCGTTCGCGTACGCCGCCTGAGCATTCGGGTCACCAGCCTCGGCGACGGTCTTGCCGAGCTGGGCGGAGGAGGCTCGCCGCGCCGATCGCATGGCCGGCTGCGACGACGTACACCGCCGGCCCCCCTTCGAGATGGACCTGCACACGCCCGCTCCCTTCTGCCGCTTGCCGCGCGACCACCCGGCCGGGCGGTTCGGCGATCTTGCGGAGAAGGGCCTGTGGACAGAGGACGCTCACTGCGCGGGCTACGGGGGAGGGAGGGCCCCAACGCGAAGAGGCGGGGCGGCCGGTGGGCCGTCCCGCCTCCAGCAGGGGGTGAGGATCAGGCGAGGTACTCGGCGACCAGGTCGGCGAACTCCTGCTCGCTGAGGATCTTCGTGCCGAGCTGCTCGGCCTTGGCCAGCTTGGACCCGGCGCCCTCGCCTGCGACGAGGATCGTCGTCTTCTTCGAGACGCTGCTGGCGGAGGCACCGCCCGCGTTCTCGATCAGCTCGTTCATCTGGTTGCGGTTACGTCCGGCCAGAAGCCCGTGCATCCCGCCCGTGACCACGACCACCTGGTCCGCCAGCGGCTTGCTGTTGCTGGTGCCGCTGACCTGGGTGGTGGGTTCGATCATGTTCACCCCGGCGTCCGCGAGCTTCTCGATGACCGGCCCCATCGCGTAGATGTGTGCGGCGATCTTCGGTGCGTTCGCGCCGGGCAGCTTGTTCACCTCGGCGAGCGCGGCGGCGTCGGCGGCCTGGATCTTGCTCATCGAACCGAAGTGACGGGCGATCTCACGAGAGAGGGTGCGGCCGGTCCGTACGATCCCCAGCGCACAGAACACCCGGTTCAGGGGCTGCTGCCGGGCCTTGTCCAGCTCGGCCAGCAGCGAGTCGGCGCGCTTCTCGCTCCCGGTCGCCTCGGCCAACTGCGCGCGGGTGAGGGCGAACAGGTCGCCCAGGTCGTTGACCAGGCCCGCCTCGACGAGGGCTTCCAGATAGGTGACGCCGAGCCCGTCGATGTCGAGCTGGTCGCGGCCGACGGCGTACTTCAAGGAAGGCAGCAGGCCGCACGAGCCGTTCACGCCGCCCGCGCACTCCCACCGCTCGCCCGACTTGTCGATGTCCCCGCCGCACTTCGGGCAGGACTCGGGGAAGACGATGTCGCTCTCCTCGCCCGTGCGCAGCGCGGTCACGGGGGACTCGATCCGGGGAATGATGTCGCCGGCCTTCCACACCTTCACGGTGTCGTTGATCTTCAAACCGCTGTCGCGGATGAACGCCGGGTTGTGGAGGGTGGCGTAGGTGACGACGCTGCCGTCGACCTCCACCGGCTTCAGCACGGCGCGCGGGGCGATGATGCCGGTGCGCCCCACGTTCCACTCCACCGCGAGGAGCTGGGTCTGCGCCTCGACGGCCGCGAGCTTGTAGGCGATCGCCCAGTGCGGGTGGCGGGTGGCGAACCCGGCGGCCTTCTGCTCGGCGAAGTCGTTGGCCTTGATCACCACGCCGTCGATCCCGAACGGCAGCTGGGGCCGCAGCGCCTGGATCTCCTCGACGCGGGCCTGGGCCTCGGCCAGCGTGGCGCAGACCTTGAGTCCGACCTCGGTGCTGCCGGTGGTCTGCACGCCCAGGGCGGCGACCTGGGCCATGACGGCCTGGTGCGTCTCCCCGGCCAGGAAGTCGACGTCGTCCAGGCCCACCGCGCCGTAGGCGAAGAACGTCGTCTCGATGACGTACGGCCGGTCCTTCGCGCGGAGCGTGCCCGCGGTGCCGTTGCGCGGGTTGGAGAACATCTTCGCCTTGTGTGCGGCGCGGATCTCGTTCGCCTTCTGGAACTGGGCCTGCGTCAGCAGCACCTCGCCACGGATCTCCACAGTCACGCTGGCGGGCAGCTGGACGGGGAGACCGACGATGGTGCCGATCGCGTGCGAGAGGTCCTCACCGTGCGTGCCGTTGCCGCGGCCGACGAGCTGCACCAGACGGCCGTCACGGTAGCGGGCGGCGATGGCGGCCCCGTCCAGCTTCGGTTCCACCGCGTAGCCGCCGGTGACCGGGCCGCCGATCCGGCGGGCCAGTGACGCGCCCCACTTCTGAAGGCCTTCGGCGTCGAAGACGTTGTCCAGGGAGAGCATCGGCACGGTGTGCGCGACATCCCCGACGGGGGCCGCTCCGCCGCCGACCTTGCCGGTGGGGGAGTCAGCCCGGGTGTGCTCCGGGTGCTCGCGCTCGTAGGCGGCGATGCCGCGGGCGAGAGCGTCGTACGTGGCGTCGTCGAGGGTGGTGTCCCCGTCGTCGTAGTACGCCGTGATCGCGACGAGGGCCTGGTCGACCGCGGTCTCGTAGGCGGTGCGGTCGGTCAGGGAAACGGCGGGTGCAGCAGTCGTCATGCAGTGATCCTTACGTAGGGGTCTGACATTGCGCGGCGCGTGGCCGCGAGGAGCTATGGCAGTTCGAGGTGGGCGGCGCACACCCACGACTGGACCCAGCCGTGGGCGACGCGGTCGATGAGGACGTCGTGGCTGTTGGTCCCGGGCTCGCACAGCCCGCACTCCACGTGCTCGCTGCGTAGCAGCTGGAGCGGGGTGAAGCGGGCTGTCGCGGGCATGGCCCACCGCTCGGTGCGGACGGTGTCGTTGTCGTACGGGCGGTAGCTGACGGGGACGCGGGCCATCCCCGGAAGGTCGTGGTGGTCGGCGCCGGTCACGGTGACCGTGGTGCCGCCCACGTTGAGCAGATCGCCCTCGCGCAGTTCGCGCGCCTCGACGGCGGTGATGACGGAGCCGGTCCAGACGATGGCACCCGCGGGCAGGTCAGCAAGGAACATGGGGCAGCGTCCTTTCCAGACGGTGATGGGCAGCAGGACCGGGAGCCGTGCGGGGAGGCCGGCAACCGGCCCGCCCCGCACGGCTCCCGGGGCTACGCGACGGCCGCGAAGGCGCTGCGGATGGTCTGGAGCTGCTTCTCCGCCGTCTTGACGCGCGGCCTCAGCTCCTCCAGCTCGCGGGTGGTCTTGGTCAGCTTCTTCAGCGCGGCGTCGAGCTCGGCGCTGTACCACGTGGCCTTCTGCGCGCGCTCGATGAGCTCGGCCAGCGTCAGCCCGCTCACGTCGATGGCCGAGGGGTCCGGGGCCGCCTTCGGCGTCTGGGTCTGGTTCTTGTGGACCTTGGTGTGCGGCCACACCCCGCTGGCCTTCGGCCGGGTGAACTCGCAGTTGGGCCAGACGCAGTTGTAGACCACCGTTCCGTCCGCCAGAAGGACCTTCAGGACCTCCTTGAAGTAGCGGGGGTTCTCCGGAGTGCTGCGCGGGGTCTCGGCGAATTCGAACTCGATGACCTCAAGGCCGTTGAGGATTCCGTTGGCGGTTGCCACAGGTGCAGCTCCTAACGTGAGCACAGGAAAGGGAAGTTGAGGGGAAGGGGGCCACGGGGTGCCGGGGACGGGACCGACGCCCCGTGGCCGGTCGGTGAGCCGCTGCACGGCGGCCAGCTCGGGCGGCAGGCTTGACGGCCGACGAGGTCGAGCACCCACGACGGCGCCCCGCGCAGGGAGCGGCCCGTGGTCACGTCCTCTTGGCCGGTTCAGCGGATGCGGGTGTGGCGAGCGGCGATGTCGGCGCTGCTCAGCTGGCAGGTCGGGCAGGGCCGGGGTGCGGCGGCGGTCGGCGGGCCGGACTTCCAGGTCAGGCCGCGACCGCACCGCGCCGACACCGACGAGATCCAGTAGCTGGCGCGCTCCTCGGCCCACAGGCTCTGGGGGTTGCCCGCCCAGTAGCGGGTCGACCAGAGGCCGGCCGCGATGTGGACGTAGTGGCCGTCCTCGTGGGCGCTGACGCCGTACCCGTACCGGGCGGCGTCGCGTGCGGCGTCAGGTGACACGGAAATCTCCGTCGCTTCAGTCGCTGTGGTCGCTGAGGGAGGGGGCCGCCGGGAGCGGGTGGGGGTGCTCCCGGCGGCCGGTCAAGGGCCGGTCAGGCGGCCAGCGCGAGGAGCTGGCGGTGGGCGGCGGTCTTCTTCTTGGTGACCGCGCCGATGTCGGACAGCGACCGCGCGGCGCGCGCCGAGACGGTGTTGGCCTTGGCGTAGTGGTCGAGGTACTCGCCGATCGCGTTCCAGCCCGCCCACGCGGTGCCCCGGATGCTCTCCTGGGTGGCCGCGTTCTCGAAGAGGCCGCGCAGGGTGGTCATGCGCTCCTCGTAGTTCTTGCGGGTGCGGGTGGTGGGGCTGGTCGGGATGGGCCACAGGTCGCGGCTGGTGACCAGCTTCTCGAACTGGCCCATCGTCAGCGGAGTGTTGAGCATCCGCTCGGCCTCACGCTCGAACGCGTCCTGCCAGTCGAAGAGGACGGCCAGCTCGTTCTCCAGCGTGACGAGCTTGTCCAGGGCAGAGCGGGTGTGGGGGACCGACACCTTGTGCTTGGCGCCCGCGATGATGATGCGCTGCATGTTGCCGCAGTCCAGGCGGGTCGGGCCGATGTGCAGGGAGTTGGACGAGGAACCGTCGTGGCTGCCGAAGAGGGTCAGGTGCATGTTGTGCTCGTCGACCCCGCCGATGCGCACGGTGCCCGGCAGGCTCATCGAGATGAAGAACTTCTTGCCGCCGTCGTACGCGCCCGCCTTGTGGAAGACGGCGCCGCTCTCGCGGCGGGCCAGGTCCAGCACGTTCTCGTACGCCTCGATCTGGACCGGGGTGTACTTGCGGCCCACGGCGCTGAGGTACTCGGTGGCAAGGGTGCGCGGGTTGGTGCGAACGGTGGCGCGGGTGTCGGGCATCTTCACCTCGGTGGCGCTGACACCGTCCTCGTGGATCGTGACCTCGCTGGCGGTGACGTTGCCCATGAGGCGGACGTCCCAGTCGCGAAGGTCGGCCATCTCAAGGGCCTCGCGGGCGGTGTTCGCCTCGCTGACGTCGGCACCCAGGATGCTCCAGGCGTCCTTGCGGCCCGGGGCGCGAAGGGCGGTTCCGTTGGTGGGGATCTCAAGAACAGTCACAGGCAATAGCTCCTCAGTCGACTGGGGGCCCGTCCGACCCCCTGACCCTTTTAATATTACGCATGAGGTACTCTTGAGTCAAGTTAAAAGGGTCAGCGAATGAGAGTGCCGCCCCCAGCACCCCCGCGGACATGCAAAAAGGCCCCGTCGGAGAACAAATCGTCAACCGGCGGGGCAGCGGGAAGGGCGTGCGGGACACTCACTCGTGGCGCAGGAGAGTCCTCGGAGGAGAATCATGGTGGGGCGTAGGCAGAGGCCGGCCAAGAGCCAGGCCGTCGCGATTGCGGTCGTGGTCGTCGGCGTGGTGGCCTTCGCGGCCGCGCTGGTGGCCAACTCGGCTCAGCAGGCCGCAGGCACGTGGACGGCGATCACGGTCGTCGTGGCGTGCACCGGGTGGCTCGCGTGGGACGGCTGGCGCCGGTGGATGCGTGAGCGGGCGGAGCGGCGGGAAGAGCCGACGGCGTAGCGAGCAGGGTCCGCGGCCTGCGGACAGAAGAAGCGGGGCCGGACAGCAGACCGAAGTCTCCCCCTCCGGTGAAGAAGGGGGTTTGCAAGACCGTCCGGCCCCTTACCACGAAAGCCGCCGCCCAGGCCGCCGAGGCGGCTGGGACGAGGCCAACGCACCGCCAACTGTAGCGGCCCGGCACCATGGCGAAGCCCCGTCCCTTGCGGGACGGGGCTTCTGTGCGCCGGACACCGGGCGGTCATGGAGGAAACGTGGTGTCCCCGACCGCTCCGGACAGGCGGGGAGGGTCATTCGGTGTCGGCGAGGGCGACGTTGTGCATCCCGTCGTCGGTGGCGGCGTGCTGCGGGCCCTCGGCGTCAGAGTCCGGAACCCGCTTGCCGCGCCACTGCGAGGGATTGCCCAGGTCGACGGGGGCGTCCGGGGCGCCGCTCAGCCAGGAGTAGATGCCGGCGTCGTAGTAGTACGCGTCGCCGTCCTCGAAGTAGAACTCGGAGTTCCCCCGGTACCACTCTTCGTCGAAGAGCTCCCAGCGGCATACCAGCCTCTGGCCGTATACATCCTCGATGACGCCGAACACGCGGTTGATGTCGTCGGCGGCGTACCCGTCGGAGAACACGCCGCGCAGTTCGGTGATCTCGTCCGGATCGGTCGAGGCCGGTTCGGACTGCTTCATGCCGCCGACCTGGCGGATGATCTGCTCGGTCTCCTTGTGTCCGGACTGCGCGACGAGGTAGGCCACCTGCTTGTCCAGGCCGTGGTTGTTGATGTCGGCGGCCTGGCGGCCGGCCTCGTCGTGCAGCTCGTCGCAGGAGGCGTCCTCGTCGTCCCGGTCGGAGGAGTTGGACGCGCCGCTGGCGTACTGCGAGGCGGCGTCGTGCACGGCCTCGTCCAGGTCGAGCGGGTCGATCCCGAGGGAGCGGGCGAGGGCGAGGAGCCGGCCGGCGTGAGCGGCGTCGGCGGGGCTGAGCGGGGCGTCGGCTTCGATGTCGAGCAAGGCATCACCTGCTTCGTCTGAGTGCCCAGCAGGGCGGTGGGGGAGGGGGCGGAGTGCGCGGCGAACGGTCAGGCGTCGGCCTGTGCCCCGGTGGGCTCGGCGGGCTGGATCTTGCGGTTGCGGATCAGCCAGTCGCGGACCTCGGCGACGTCGCGGGTGCGGCGGCCGTCCTTGGCGGGGAAGGGGTCCTCGACCTTGTCCGGGGTGTAGGCGCGCGCGTAGTGCTTGAGCGACTCGATGTTGAGACCGAACTCGCGGGCGAGAGCACTGGCCCCCAGCCGGCGCGACTCCTTCGCAGGAGCGGCGGCGGCCTGCGGGCGCAGCGCGACCTGCCCGGCGTCTTCCAGGTCGAGGAGATCGGACAGCCACTCCGTCTGGCCCGGCTCCTCCAGGTGCAGCACCTCCGCCAGCCACTCCACGGGCGTGTTCGAGCCGGCCGTGCGCGCGAGCCGGGCCCGCTCGACCACGTCGCGCTGGCCGGTGGTGAGCCCCAGCTCGTCCAGGTAGATCCGGCCGTCGACGGGCTCCGAGCCGTCCGTTGCCCGCTTCAGCAGCCAGGCGCGGAGATCTGCCCAGTCCCGCGCTCCGCTCTCGTCCGCCACCGGGAGCGGGTCGCTCTTGCGCAGGAACCAGGCCCTGACCTGGCTCCAGGAACGCTTGCCGTCGTCGTCCGCAGGGGGGAACGGGTCCTCGACCTTCCCCGCCGGGTAGCGCTCGGCGTACTTGTTCACCGCGCGCCGCGTCAGGTCCAGGAGGTCGGCCAGTTCCAGGGTGTCCAGCAGCACCTGCGTGGGCTGGACGGAAAGGACCTTCGTGGCCAGATCGCGCGGGCCCGGCCGGTCGGTCCGGGTGAAGGACTGGTCGGCGTACCACTCCAGCACGGCGTCGCGGTCGCGGTAGACCGTGCGCCCCCCGAAGTCGGCCTTGCCGCCGGGAAACGTGGGGTCCTTCGCCCAGTTGTGGATGTGGGCGCGGCCGGTGGCCTCGGCGATCTGTGCGGCGGTGACACGCTCGGGCAGCGCCGCGAAGGCCGCCTTAACCTCTGCGATGTTCTTCATGAGGGGACTCCGGGTGGACGTATTGGCAGCTCAGGGCGGGACTTGGTGATTCTTTCCACCCTCTCGGGTTCTCTAATGTTCTCATGAGGGGGTTTAGTGTCAACTTTGAGGGTCACTCGCGAGTGGCGGAAGAGGCCGGCCGTCGCGGCGCAGGGCGCGGAGCGGCCCGCCGGCCGCGTGCACGGCGTCGCGCCCGGCGGCGGTCAGCCGGAACAGGTGAGGATGGCCGCGGTGCTCGGCGCCGGCATCCGGTGCGCCCAGAAGGTGGCCGCAGCCGTCCAGGAACCCGGCGAGGCCGAGCACCTCCAGCGCGTGGACGTCCGCCTCGCTGACGAGCATCGGGTGGATGCTGCCGGAGGCCCGGACGGCGGCGTCGCGGAGCGCCGCGAGCCGGCGAGGGGTCAGGCGGGGCGGCATACCGGTCATCCCCAGGTCACGTCGCGGCCGTGGTCGGCGCACCACTGGGCGAGATCACGCAGCTCGGCCAGGCGACGCTGGAGGTAGCCGGCCCGGCGGCCGCCCATGTGAATGCGCCCGCTCCAGTAGCCGTCGACGCCTGAGTCCTCGGGGGTCAGGGCGAGTGCGACCAGGACACGGCCGAGGAAATCCCCGGCCGGCAGCCTGCCCGCATCGCACGCCGCGTGCCACGGCCCGGCGGAATCCGGGGCGGCGCCGGGAAGGGAGCGGTCCTCGCGCGCGGTGGCGCAGAGTGCCGGCGTCGTGTCGGCGCCGGACGACTCCGGTGCCAGAAGGCCGAGGAGCTCCGCCAGGCGCACCGCGTTGGGCTCGGAGACGTTCACCTCCGGCATGTCGCCGTCGGGGTCGACGTCGTGCACGTACAGCGGGTAGTCCGGGCAGATGTCGGGCATCGCGCAGCCGGGCAGCGGGTCCCGGGAGCCGGTGGCGGGGAGCGCGGCGAGGGCCTCCTCGTACGTGTCGTGCCGTGGGGCGAGAGCGGTGGCCCGCTCGCAGCCGCAGCTGACGACGAAATGGCCGGCCGGTCGCCAGTCGGCGGTGAAGGTCACGGACACGGGCGCGCGCCTTTCTTGTCTCTGTGCAGCGGATCGAATGGCGGGGCGGGTGGGTGTTGCGGACTCCGCAACACCCAACCCGCGCGGTCAGTAGCGCGCGGCGACCGGGCCGATCTTGTGGAGCGGCGAAGTGAACGGGCTCTCCATGCCGGGGTCCGTGCCGAACAGCGTCCGGTGGATCGCGCGGGCGTACACCCACTCCTCGTCCCAGCCGCCGTCGCTGTCGATCGCGAAGCAGTCGGGGGCGAGGGTGTGGGCCCGCAGCATGACCGCGGTGACCGCCATGTCGTACGGCTTGGGCCGCGCGAAGCCGGTCTTGCAGAAGGAGTAGGTGAAGCCCCGCTCGTCCTCGAACTCCGGGTCCAGCTCGATGGCAAAGGTCTCGTAGTCCTCGTCGGCGGCCATCAGGCCGTTGAAGACGATGGCGTCCTCGTCGATCCGGGGTACCCCGGTGCCCGCGCCGCCCGCGAGCGCGATGTCCTGGCTCTGTTCGACCAGATCCAGGATCGCCGCGGCGTCCAGGCGCAGCTGCAGCCAGATGGACCGGAAGTTCTCCGCCTTGGGCGTGTACGCGAAGTAGTTGACGTGTCCCATGGCGGAGCTCCTTGCGTCGGGTACGGGTTCGTGGTGTGCCGGCCGGGCGCTTGCATCGCCCGATCAGCTATTCACTAATGTACTCGATACGGGGACGTCCGTCAAGTTGTGAGGGTCGCATATGGCGTCGGGGTCCGGCGTGTGCGGCCCGAGAAGGCTCTACGCGGCGGCGGCCGAGCCGTTCGCGGACATGCCGCCGAGGGTGCGGAGGTGGTGCTCGCAGCCGTGCGCGAGCGTGCGCACGTGGGCGTCGAGCGTCTTGTAGTCGACGCCGTCCCCGAGACGCAGGCCGCGGGCGGTCTCCAGGGTCTGCTGTTCCACGGCCGTGAGCGCGTACCCCTTGGCGACGGCGACCTCGATGTGGGCGAGAAGTTCCGGCACGCTCATGCCGGCGAACGGGAAGCCGTGGCGGTTGTGGGCGGCCAGGCGAGGGTTCGGCGGGATCCCGAACGTGTAGTCGCGACGGAACGTCCCGCACGCCGTCTCCGAGCGGTCCGCGATGCCGGACAGGTCCGACACGTGCTCCACCGCCAGGACGCCGCAGTTCTCGCAGGGGCCGGCGTGCTGCTGGTACTCGCGGCACACGTCGAGGTGCTGGGCGCGGGCTGCGTCCTCTGCCTCGCGAAGGGTGCGGAAGACGTCGGGCTCGTCCCAGTCGTAGTACTGGGCGTTGACGTAGTAGTCCTCCTCGAACCGGCCGTTGTACGACCAGCAGCCCTCGGGGGTGTAGACGGTCGTCGTGAGGTCGTGCGGGGTGAGGATGAGCCCGTTGTCGGCCCACACCTGGGCCGTGCAGCCGCATTCGGGGAACCGGCGCACCCAGGAGACCGAGATCATGTCATCGCCCAGAGTGCCCGCTTCGAAGGTGAACGGCTCCGGGTGCCAGATGCGCTTCACCTGGGCCCACGCGTCGGCGAGGGTAAGGGATGCGGCGATTCCGGAAGCGGTCAGAACCAGCGGCAGGGTGGGCGGGGTCACGGTGCTCCTCAGTGGTTCGGTGTGCGGGATGGTGGCGTGCCGCGGCGGACTACTTGCCGCCGACGAGCTTCACCGAGGCGACGCGGTGCAGATGGAGCTCCGGCTCGAACGCGTCCGCGTAGTCCTTCACCGGCCCGTCGTAGATGGAAGACATCTCGAACGCCTCCTGCCAGGTCAGCGGTTCGATCCTCCCGCCGTCCACCACCCAGGCCCTGAGCAGGAAAGACCCGTCGTCGTTCTTCGTGTGCACGGTGACGGCTGCGCCGAGTTCCAGCGCGCGCGAGGCGGTGGCCACGTAGCGCATCAAGTCGTCCTCGGCGGTGACCTTCGTTCCGTCCGTCACCATCAAGCGTGCGAACAGCGGCTCCTCGCCCAGCTCGCCCTCGTGCTGGAGATGCATGGTCATGAGGTGGTTGCCCTCGCCGAGGCCGCTCCACAGTGCCCGCAGGAGCAGGTCCGGCATGAAGCCGAAGCGGTCGGTGTACTGGTCGTGCGTGATCGCCAGGGTGGCCGCCTCCGTTTCGATGAGCTTGCGGCACACCGTGCGGACGCGGTCGTGGCGGGCCTGGGTCTCCGGGTTCGTCGACTCGCTGGCGCTCATGTGGTGTGCCTCCTGGGGGTGGGTGATCCCTGAACTGATCACTAATGTACTCAGAAAGGGTTGCACGGTCAAGGTATTAGGGTCGAACGGGTCAGGGGGTACGGGGCGAGGCGCCAGCGGGCCAGCGCCAGGTCGGCGAGAGGGCTAGGAAGTGCGGTGCTGGCGTGCCGTCTCCGCCTGCGCGAGGTGCGTGAGGACCAGCGCCGCAGCCGCGCCCTCGGGGGAGTGGAACGGCTCCGTGATGCCCGGTCCCGTCCACCGGCCGTCGGCGGTGCGGCGCACCGGGCCGAGGTCCGTGGCGCCGATACGGACGGACTGCTCGCCGGACACGGTCGGGACGCCGATCCGGGCGCGGCTGAGCGCGTCATTGATGTCGCGGACGGTGCCCAGGCGGCCGGTGTCGTCGAGCACCAGGGCGGTGGCCTCCAGCCGCTTTCCAGTCTCGGCAGCGAGAGCTGACATTTCCCGCAGCAGGCAGCCGGTCTCGCCCCCGCGGCGGGCCGGGGCCGGCGGGGTGGCGCTCTCGGCAGCGGTCCGAACGGCCTTCAACCGGGCCGCCGTCGCACGGCAGTTCCGCGCTGATCCGGCGAACTTGTCCAAGGGCAGGGCAGCCATGGCCGCGTCGATGTCGGACCGGTCCATTCCCGGCGAAGGTGTCTCCTGCAAGCTCCGCCAGATCCGGTGGAGCGTGGCCAGATCAGCGTCGGCGCCGTGCCGCGCGGCATACCGTCCGTACAAGCCGGCCGGAGGCTGGGCTGCGGTCGCCTCCAGCCGGGCGCGGGCCTGGTGGCAGAAGGTCAACAGGCGTGACAGCGGCAGGGCGAGCCAGTCCCGGGCGTCGCCGGTCGACTCGGACAGCAGGACCCGGGCGGGCGCCTGAACCAGCGGGATCAGTCGCGCGATCCGCCGGCACCCGGTCCGGCTGTGCACCGCGTCGAGCTCCCGCCCGACGGTCTTGAGCCCTTCGAGGATGGCGGCGACGGACGGCTGGCGCAGGGCGTAGAAGGTGAAGACCCGGGCGGCGCTGTCGATGAGTTCCTGGCGCTGCAGCGGGATGAGGCTGACGGCGACCCGCGCCTCGGGGGCGCCGGAGTAAGCAGTGGCCAGCTCGTCGGGCAATCCGTGGACGGCGATGTGGAACATGGCGGCGTCATCGCCCGCGCCCAGCAGGCTCGGCCGGACCGGTCCCGCATCGCGGCCGACGCGTGCGCGGTGTCCGGCGCTGGAGGAGTGGACCTGGCCCACGGCGCGGCCGTCCTGAGTCAGGACATCGTGGTCCTGCGGCCCAGCGGGCCGCAGCTGGAACGAGGGAAAGGAATCGAGGGGGCGGGTGTCCACGCAGGTCGCTTTCGATAGAGGAGCAGGGGAGGAGACGGCCCACCCGGAGACGGGCTGCGCCGGGGCTGGGGTCAGACCGTGCGCAGGAGCAGCCGCAGCCTTGGGTGCGGGGGGAGCGGCCGAAGGCCAAGGGGGAGGCCAGCGGGGCTGACCTGCGCGGGGGACGTGGTGTCCCCCGCGGGCGCCGTCGGATCAGACAGCGAGGGTGAACGCCGGACGCGGCGCACCGGGGCAGGCTGCTGCGCCCGGCGCGGGGAGAGGTGCGGCAGTGATGACCATGACGAGCTCGTCCGGCCGCCACACGAAGGACTCCCCGTCCAGCGCCACCGACTCGCCCGCCCGGTCCATCGCGGGCACGGCCTCGAAGGTGGCGAAGGTGTGCACGCCCCAGAACATCCCGCGCCGCGCGGCGGTCGGCTGCTCGCAGTCGCCGAGGTACCAGTCGCCCGGCCGGACGTCACGAGCGGCGACCACGCGCAGCGCGGCCGCGTCGGCCAGCGGCTGCTGGTAGGCGAAGCCCCCGGAGTCGGTCAGGGGGCGGGCGGTCACGATGACCGGGATGAACGCGACGTCGGCGACGGCCATGAGCAGGGCTCCTCGGGGCGGGGGTATCCGTGGTGTCTCCGGCCCGGTGCTTGCTTCACCGAACCCGATAACTCAAATGTACTCCATAAAGGGGGGTGGGGCAATATTGAGGGGTCAACGGTGTGGAGGAGCGCCATGCAGCAGACCCGTGCCGCGCCCCACACCCTTGCTGCTCGCGAGGCAGCAGATGCAGCACCAAGATCCTCCGAGCCTCGGGCACGCCGTCGCGAGGGCTGTCGGCAACACCCTGGGCACCAGCCGCCACGCTGCGCCGCGCTGCGAGCGTGACCTGCTCATTTGCCTGGTGCAGCACCGAAGTCCAGCAGGCGCAGCACGGTGGCCGGCACCCCCCAAGAGATCGCGACACAGCGCCCCTTGCTACGCGCTGCTCCGAGGCAGCGCAGACCGCTGCAAACGGGCTGGCGAGCCGGGCTGTTTCCCGAGGCCCTTTGCGGTCGGCCCCTTCAGCGAGGTGACATGACGGCCGCCGGCCGCTGGCCCGCGCAGCCCTACGGCCGGGGTCCCGGGGCGCACGAGAAGTCACCCGACGTCCCGCCCACAGCGGTGAGGAAGACCGGCGGGGCGGCCCGGAAAGCCGGACAGGTCAGGCCGCGCGAAGGCTGGCGGCCTCCGGGTTACCGGACCTTCGCGGGCGCATCCATGCGGATGGCGCGCGCCGTGGTGTGGCTGCCGCTTGTGGCGAACCCGACGATGGCCCCGGCGCCGACGGATGCGCGCGGAGGTCGGCCAGCGGTGACCGTGCCCATCTGAAGATGCCGCTCGTACGCCCCGGCCGGGCACAGCTCGTACTCCCAGTCGCTGGGCAGGTCATCGAGCGAGACGTCCTGGTAGGTGCGCTCGACGACGACCTCCATCGGCATCAGGTCATGCGGGGACCGGGTGCAGCGCCGGCAGTCGTAGATGTCCCCTTCGGCGGGGAGCCGCTGGCCCACGTCCCAGTCGGTCCGGCCGTGTTCGCGCCGGTGGAGTTCGGTGAGGCGAGCCAGCTCTGCGCGGACGGCGTCGCCGGTCGGCAGCACGGTGGGCCCCTGCCGGAGGAGCCGGTAGAAGCGGGAGCTGTCCGGGTTGGGCGGGGGCGGAGTCGGGTCTCCCCGACCGGGCAGCTCGTCCAGGCCGATCGGGCGGAAGGAGGTGACGGTGTGCTCCTCGACCAGGCGGTCCACGACGGACCACTCCTGATCGAACGCCCAGTGGCGGCGCACCGCGTACGGAACGGAGACGCGCGCCCGGTCCTGGGTGCTGCGGGCGCTGCGGTGCCGCGACTGGATGACCCACGCGACGCTGTGGAGCTGGGCCAGAACGAAGTCGTGGTCCGGCTCGACCACCGCGCGGCGGCCGGGCCGGTGGGCCGCGGCCGGCTCGAACAAGGCGATGACCGACGAGCCGTGGCGACGCAGGGAGGCGACGGTTTCCAGGTGGGTGCCGGTCAGGACGACGGCGCCGGCGTACAGGTCCTTGGCTTCGGTACTGCGCATGTGCTCCTTCAACTCGTGGTGTGTGTGCCGTCCGATCCGCATCCGGGGCGCCGGACCGGGGAAGGGGCCGGCCGCGGGGCCTGCCGGCTCCCTGTGTTCAGCCAGTGGCGCGCGTGGCCGCGCCCGTAACGGACGCGTCGAAGACCAGGTCCCGCGCTTCGCGGGGCTCGAGCAGAGCCGAGACCCGGAGCTCCTGGATCGTCTCGGGCATGTCCCACGGACCGAAGATCCGGCCCGGGAGGACGGAGAACTCGGCGGTGTAGCGGCCACGGTCGGCGCGAACGGTAACGGTCAGGTCTGACATGAGCGGGCCGCTCCCTTCGAAGTCGGGGTGTGGAGGGGGCCGGGCGGTCGGCTCAAGGGCAGGCCGACGCGCAGAGCAAGAGGCGAAGTGCCGGGCCAGGACGGCCAGGTCCAGCCCCGGAATGTGGTGTCCCCCTTGGGGCGGGGGTGTTTGGGCACTGAGTCGGAGACCGGAGCAACCCCCATCCAAGTGCACCAATGTACCTGAATACTATCATGAATCAAGTTTATTGGGTCACGTGAGCGGGTGTTCATGAAGAGGCGGGCCGAAGGAGGTGGAGGGGACCGGCGCCCCACGGCAGCGAAGAGGGCGGGCGCCCCCGGTCACAAGGGGAGAGGGGGCGCCCTCCCCTTGTTGCTCCTCGGCGAGAACGAGTCCGTCCCCACGAGGCGGCGGGTCCTGCTCGTGTCCGGGGTGGCGGGCTTGGGGTGGGCGCTTCGCTTGCTGAGCGTGGCGCCCAAGGTCTGCCGGCGGTCCGCCGCGGCCTCGCTGTCGTGGCCGCGGGAGCGGCGGTGCCTGGCCCCAGCTGACGGCAGGCTTGCCGACGGGAGGCGAGGTTTGCCAGTCCGAGGGGGCGGACGCCTGCGCAGGGCAGCGCGGCCGAAGCGCGGACAGCAGCAGGTGCTGCTGCACGCTCAGCGTGTGCAGCACGCTGCTGTGCAGCGGCCGGCCCCGCTGCCGTGCAGCGGCCGACCGCGAGGAGCTGCTGCGCATCGGCTTCGCGGCGCGCAGCACGGAGCAGCGCAGCGCGACCCCGCCCGGTCTGCTGCTCGGCGGTCCGTATCTCGCGCTGCCCGGTCTGCTGCTCGGCGGTCCGTATCTCGCGCTGCCCCTGCTGCTGCCATTCTGACCTGCGGAAATGAGGTGCAGCGCTGCAAGGGCAGCGCCCTCCCCCGGGGACCGCAGCAGGAGTGGGCGCTGCCCGGTCGTTCGCGTGCTGCGCCGGGCGGCTTGCAGCGGATGCGGCGTCAGGTGCTCGGAGTGCAGCAGGGGGCGGGTGCTACCGGGCGACGTTGATCAAGTACTTGCCCGGTTCCAGGTGTCCGCTGCACGCGAGGTCGTGCAGCAGCTTCCCGACGTAGTCGAGGGTGCCGGCCCGCCGCTTGCCCAGCTCCTCGGCGACCTTGAGGTCCGGGTCGTCGCGGAGCGTGATGCGGGAACCCTCCTCGGCGTCCGGGTCGTAGTGCTCGTGGACATTTACACCGCGTGAAGCGTGCCGTTCTGGGCGTCGAGGCCGCGGGTCGCGCTGTACGGCCGGCCGTAGTGCGTGGTGATGAAGTTCTCGAGGTCCTTGTGTCCGACCTCGCGGTAGGTCTTGGACGTGGTCTTGAGGGTCAGGCCGGTCCCTTCGTTCGGGGGAGGGGGCGGGGGCCCCGGCCTGGCGGCCGGGGCCGGTCGGGGTCAGGCCGCCGTGCGGTTCAGGTGGATGGCGAGGGCGCCGGGCTCGCCGTGGTGGCGGCGGCCGTCAACGGTGACGGACACCCAGGCCGGGCGGCACTCCTCGGGGCTGCCGTAGTTGGCGAGCAGCGGGGCGGTGACGGTGGCGACGGCGGTGCGGCTCGGGCCGCCGCTCCAGGTGACGGTGATCTCGTAGCGCTCCAGGTAGCGCTCCTTCGCGCGCTTGGGGCCGCAGCGCACGGAGAACTTGACGCCGGGGAAGGTGCGGCGCAGCAGCTGGCGCAGGTAGACCGCGGTGGCCTTGGTCGACAGGCGGATCGCGGCGTAGTTCCGCTCTTCCTCGGTGGGCTCGGGGATGACGGAGGTGTGGCGGACGTGGGAGACGCCGGTCGGCCGCCCGTCCGTGGTGCGCAGTTCGTAGCGGGTCGCGGGGATCCCGAGCAGGACGTCGGCGGCGCAGATGCCGCAGGAGCACGGCTGAACCGTCGCCGGGCCGTGCAGGCGGGTCGCGGTGCCGACGTAGCGGACCTTGGCGCCGGGGGTCAGGCGCAGGGCGAGGTAGGCGGTCGCGAGGCTGCGGCGAGCGGTGGCGGTGGTCATGGCGCACGTCCTTCGGTCGGGGCGTTCGTGGTGCCCGGTCCGGCGCTTGCATCGCCGTTCCGGTAATCACTAATGTACTCCATGAGGGGGGAAACGTCAAGCCTTAACGTCGCCCACTCTGGCGGACGGGAGGCGGGGGTGTGCCGCGCGGCTCTGCCCTGTGTACGCCGCCGCCTCGGCCTCACTCGTACGCCGTCGTCCAGTCCTCCGTGCTCGGGTACTGGTGTGCGTTCTCGCCGCCGTGGTCACGCACGAGCTCACGCAGGAGGGCGGCCGGGACCGGGCCGTACCAGGTGGCGGCCGCGGTGTCGTACGGGTCCTGGCGCGGGTGTGCGGGAAGCGGTGCGGGCCAGTCCTCGGGTGCGGTGAGCGGCGGGATCAGCCCCACCTGGAGCGCCTCGTACGGGCCTGCGAAGTCGGCGGGCGCGCTCGCGGGCAGGTCCCACCGGGAGGGGAGTGGAGAGGCGGGCCGGGGGCTGCACTGGCTGGCGTGGCCCGTGATGATCTGGACCTCGAACCAGTCCGCCAGGCGCACCTGCAGGACTGTGCCGGCAGTACCTCCTGAGATGGCGGCGTCGGTGATCTCGGTGCGCATCTACTACTTCCTGTCGGCTCGGGCCGGGGCTCGTGACGGTCGCGCGGGGGCGGCCCAGGGGGTGTCACGCCCCCCTGTCACGTGGGGTGTCACGCCGGGTGTCACGGTGTCGAGCGTGACAGCTCTGACCTGCGAAAACTCCCCCGAAAGGCCGGTTTTCCGGCCCTCCGGCGAGAGCGTGACACGGGCGGTTCAGACCTCGCGGGCGAAGGGGCGCAGCGCAGCGGGCGGCACCGAGTACGCGGAGCAGCCGGGGTGGAGCTCACGGTCGGCCTGGGGCTGCTCGAACTCGGCTGCGTCGTAGAGCCAGGGGCGGCGGCGGCCGTCCAGCGTGCGGTCGTAGTCGCGGGCGATCCAGCTGAGGCGCACGTCGCGGGGGCCGAAGGCGTAGTCGTGCGAGTTGGCCCACGCGCCCTCGGTGTCGCCGCCGCTCAGGCGGCTCAGGCAGGTCCAGGCGAGTTCGGTGTAGCGGCGGCGCAGCGGGTGCTTGACCTTGTCCCAGTCGTTCTCGACCGACCAGATCGCCGCGTCCAGGGACTTGAGCTGGTTGATGCTCGCGCCGAAGTGATGCAGGAGCGTGGCGTTCAGCTCGACGGGCTTGCCGTGGTAGACGAACAGCCGGTGCTCGGGGTGGCCCTCGTCGGCGCGCAGCGGGTTCTCGTCGAGCAGCTGGTGCAGGGCGTCGTGGAGATCGGTGGTGGTGATGCGGCTGCGCGCCATGTGGTGCTCCTCGGGCGGTCGGTTCGTGGTGTCGCCGGGGCGCTTGCATCGCCCTGACATTCACTAATGTACCTTAGTAGGGGGTGTGTGTCAAGTCTGCAAGCGTTCGACCGAGGGCGCGCGCTCGCCGTCAGCCTCCGCCGAGCGCACGGCGCCGACGCTCCTCCGCCTCGGCGTGCGCGGCAGCGGACCGGGCGGCGGACAGGCACCGGTACCGGTCGAGGTCGCAGTCCTTGAGCGCCTGCGCCATGGCGGCGCTGTACGCCTCCCAGGAAGGGCGCGGCGGCCCGGACGCCGTCACCGGCCGACCGTCTCGTCGGCGTACTGCGTGGCGAAGGACAAGGACCCCGGCTCGTCCACCCAGGCCAGCACGCGACGCGCGCGCCCCCGCCATCCCGGTGACGCCTTCACCCGGTCACCCCACCGGCTCCGGCCCTCCGCGCACGTCGTGCACAGCAGCCGGCCGTGCACCTCCCACACCTCCGGATCGGCGGTGAAGCACACGGGACAGCACCCCGCGGACCAGGCCGGGGGATGGCACGGCGCGGACACCAGGGCCGTGATGATCACGTGACCGCAGTGCGAGCACTCGATCCCGAACAGCGCGTTCCGCTCGCAGCGCGGACAGAACTTGCCGGAGAGCGCCCGCGCCTGCTCCTCGGTGCCGACGACGTCGACGGCGGGGATCGTGGCGCTGGCGTTGCTGCTGCGCGTGACGGGCATGGCGGGCTCCTCGGTATGCAGGGTGGAGGGGGACTGTCCGGGGGTGCGGGTGTGCCGGGTCGGGTCGGCGCGCCGGGTTCAGCGGAGCTGGCGCCGGGTGGTGACGGAGTAGCGGGTGAGGCTGATCCAGTCGCAGCCGCCGTGGACGTACAGGTCGCCGGTGGCGGGGTCCTCGCCGGACTGGTCGACGTCGAGGCGGCTGTAGCGGGTGAGATCGCGCACGAGGTCGAGGAAGTCGTCGGCCGCCAGGTTCCGGTCTGTGTAGACGCCCTTGATCGAGCCGCCCTCGTTGTCCTCGCCGGACTCGAGAATCCACACGCTCGGCTCCAGCTCGATGGCGGGGGTCTGCGTGGCGGTGGCGAGCTCGGTCATGGGCGTCACTCCTTCTCAGGGCGGGTTCGTGGTGGCCGAGGAGGGCTTGCTCCCCCCTCGATACATACACTAATGTACCTCGTTTTTGACCTGCGTCAACTTTAAAGGGTCGAACTTGGGTGGGGGTGGTGCCCCGTGGGGGCCATCGGTCGGGGCCCTTCGGAGTGACTCTGTTCGCCGCGACGGCACTCGCTGGCGCCGACCCCACGCGCTGGCCAGGGGGGTGGGTGCCGGCGGGCAACGTGGTGTCCCCTGCGCCGGCCCGGACGAAGAGAGGGAGGGCGGGGCGCCGGTGCGCCCCGCCCTCCCTGGTGGTCACCTGCGGTACTCGGCCATATCGCCGTGCTCCCAGATGAAGCTCTCGCCCCACCAGTCGTCGTCGTCGTGCTCGGCATCGTCGGCCGCCACGGGCTCGGTGAGGACCGTGGCCCGGCGGTGGGCGACGTGGTGCAGGGCGAGGAGCGCGGAGACAGCGCCGATCGCGGTGAACGCGCCCGGGGTGGGCGCGGGGATGGCGGCGTGGCTGCGGTCGACGGCGAGCGTCGCCATGAAGACACAGGTCGTGAGCAGGGCCAGGAAGTCGGCAGCGATGGCGAGCGCGGCCCACATCGGGCGCAGGGTCAGCGACCGGTGGTCCCACGGGCGGTGCGGGCCATCGGGGTCGAGGGCGTGCGTCAGGAGGACCACGCCGAGCTGGATGCCGCCGAGGAGGACGAGAAGGACCGCCGTCGCCGAGCCGCCGTAGACGACGGCGGTCAGCAGGCTCGGCAGCAGCAGGACCAGCACGAGATGGTGCAGGAGGGCGCAGTGCCGGTGCGGGCAGGCGCGGGTGGGCAGGTGGCCGTGGGCGGCGTTCATCGCGGAGGTCTCCCGGGCGAGTCGAAGAGGTAAGGCGCGGGGGCCGGGGCCGGGCGTTCGCGCCCGGCCCCGGCGGGCGGGTCTCAGTACCGGCGGCCGTGGCGGGCGCGGCGGTGGGAGCGCCGGTGCGCGAAGTGGTGGACGGTGCACAGGGCGAGGAAGCTCGCCATGGTGACCAGCCCGCCGGAGGAGAAGAGCACCGCGCCGGAGCCGCCGCCGAGCTGCGCGCCGAGTACGAGTCCGGCCGCGATGAGCAGCACCAGGACGTCCGTGGTGAGGGCCACGGCGGCACGCACCGGGCGGACCTGCTGCTTGGGGCCGCTCCGTGCGGCGCGCTTCGCGGTGATCACCATGAGCAGGCCGAGGGTGGCGAACGCGGCGAGCGCGAGGACCGTCACGCTGGTGCCGCCGCCGAACAGGGCGGGAACCATACCCACGACGAGGACCGTGCGGCCGACCAGAGTGCACCAGCGGTGCGGGAAGGACTGGGCGATGCCGTGCTGGGCGGTGCAGCTCATCAGGAATCCGACTCCTCGTGACGGGTGTTCGTGGTGTCCGGAGCGGGTGCTTGCTTCACCCGCTCCGGTATTCACTAATGTACCTGAAAATGAGATGCATGGCAACCTATTAGGGTCACGCAAGGCATGGGTGCGCCCTGGTCAGCGGACGCGGGTCCTGCGCCTCGCGTGACGCCGGGCCAGGGCGGTCTCGATCGGCCCGGCCAGGGCTCCTGCCGCGAACCCGCCGCACAGGCGCGCCCACAGGGGTGCGTGATGGTGTGTCGTGATGTACCAGAAGGCTTCGAACAGGAAGCCCAGGACGGCCCATACAAGGATGTGGGCCAAGCTGAAGATGCGTGCGTACATGGGGTGCCTTTCCGGCGGGCGTCGGGGTGTGAGGTCGAGGAGACGGGCAGCCCGGTGGGGGCCGCCCGGTCCCGAGTCAGCAGGGCATCTCGCGGTGGCAGGCGTGGCAGCAGCGGCCGCAGCTCGCCTCGCAGTTGACCTGGACTCGCTCGCCGCAGCCCTCGCACGGGATGTACGCGTCGTCGGGGGCGAAGAAGCCGCCAGCGCCGGACCCGTCGCAGGCGCACAGGGTGGTGGCGGTCTGGGGGGTGGTGGTGATGAGCGGCATCTCGACTCCTCGTGGTGGGGTGGCCCGTGGTGACCGGCTGGGCGCTTGCTTCGCCCTTTCGGTAATCACTAATGTACCCCAAAAGGGGGGAGAGGTCAACTTTCCGGAGGGGTGCGGCGGGAGAGCGGCGACGGCGGTGCGAGCGGCGGGTCAGCGACGGTTCAGGGAGATCACGTCCACGAGCGGCGTCCCGTATGCCGTGCGGCCGAAGCGTGTGACCGTGACCGGCCGCGCCCGGCGGCGCTCCGGCGTGGTGTAGTCGGCGAGGAGCGGCGCCGTGACGGTTGCCACCTCGATGTCCGAGGGGCCGCCGCTCCAGCTCACGGAGAGCCTCCAGCCGCGCCTGCGCCGCACCGAGAACCGGACGCCGGGGAAGGCCCGGCGCAGCATCTTGCGCAGGTGTGCTGCGGTCTGCGGCTGCGTCAGGGGCGTGGCGTAGGTCTGGAACAGCTCGTCCGGGCGGAGGTGCGGGATGACCGAGGTGTACCGGACATGGACGAGGGGCGCGGCGTTGCCGTCGGGCGTACGCAATTCGTAGTGGGAGGCGGGGGCTCCGAGCAGCGTCGCGGACATGCAGATCGTGCACGTGCAGGGCTGCGCGCTCCACATGCGGAAGGTCTCGTCGTCCTCGTGGCGCACCCAGGTTCCGGCGGGCAGCCGCAGTGCCAGGTAGCCGGCCGTGTACGGGCCCGAGGCCGGTGCGCTCAGTGCCGCCGTCATTGCCTGTGTCCTCTGTTCGGGGGTGGGTAGGGGCGCGTGTCACTGCCGGGCGAGGAGCGGCGCGCACGTCGGGCGCCTTGGTCGGCCCGCTAGGACTCGAAGCCGTGGAGGCCGGGCCACTGCGCCGAGCACGCCGGGCAGAGGGTGCCGCAGTCGTTGAGCGCTTCCTCGTGGTCGTGCCATCCGAGGGCGCGGGCGGCCCTGGAGCCTTCGATCTGGCCGCCCTCGAAGGTGGCGGTGCGGCCGCAGTCGACGCAGACCACGGAGTGAGCGTTCAGGGCGTCGGACCGCTTGAGCAGGTGCCGCAGGACCTTGGCCGCGTTCTGCTCGTGCAGGTAGGCGTGTTCGTAGCGGAGTTCCTTGAGCCCTTGACCGTCGTACGCACGGGCAAGGGCGTCGGCCAACAGGGTGCGCCCGGCGGGGTCCTCGCTGTCGAGGAGGAGGCGGGCGAGTTCTTCGAGGCGCTCGGCGCTCACAGGAAAACCCTTCGGAGTTCGGAAGGCGGGTCAGGGGTGCTGCGGAGCCACGGGCCGCAGCGCGCGGGCCAGGCACTCGTCCAGGTCGTAGCCGACCGCCTCCCGCGCCGCGTACTCGGCGTCGACGATCTCGCGCGGGAGGTCCATGCCGAAGCCGTAGGAAGTGACGTCCGGTCCGGCCTGCGCCGAGGCGGTCACGTCCAGGAGGCCGTGGAGAGCGGCCCTGGCCTGCTCCAAGGTGAGCGTGTCGCTGTCGATGAGCGCGCGGATCTCGGCCTGGCGCTGCTCGGCTCGCTGGTCCATGAGTACCTCCTCGGAGGGGATCGGGGGATCGGGGCGGCTGGTCGGCCGCACCGACCGGGGCGGCTCAGACGACCCGCATCCCGAACAGGCGCGGCGTGGTGTCGCGGACGCCGCACCACTCGTCGGCGCAGTCGGGGCACATCTGGTGGGGGCAGCCGCAGTCGTCCAGGTCGTCGCCGACGTGCCATCCGGCGTCGTGGGCCGCGTCGGTGCCCTCGTCCGCGTCGTCGAGGAAGGGGGAGAGCCTGCCGCACTGGCCGCACTCGATGCGGTCGAAGTCGATGACCTCCAGGACCTCGGTGCCCATGAGGCGGAAGGTGGTCTCGGTGAGCATGGCGGTCATGGCGCACTCCTTGCGGCGGTGGTTCGTGGCGGCCGGTCCGGGTGCTTGCTCACCCGCTCCAACAATCTCTAATGTACTCCACTGGGGGGTAGATGTCAAATTAAAAGGGTCGAGCGGGTCAGGGGTGCGCCCCGGTAGGAGGTGAGTAGTGCCCTCGGCGACGGCCCGCCGTCCTGCTGTGACGCTTCAGTCCGGGAGGCCGGCTGCACGCAGCACCGAGACGGCGCCGGCCCACAGGCCATAGATGGATGTGTCGCGGGAGGCGGATGCGGTGCGCAGGAGATCGCCGAGCCCTGCGGGGTCCCGCTTCCAGTGGTCATGGATGGATGTCGAGGCGAGCTGCTCGCGCAGCGTCGCGGCGTCGGCGGTGGTCAGGTGGTCGACGGCGCGCGCGATCGTCGCGAGTCGTTCCGAGCGGACCTGTTCCGGGGTCTTCGAGGGGGTCATGGGTGCTCCGGGTGGCGAGGACGGGTCGGGGGGCTGGCGAGGCTGGCGGGGCCGGGGTGGCCCCGCCAGCCTGCGGTGATCAGCGGGTGGGGAGCAGGCGCAGTACGGCGGCCGCGTGCTCGATGTAGCCCAAGGTGAACAGGTGGAGCCCGGCCTCGTAGCCGTCGCGGACTCGCTCGTCGGTGGCGTCCTCGGCTGCGACGTGGAGGTGGTCGCCGATCCAGACCGCCGGGTCGGTGTGGGGAAGCCCGAAGTGGTCGTAAAGGGAGGCGAGGGCCGTGGGGGTGTTGGTGTTGGTGATGTCGTGGGCCATGGTCACTCCTGGCGTCGCGCTGGAAGGTTCGTGGTGGCCGGTTTGGCCTTGCTTGCCGCCCCGGTATTCACTAATGTACCCCAAGAGGGGGGAGGGGTCAAATTAGCGCGTCACCCTGGGGTTTGGCGGCGGCCGTCAGTCGACGGCGACCGCTGCACAGAAGGTGCCGCGCCCGTCGGCGGGTCATGGTCCGTCGGGCTCAAGGGCGAGCTGCTTGCGGACCGGCGGCGCGTGCACGAGGTGGGCGCGGAGGCTCCCGCCTGGCCGTCGAACTGCTCACGCGGGATCAGGAGGAGCTCACCGTACGCGGCGCAGTCGGCGCACGCGCCGCGCAGATCCGCCACCTTCCATCGGGGGTGGCGTCGCTTTCAGGGGTGGCCGCACCCGATGGTGAAGCGGGGCTCGATCAGGGTTCGGTGAATGTCCGGGTCTCCTCCGTGGAGGGGTGGCCGGTGTGTGCTGAGGGTGCGGGGGAGCGGAGCTACAGCCAGGGCCGGCCGTCGCCGGGCCGCACTCCGATCACCCCGGCGTGGCCCAGGAGCTCGGCCTCGACCGGGTCGCTGGCGTAGTCCCAGCCCTCGGCCTCGCGGTGTGCGGCATAGGTGTAGGAGTGGCCGCGTGTGCAGCCGTAGCCGGTTTCGGTGTGCCGTACGGGGGCGCCGCACTCGTAGGCGGTGGGCCCGTCCTCGTCGTAGCCCTCGACGAGGTCGTGGCACCGATCCTCGGTGTCGGAGCCGCCTCGCTCATCCACGGGGGTGTCGGTGGGGTTCGCGGCGGACATGTGGAACTCCTTGTGTAAGCAGGGGGGAATGGCGGCGCGGCGCGGCGGCCGGGGGCGCGTATGCGGCTCGACAAGTGAGCAGCCTTCGGAGATCACTAAAGTACCCTCGCGGCGGGGTCGGGTCAACGTTTAAGCGTCAAGCTGGAGGGAGGGGGCAGTGGTGTCCCCCTTCCGAACGGCTGCGGTGCGCGCGGCGAGTCGGCGGGCAAGGTGCAGTCGGCTCCATGACGGGGTCGGCGCCGCGCTGCGGCTCGTCGACTGCCTGTTGGCCCGCCGAGGCGGAGAGGAGGCCGAGCTGTCGCGTCCGTCGCCTCCGAGGATCTGTTCTCCCGCGCCGTCCCGGGTGGGGCGGGTTCGGCGCCTCGGTCGTGACGGTCCCTGGCTGCGACCGCAGGGAGGTGACGGAAGCCGAGGGCGCGCGCCCTCGCCCACGATGTCGTCGGACAGGCCGCTGCCGCGTGCCGGATGGGAGGCCACCAGCGGGGGCGCCGGGCCGCTTCGGAACCGCGCACACCGAGGTTGTTGCCGGGGCGGTCCGGAGTCCCATGCCCTCGGCGCTCCGCCGGGTGCTCCAGGCTGCGGCGCTGGGCGGGAGCCATGGTCGGATCGGTCGGAGAGGTACGGAGCGCTGCGCCGGAAGGCGGCCGGATGCCGTCGCGCCGGGTGTCACGCGCCCTGTCACGCCGGGTGTCACGCTCACGTGCGTGACAGCCCTGACCTGCACAAACACCCCTGGAGGGGCGTTTGTGGGGGCTCCAGGGGGCGAGCGTGACACCATGAGGGTGGCCAGGTGTCAGCTGATGCTGATCCTGCCCGCCGGGATCCTGTCCGCTGCGCGGAGGGGTGTCAGCCGCAGGGCCATGCCCTCGGCCCGGGTCTCGATGATCAGGACGCCGCTGGTGTGTACGGAGACGTCGCTGCCGATCCGCAGCGCATCATGGGTGAGGCCCTGGACCTCGTCGGCTGAGGCTTCTTCCTTGAGGGCGTCCTTCGTGCTCCAGGTGCCGCGCCCGGCGTGGGTCGCTTCGACGCGGTAGCGGGCTGCGAGGGTGTGGGCGGGGGTCATCCGCTCCCAGCCGTCGACCGGTGTGAACCGGAAGCTGACGTGGTCGGCATAGAGAGTCAGCGTGCCGTCGTCCAGGAGGGTGGCCACGCTGTCGTCCTGGTGGAGCAGGACAGCCGCGGCGAGTTCGGTGCTCGCTCCGGCGAGCGTGCCGTCCGGAATCGTGTACCGCTCCAGGGTCCGCCAGTCCGCGTCGGCGCCGTCCTGGCGCTCGAAGGAGTAACGCGCGGCGAGGTCCGGGATGGACAGGTGGCCGTGAGCGTCGAGCGATATGAGTGCCGTCAGGGCGAGCCTCCGTGGTGAGTCGATGTGGGACGCAGCGCCCCGCGATGCATTGCAAAATTACCCCATGAAGGGGTTGTGGGCAATCTATTAGCGTCACGCGCCGCACGTCGAACAGCCTTCGATGACTCTAAAAAGTTGACACAAAGAGGGGGGTGGAGTAAATTAGTGAATGCGGGTGATGCAAGCACCCGCCCCCACCACGACCGCCCGGAGACCTTCATGGACGCCCCGTTCCCGACCTCGCTCGAGGACCTCGCAGTCGAGATGACCCGGCACGGATGGGAACTTTCCTGGCATCGCGACTACGGCACGGCGCGCATCGAGGGCAGCCGGCGAGGAGGAGCGGCCGTCATGGCCACCGCCCGCTACACGCTCAAGAAGGGCTGGGTCACCCGCTTCTACGTGATCGGCTCGGTCGACGACGGATGGACGGAGTGGCTGCGCGTTCGACGCGCTGGCCTCGTCCACTTCATCGCCTCGTCCCGCCTCCCGCTCGATGCCCCCCGCTGGGCCGTGAGCAGCTCCAAGTGCCGCTGCCGCAAGGGTGCGCAGCCGACCCTGTGGCGCGCCCTGCACCTGCTCGTGGGCATCCAGCTCGACCGCCTCAGCAACCACGGCGCCGAGCAGGAGAAGAGGGCTTACCGGTGCCACCTCGACGCCCGGCGCTGGCACCTCACATCACAGGCCGAACGCACCCCGGGCCCCTGGCGCGGGACTGCGGCCGCCCTCTGAGCCAACACGCCCTGCCGAGCCGATGCGAACCCACCCCGCCAAGGAGCCCTCGACCATGTCCAACCGGATGCCCCTGAACACCAACGGCCACGACCTCCTGCCCAAGCGCACCGACGACGTGATCGTCTTCGCTGAACCCGGCGAGGAGCCGCTTGTGGCGGGCGTCCACTGGCGCTGCGCCACCTGTGATGAGCGGCCCGTTTACGTACTGCGTGACGGCGCCGTCCACGTCCAGGACCCGTGCCCCTACCCGATGGGCATCACCACGGAGATCACCCTCGACGTGCCGTCCGGGAAGCTGATCGTCACCGACGACCTGCGCGACGTCTACGACGTCGACATCGACGCGGGCGCCTCCTACAACACCGCCCTCGGCAAGGCCCAGGTCGTGAAGGCCATGGCGGCCCTCGGCTGCGCCTACGGCCCCGTGGGCAACAGCTGCCCCGGCCTGTACCGCGACGGGGAGAACAGCTACATCGTCGCCTCCCCGATCCGCGACGACGACGATGTCCCCTCCCTCCCGGAGGAGGACCGCTTGGCGTGGATTTGCACCGACCTGTGGGCGTACTCGATCGCCGACTTCGAGGACTGGAAGGCCAAGGGCGGCACCCCGGAGGACAAGCGCCTCGGCCACTACACCGTCGTCGACGTCGCGCCGGGCACCTACAAGTTCACCCTCCACGTCGGCGAGCGCGGCTTCGACAACTACGCCGCCGACACCGTGGTCTTCGCGCACGTCGAGCGCGTCGCCCCGGCCCCCACCACCTGAGAACCACCCTCTCCGGGCGCTCCCGCCCGAACCCCATCGCGAACCACCCACGCCACACACCCAGGAGCTGCACATGCCGTTGTCCCAGCGCGACTTCAAGCTGTCGATGAGGATCAGCCCCATGAGGCCGAACAGCCCCGACGACGAAGGACTCCGGAGCCTGCTCGTGCACCGGCTGCGCGGCGCCGCCAAGGCGGTCGCCCGCATCCCCCTGAAGGCCAACCTCGCGACGGCGGGCCTGAAGAAGTACTCGGTGCACTGCGAGCCCTGCCGCTCCTGGTTCGACCTGCCCGAATGGGGCGAGGAAGTGACCTGCCCCAAGTGCGAGCGCCTGTACGCCCTGGAGCTCGCCGTCTTCTCCGCCGTGCCCAACCCCACGGACTGAACACCCCACGGTGCGGGGCGTCGACCATCAGCGGCGGCGCCCCGCACCGCGTTCGCCCCCACCCCTCCCGCGACAAGGAAACCCTGCATGATCCGTGAGACCCGGTTCCTGATCTCCCGCAAGCCGTTCGCCATCGACCTGTCCACCGTGACCGCCAGGCAGGTCAAGCACGGCGACAGCAACCCCTACTACCACCTCCACGGACAGGCCAATGCGCTCTGGATTCGCCGGCAGAAGGGCGTCGACCGGGCCTGCATCGGCACGCTCAGCCTGTTCCGCCAGTACATGCGCGAGCCGGTGGACCTCGACGATCCCCGCGCCATCCTGACCGCCGACCTCGACGGCCGCCACGGAGGCGAGTGCCTCGGCCGCTGGGACGGAACCCGGTACTGGGGCGCCCAGGAGCCCGCCCTGATGGAACAGCACCTGGAGATCCTGCGCCCGCTGCTGGCGAACCACGAGAACCCGCCGGCGGGATACGACGGCTGGTGGACGTTCCAGACCCACGCGAACTGACTGACAGCCCGCGGTACCGGCCGGTGCCGCGCCCCGGCGAACCTCCGTTACAACCCCTCGCCGGGGCACTCGTGGTGTCCCCTGGCGCGCGGGAGCCCGAGCCCACCGGCGCGCCACATGATCCGCCGGTGGGCTCGGGCACCAGCCAGGCGAAGGCCGCCCGTCAGTGACCCGTGAGGCGAACCGCGTGGGCGAGGAGCGCGGTCACGACCGTCATGTCGGCCGGCGCAGCCCAACTGATGTAGGTGGTGGAGCTGGCGTATCCGGGGGACGCGTCGCGCTCCAGCACCGTGCGCCCGTCCACGTGCCCGAACTCGATGCCAGGCACAGCCGGAAGCCGCTCAGGCAGCACCGCGCCGTCCTGCGACCCGATCGGGCGACCGCCGCCGAGATCGGCCGCCAGGAGCCGGAGGTGATCCTCGTCATGGGCGCAGCCACCGTGGCAGGACAGCAGCGCCAGACG